>JBJOKF010000121.1:0-4535 GCA_046046235.1 Planctomycetota bacterium | reverse complement strand
CGGGGCGTCGCCGAGAGGTCCGACTTCCAGCCGCATGCTCTCGTCGCCACTGCGCCGGCCGGCGCGGCCATCGTCGAGGTGTCGTTCCTGTCGCACAATGCCGAGCAGGTCGTCGGCTGTCTGGCGGTGGACGACATCGCCCTGCGGGTCGAGCGGCCGGGCGCCGCGGCCAAGGTCCACGCACTCCTCCCGCACAACCTCGACCTTGACGCCCTCGGGCCCCATTTCATTCCCGCAGGCTGGCACCGCCCCGGCTCGAAGCCCGACATGAGCACGGTCCGCATCCGCACCGTGCCCGAGCCGCATCCCGTCCTGTTCATCCTCGATGACGATCCGACCCGCTTCGGCAACTGGGCCACCAACCGCGGGCCTGCCGTGCCGGTCCAGCCCGGCGATCGCGTCACGCTCTCCTGGTCGGCGGCCTACAGCTTCGGCAGTGGAGGCACGGGTGCCGCCGGCTACGCGGGGCTGGCGCCTGGCAGTTATTGGTTTCGCGTCGGCGCCTTTCGGGCCAACGGCGAGGCCGCCGGCGACGAAGCCAGCCTGCAGGTGATCGTGCCGGCGCCGCTCTCGCGACGGCCGGAGGTCTGGGCGGTTGCCGGAACGGCCCTGGCGGCGGGTGGACTCCTGCTTGCGCGGACGCTCTCGGCCCGCCGGCTCAAGCGGCGGCTCGAAGCGCTCGAGCAGGCGCATTCCCTCGAACGCGAGCGCTCCAGGATCGCCCGCGACCTGCATGACGAGATCGGAGCGAAACTCACTGAAATCGCCATGCGGGCCGACGCGGTCCGCTCTGAAGTGGCCGACATCGCCCGGCCGGAGGCTGTCGGCCTGGCGGACGGCATCTGGCGGATCGCCGCGGATCTCGTGCGAAGCGTCGATGCGATCGTCTGGGCGGTGAACCCGGCCCACGACACGCTCGACCGCTTTGCCGCGTATCTCGTGCAGTCGACGGAGCAGTTCCTCGATGCCGCCGGCGTGTCGATGCGGTTCGCCGTTCCCGAAGAACTGCCCCACGAACCGCTCCCCGGCATGGTCCGCCACGCGCTCTTTCTGGCAGTCCGCGAAGCCCAGAACAACGCCGTCAAGCACGCCCGCTGCACGACCATGACGCTCGGCCTTTCTATCGCCCCGGGCACGCTCGAGATCGTCGTCGCCGACGATGGCCGGGGATTCGACCCGCACGCTCCGGGCGACGCCGTTGATCATCTGGGCCTCGACAACATGCGGCGGCGGATGGAGGAGATCGGCGGCCGCTGCACCATTCATTCGGCGGCGGGCCGGGGCACGGTCGTGACGTTCACGCTGCCGCTGCCCGCCCCCTCCGGAGCCACCGCATGAGCCGCGAGATCACCGTGGCCGTGGTCGAGGACGACGCCGACCTCCGGCGGTCGTTCGAGCGGGTGCTCGGCAAGGCCGAGGGCTGCAAGGTCGCCTGCCTGTGCCGGAGCGTTCGCGACGCGGTCGACCGCATCCCCGCGGCCCAGCCCGACGTCGTGCTCATGGATGTCGACCTGCCCGACGGCAGCGGCGTCGACTGCGTGGCGAGATTGTCTCCACAGCTCCCCCAGACGCAGTTTCTGATGGTGACGGCCTACCAGGATCCCGACACCGCCTTCCGCGCGATCACCGCCGGCGCGCACGGCTATCTCGTGAAGCCGGTGACGGCGCAGAAGCTCGTCGAGGCGATCCGCGAGATCCGGGAAGGGGGCGTACCGATGAGCCGGGCGGTAGCCCGCCGGGTGATCGCGGCCTTCCGGTCGATGAGCGAAAAGCAGACGGCGGCGCCGTCCGCGCCGGGCGATGCGGCCGCCCCGGCCGCCGCGGCCTCCGACGCGATGCTCGCCCCCCGGGAGCGGCAGGTGCTCGAATATCTGGTCGAAGGCTACTCCTACAAGGAGATCGCCGTGCAGCTGGGCCTCTCGATCGGCACGGTCTCGACCTACGTCAACCGCATTTACACGAAGCTCCACGTCTCGAGCCGCCGCGAGGTGGTGGCCTGGACGAAAGGCGGCGAGCCGCGGCCCGAGTCCCGTTGAGCCGCCCGCGTGCAATGAAACTTATGACATGATGCGGTCGGGGCGGTGGGGTACTTTTCTCACGGGGGCTGTCGCCGCCTTTTATTCCGCCTCTTCCTGGGGGGTTTGTCATGTCCGGTCATTCGTCTTCATCCGCCGCTCGTCGCGGCTTCACGCTCGTGGAGCTGCTCGTCGTGATCGCGATCATCGGCACGCTCGTGGGCCTGCTCCTGCCGGCGGTGCAGTCCGCCCGCGAGGCGGCCCGCATGAGCGCCTGCTCGAACAACCTCAAGCAAAGTGGCTTGGCGATGCACAACTACGCCGACGCCAACAAGCAGTTTCCGGCGACTTCGATCGCTGTGACTGGAGACTGCGCCGACGGTACTTTCAACGGCGGCCTGCCCGCTGCCCCGCGGAACTTCAACGTTGACCTGATGCCCTTCGTGGAAATGCAGGAGATCTACAACCTGTATGACCAAGCTCAGAGCATCAATAGCACGACCGCCGGGCCGAGTGGCCGGAACAATCGATCGCTCTTCAATTCGCTTCGCTACCCGACCCAGCTGTGCCCCAGCAACCCCGCGTCCGCCACGCTCACCGTAGCCCCCTCGCTGTCACCCACCCCGACCGGCTTTTCCTACGGTGGCGCCGGCTACAAGACGAGCCCCTGCTGCTACGGCCCGATGTGCGGACCGCAGCGGCTCGGAAACATGCTCAACGATTGCACGGCCGCCGGAGGTGGCACTGAGCCGAGCTTCTGCTCGACGTATGTCAACATCCCCGGCTGTGGCTCCCCCAACATGGGCGCATACCCGCGAGCCTCGATGAACCCCGGCATGTTCGGAATCATGAGCCGCTTCCAGTGCAAACTGAAGGACGTTTCCGACGGCCTCTCGAAGACGATCATGCTCGCCGAGCGCAAGGCAGACCTGTCTGGCTTCGGCGGTGTCTCGGGTGCGCAATACTACGGCGTCTCGACGCAGGGCCGGATCAACAGCCCTGACATCAATCCTACGGCCGCGCACACCAACACGACCAACCTCCGCTACGCGGCCAGCTACCACCCGGGCGGCGTCGTCTTCTTCTGCATGGGCGACGGTGCGGTCGTCCGGATGTCCGAATCGATCGATTTCCAGCTCTACAACGCCCTCGGCGGCCGCGCCGACAACATTTCCGCCAGCCTCCCGTGAGCCTCATGAAGAACGGGAGCCACACGATGCCTATGCGACATCTCAACACGACCGCGGCCCTGCTTCTCACGGCTCTCATGCTGCCGCTCGTCGGCTGCGGCAAGGGCGGGCCAGAGGGCACCATCCCCGTCTCCGGAACGGTGACGTTCGCCGGGAAGCCGCTGGCGAACGGGGCGGTGCACTTCGTGCAGGAGGGCGGCACGCGGACGGTGATGGCGAAGGTGGCGGCCGGAAAGTTTTCCACGCACCTCCGGCCGGCGGACTACGGAGTCGCCGTGACGGGCGACGCGCAGCCGGAGACCCTCGACGAGAAGACCGGCAAGCTCATCCCGCCGCAGCGGCTGGTGCCTGAGAAGTACATGGCCGCGGAGAAGTCCGGCCTTACGGCGACGATCGATTCCGCGCACCGCACCGTCGCACTCGATCTCACGCCCTGACGAGATACGCGACAGCCGAGCAGCGGCCTGGTGGCCGGCGCGTCGGCATGTTCATGACCGGCAAGTTTATGACATGACCGGCCCACGGCGGTGGGTAGGGTCATTGCCGGGCTGGTCGTCCATAGTCCGCATGTCGTCGGCCGACCTCATCAACCTCAGCTTCCTCGCCAAAGAAAGCCATCGCCATGTGTGCTCACACTCGATGCATCCCTCGGTTGCTGCTGGCTGCCTGCGCAGCCGCGGCCCTCATGCCGCGGCCTGCCGCCGCCCTCGACTACGCCTACGCGACGCCTGAGCCGCAGAAGACCGGCTGGCCGCTCTCCGCGGAGGAGGAAGCCTACGTCCTCAAGCCCGAGTACGAGCGGCGGCCCGGCGCCGAAATCACCCAGCACAAGCCGGAACTCTGGCCCGTCGTGCCATCGGCCGGCTTCTGGGGCGGCCGCTCCTGGCTCGACACCCACGCCAAGCTCGTGCAGGTGGCCGAGGCCAGCAAGGGGCCGATCGACATCCTCCTCGTCGGCGATTCGATCACGATGCAGTGGGGCGCCGCCTGGCAAAAGCACTTCGGCAAGTACAAGACCGTGAATATCGGCATCGGGGGCGACAAGACGCAGAACGTGCTCTGGCGGCTCGATCACGGCGGCGTGGACGGCCTCGAGCCGAAGCTGGTCGTGCTGCTCATCGGCAACAACAACATGTTTTTCACGCCGGAGACCGGCATCGAGCCGGCCGCCCGCGGGATCAAGGCCTGCGCCGACAACCTCCGCGAGAGGTTCCCGGCCGCCGACCTCGTCGTCGTGAAGGTGTTTCCCGCGCATGCGCCCGGCAACCGCTTCTACGAGGACATCAAGAAGGTCAACGTGGCCCTCGACGGGGTCGGGCTCGACGCCGAC
>JBJOKF010000118.1:0-7697 GCA_046046235.1 Planctomycetota bacterium | reverse complement strand
GCACGCTCGGCCTCATGAAGCCGACCGCGTTCCTCATCAACACCGCCCGCGGGCCACTCGTGGACGAGGCCGCCCTGGCCGCGGCCCTCACGGCCGGCCGCATCGCCGGTGCCGGCCTCGACGTGCTCTCCGTCGAGCCGCCGCCGGCCTCGAACCCGCTGCTCGAGCTTCCATTTCCCCAGGCCCAGCGGTGCGTCATCACGCCCCACGTCGCCTGGGCCACGCGGAACGCCCGCCGGCGGCTCATCGAAGCGACGGCCGAGAATCTGCGGGCATTTGTGGCCGGTAGGCCGCAAAACGTCGTCAATCCACGGGGGGCTGCATGATCGTCGAACGCGTGAAGTACGTGATCTGGGCGGCCGACATGGACCGGGCCGTCCGGTTCTACACGGAGACGTTCGGCGGCCGCGTGCTCCGCCAGTCGAGCGTCATCGCCGAGGTCGAGGTCTGCGGGGCCGTGATCGGCATCCATTCCGGCGGCGAAGGCAAGCGAACCTGGACGGGCCTGAGCTTCCAGGTGGCCGACGTCATCGCCGGCGGCCGGGAGGTGATCGCGGCCGGCGGCCAGTTAAGCCGCGAGCCGGAGCCGGAAGGGGGCGAGCCGCCGCACCTCGCGATGTGCGTCGATCCCGAGGGGAATGAGTTCATGCTCACACGCAAGCGATCGGCGCCCGTCGGGGTGGCGGAGGCTGGGCGATGAACGCGGCTCGAGGCATCGTCATCGCGGGATGCCTGCTGGCCGCCACGGCGGTGGCGAGCGGCGCAGCCCGTGCCGACGAAGCCGGCGCGGCGGATCGCGACCGCATCACGCAGGTCTCGGTGATCAATGCGCTCCTGCAGGGCCGGTTCGACGGCACCGTGCCCTTTGCGGCAGTCTTGCGAGACGGCGACCTGGGGCTCGGCACGGTCGACAGGCTCGACGGCGAACTCGTGGTGCTCGAGGGGAAGGGCTACCAGATCAAGAGCGACGGGGCGATCGCCGAGGTCGGTCCGGACGTCACGATCCCCTTCGCCGTCGTGACGCCGTTCGACGAGGATGGCCGGCTGCCCTGCCCGCAGGCCGCGTCGCTCGAGGAACTCGAGCGGTGGCTCGACGCCGGCGTGGGCCACCCGAACAACTTCGTCGCCCTGCGGATCGACGGTGAAGCGGCGGCGCTGACGCTGCGGAGCGTGCATGTCCAGGCGAAGCCCTACCGCCCGATGAACTCGCGGAGCGACTTCCAGTCGGTCTGGAAGCGGGAGCAGGTCCGGGGCACGTTCGTCGGCATCCGCAGCCCGGCCTGGGCCCGGGGAATCACCGTCCCCGGCTACCACTGGCATTTCCTCGCCGACGACCGCCGCAGCGGCGGCCACGTGCTCGACTGCCACTTCCGGGGCGGCACCGTCCGCTTCGATATCTGCGGCAACTGGCTCGTGAAGCTCGACGAGTCGGCCGACTTCGACCGCGTCAACCTCTCGGCCGATCTCGACGACGAACTCGACCGCATCGAGCGGGTCCGCGGCGGAAAGGACGAGCCATGAAGCGGTCCCGGCCCGCAAGACGTCCTCCGGCTGCGGGGGCGAAGCCGCCGCGTGGCGTGCGGCAGCCGCAGTCACCGGGGCCGCAGCGATCGCTGCCGCGGCCGGCGGCGCCCCAAAAGGCCGCGGGGCCGAGGCAACAGGCCAATCACGCGCGATCCCGGCATCAGGGTCGCGACGAGGAGACGTATCACGGGGGCCGTGCCTGCGAGGCGCTCTTTGCCCGGCGGCCGCAGGACATCGTGCGGGTGTATCTCACCGCGGAGCAGCAGCGACGATTCGCCCCGCTGCTCGCCCACTGCGCGGCCGAGCGTCGCGGCTTTCAGATCGTCGAGCCCGAGAACCTGGCCCGGATCAGCGGTTCGCATCACCACGAAGGGATCGCGATCCTGGCCCGCTCCTGTCCGCGCTGGTCGGCGGCGGATCTCGAGCGGGCCGCCGATGCAAACCGTCTCGCCGGGCCGCTCGTCTACCTCGACGGCGTGCAGAATCCGCACAATCTCGGCGCCATCCTCCGCACCGCCGCCCACTTCGGCTCCGGCGCCCTCCTCGGCCGGCGGGGCGAACTGCCGCCGCTGTCGCCGGCCGCCGTGCGGGTCGCGGAAGGGGCCGCGGAGTGCGTGCCCGTGTGCGATCTCGATGATCCGGCGGCGAGTCTCGCGCGGCTCAAGCGGCAGGGCTTCCGGGTGGTGACGACCTCGAGCCGAGCCGGAGCGCCCGCGGCCGCCGCCCGGCTCGGCCGCAAGGTCGTGCTCGTGCTCGGCAGCGAGGGGCAGGGGGTTTCGCGGCCGATCGCCGCGCTCGCCGACGTGGCCGTGCAGATTCCTGGCACGGGCGCCGTCGAGAGCCTGAACGTCTCTGTCGCCTGCGGCATCCTCCTGGCGGAGGCATGTCGGGTCGTCACCGCGGGCGGGGCTTCACGCTCAGGCACTTGAGCGTGTTTTCGTCACGGACGTAGAGCTTGCCGGCCGCGAGCGCGGGGAGGGCGCGGATCGTGGTCTTGAACGGCCTCGCCCGGGCGAGCACCTGCAGCCCTGCGGGATCGGGCTTCACGAGCAGCATGTCCCCGTTCACCTTCGTGACGATGATCTTGTTGTCGGCGAACAGGAGCGTGCCGTAGCCGAAGTTCTCCTCCTTCCAGACGACCTCGCCGGTCGCCTGCTTGAGGCACTTGAAGTCGGCAGGCGGCAGGTCGTCCCGACCGTCGATCGCGTAGAAGTAGTCGCCAATCGCCAGCGGCGTGCAGTATTGGCTGGCGAGCGAATCGACGCCGCCCCAGACCTTCGTCATGCCGTTGCGGTCGAAGCTGCCGTAGAGCGAGCCGATGCCGTAGGCGGCCGTCACGAGCAGATGCTGCTTGCCGTGCTTCGGGCCGATCACGACGGGGTTTGCGGCGTTCACTGTCGGGCCACGCTGCCCGAAGGCGAACTGCCAGCGGATCGCCCCGGTGAGCGCGTCGAGCAGGACCACGCGGTAGCGGGTGATCGCGATCAGGTGCGGGGCGTCACCGATTTTCACGAGCACGGGCGAGGAGTAGCTGGCCCTCTCGGACGTTTTCGTCCAGACGGTATGACCGTCCTTGAAGGAGAAGGCGACGAGCCCGGCCTCCTGCTTGGCGCCGCCGACGTTCACGATCACGAGGTTGCCAACGACGATCGGCGAACTGCCCGCCCCGAAGTAGCCGGTCTGGGCGCCGTAGTCGGCGTGGGTGTCCCTCTGCCAGATCCGCTTGCCTGTGGCGGCGTCGAGACAGGTGAGGATCCCCTGGGCGCCGAAGGTGATCACGCGGCCGGTGTGGACCACCGGCACGCAGAGCGGGCCGTCGCCGGAGCCCACCTCCGGCGTGAAACTGGTGGGATAGGAGTCTGTCCAGAGGGTGCGGCCGGTCGCTGCATCGAGCCCCTCGACCACCTCCTTGTCCTCGACGCGGTGGAAAAGGATCGTCTTCTTGTCGGCCACGGCCACGCCCGCGTAACCGCTGCCCACCTCGCGCTGCCAGAGCGTGTAGGGGCCTTCGGCGGGCCATTCGTCCGCCAGGATCTCGTCGGCCGCGGCGATGCCGTTGCGGTCGGGGCCGAGGATCTGGGGCCATTCGCCGGCCACCGCCGCGGCGCTCGTGGCCAAGGCGGCCAAAACGACGGCTGCGAGGCCGTGCGCCAGCCACGCACGAGCCGTGATGCCGTGCGATGCTCGTCGTCCGGCCTGCGTTGCTATCCGTTGCGTCACGCCTGTCCTGCCGTTCCTGATCAAACTCGGGAGAAGGGGAGAAAAAATGGGCCGGCGGTGCATCCCACCAACCCCGCCGATCCGAAAAAGTATATCGGCCGGCGGCGTTATCGACCCGCGCCGGCCGCCGCAGCACCCGCGGGAGTGATACGGATCACGTCGGCGTTGGTCGAGACGAGTTCGCGGGCCGCTTCTCGCCCCCCTTGGTCGAGGAGGGCGCGCGATCACTTCGGCTGCCGGGTCGGTGCCGGTCCATCCCACCGCGTCGGGGACAGAAACCCCACCGGCAGTGACGTCCGGCCTTCGATCGCGAGGTCGGCGAGCGCCTCGCCGATGACGCTCGCGAACTTAAACCCATGGCCGGAAAAGCCCGCGGCGATGGCCACCGCGGGATCGTCGGGATGTCGGCCCACGACGAAGTGCCCGTCGGGCGACATCGTGTAGAGGCAGGTGGCGTGGGCCACGAGCCGATTGCCCAGGCGGGGCAGGTGTGCCGCGATCGCCTCTTCGACCCGCGCCTGTTCGGCCGTGTCGATCGCGCGGTCGATCTCCAGGGGATCGCCGACCTCGATGCCGCCCGTGTGCTCGGCGATCTTCACCCCCCGACCAGCGAGGGCTGGAAAGCCGTAGTAGAAGCCGGCCGGTCCGGCGAACGCGAAGCAGGGGAGCATGCCGGCGGCATGCGCGGCGGGGTCGGCCGGGTCGTACCAGAAGAGCGACTTGCGCAGCACCCGCAACGGCAGCCCGGGGAGCCGCAGGAGATCGGACGCCCAGGCGCCGGCCGCGATCACGAGCCTGTCCGCGGCCAGCGGCCCCCGATCGGTCTCCACGACCACATGGCTGCCGTCGTTCGACCGCACCGATCTCCAGCCTTGCACCTCCACGCCGTGCTCGAAGTGGGCGCCATGGCGGGCCGCCTCGGCCGCGTGGGCGCGGACGCATTCCTCGACGAAGAGATAGCCGCCGCGCGGTTCGTGCACCGCGACCCAATCATCGGGCATCCGCAGGGTAGGCCAGCGACGCTGCGTCTCGCTGGCGGAGAGTCGCTCGACCGCGAGGCCATGAATCGCCGCCGCGGAAAGCGTGCCGACCACCGCCTCGGCCTCCGGCGGGCCGGCGAGGACGAGCCCCGATTCGACGAGCAACGGGCGGCCGCCGGCATGTTCGAGCTCGTGCCAGAGCTCGTACGCCCGGCGCAGGAGCGGCACGTAATCGGCATGCTCGAAGTAGGCCAGGCGAATGAGCCGCGTCTGGCCATGGGAGCTGCCGCGATCGTGTGCGAGCGGAAACCGGTCGAGGCCGCAGACGCGGACGCCCCGCCGGGCGAGATGGGCGGCAGCCGCCGCGCCCATGGCGCCGGTGCCCAGCACGATCACGTCGAAGTGTGCCACGATAAAACCTCGTCGCCTGCCGTCCGCCGCCAGCTCGTCAGGCTACGCCGTGTCCCCGCGATACGCCAACGGCTTGGGCCGGGGCCGCGCTGAGAAAAACGCACTTCGCCGTTCGTGTCGGCCCTGCGATACTTTCCGACTTCGAAGGCCGCAGCCGCGTTCCGCAGTCATCACATGGATGCCCCCACCGTCAGCCATGCGCCCGCCGACCTGTGGCGAAGGCTCCCCGAGCCCAGCCACGGCTATGTCGCCGTGCTGCTCGGGGAACTGCCGATCGACGTGCGGATCACCCGGCCGCGGCGCACGAAGCTTGGCGACCATCGCGGCCCCCGACCGGGCCGGCCCCGCCACGCCATCACCGTCAACGAGGACCTCAATCCCTATGCCTTCCTGACGACGCTGCTCCATGAGGTTGCCCATGCGGCGACCTGGGAGCGGCATCGCCGTCGCATCCGCCGGGTGCGACCCCACGGCGTCGAGTGGAAGGCGGAGTTCGGGAGGATTCTGGAACCGGTGGTCGTCGGCGGCATGCTGCCCGCGGACGTCACCGGTGCGCTCGAGCGGGCGATCCGCAACCCCGCCGCGGCGACCTGCAGCGACCGCGGACTGGCGACCGTGCTGGCCCGCTACGACATCGCCACGCCGGGCCAGGCCACCGTGGAGTCGCTCCAGGCCGGCACGGTCTTTCGGATCGAATCGGGGCGCTGCTTCATCCTGGGCCCTCGGTTGCGCAGCCGCTACCGGTGCGTGGAGCAGGGGACGGGCCGAGAGTATCGGATGCACCCGTTGCTGCGGGTCGCGCCTGTCGAGTCCTGAACGGGTTCGCGGACGCTACCGACGGGGGCTGGAGACGGTCGGCTGAGTCACGCGGGCGTTGCGGCGGCGGACGGAGTTGCCGTAGACGTGCAGCGGTCGGTTGGGACGTTTCTCGATGGGCATGCTCTTGATCTGGTCCCGCTCGCTGCCGAACGTGACGATCCGCGGATCGAACCCGCTGGCGGAACAAGGAACCGCCGCGGTCAATCCGATGGTCAAGACGAAGAAGATCCTCAGCGCCCGCATGGCAAAGCGGCCTTTCCGGCTGGGGCTGCGGCCTGCTCGGGGCAACACGCCCGCGGGCAGCCGACGCCTCTAGTGAAATCGGTCCTGGCGGGGTGGATCCGTACGACCACGTACGTCCGCCGCTCGCTTCGGCACCCTCGGCATCTTCCGCATGGCGAGCACCATAGGAATCCCTCCCCGGGGTGGTCGGTTTCGGGTAGTCTGCGCCCACCGCGATCGAGGCACCACCATCCCGCCGGGACTGCCCCGGCCGCCGGTGCTGAAGGCCCGCGCGGCGAGGAGACGCACATGTTCCGGGTGTTGGCGGCCGTGGCGGCCGTGGGACTCGTGGCGGGCCTGGGGGCCGCGGAACAGGGCATGCCGGCCGGCGGCCGGTGGGTCGATCTCACGCACTCTTTCGACGACAAGACAGTCTTCTGGCCGACCGAAGCGGGCTTCAAGCTCGAGACCGAGCGGAATGGCGTCACCCCGCAGGGGTATTACTACGCGGCCAACCGCTTCAGCACGGCCGAGCACGGCGGCACGCACCTCGACGCGCCGCGGCACTTCTCCGCCGCCGGCCTGACGGCCGACGCGATCCCGCTCGATCGACTCGTCGGCGCGGCGGTCGTCGTCGACGTCCGCGACCGCTGCGCCGCCGACCCGGCGTACGAGATCACCCCCGATGACCTCGTCGCCTGGGAAGAGCGACATGGCCGGCAGCTGGTGGACGTGATCGTGCTCCTGCAGACGGGCTGGGCGGAGAAGTGGGGCGACCGTGAGGACTACCTCGGCACGTCGCAGACCGGCCCGGAAGCGGTGGCCAAGCTGCGGTTTCCGGGACTCGCACCGTTGGCTGCCAGGTGGCTCGTCGACCATCGCCGGGTGCGGGCCGTCGGCATCGACACCGCGAGCATCGACCACGGGCCGTCGACCACGTTCGGCGCGCACGTCGCCCTCTGCACCGCCAACGTGCCTGTCTTCGAGAACGTCGCCGACATGCGCGAAGTGCCCGCGACGGGCGGCTTCGTCGTCGCCCTACCGATGAAGATCGCCGGCGGCAGCGGCGGCCCGCTCCGGATCATCGCACGTCTGCCGGATTGAGCGCGTAGGGGCGGCGCCTCGCCATACGGGAGGTGAGGGGACGCCCATGCCCTGAGAGCCGGCGTATGCTGACAAGCGCAGCCAGGATGGCGGAGCGCGGTCAGCATCCGAGTGAGCGGAGGCCCGGAAGGCCGACGCGAACGTCCGGCTTTCGCGGCGTGGGCGGTCCCTCACCGGCGCGCTTGTCTACCCGGATTCGACAAGTTGAAAAACTTGTCGCCACGGGGCAGGTCCTCACGGATGGTGGTGGTCAGGAACGTCGCCTGTCGGACAGAATGCCGCCCAATGCGGCCGCATGGCGGCTGGGACAGGGATACGTGACCACCTCAGGAGACAGGCGATGGCAGGCAAGAAGATCGGCATGCGGACCGGCGAGGCGCTCGTGGAGGCCGACGAGGCGTGGAGCGCGGCCGAGCC
>JBJOKF010000054.1:0-52113 GCA_046046235.1 Planctomycetota bacterium | reverse complement strand
GCGGAGGCCGGCCAAACGGTTGGTCGTTGGGCGCCCCGACTGCGTCGCATGGATGCGACGCGCCGCACCAGCCGGCGGAGGCCGGCCAAGCGAATCTGGCCCGGAGGGCCAGGATTCGCGTGAAGTCAGTGCCAGCGCTTGAGCCAGCCGCGACGCCAGAAGAAAGCGACCATGCCCACCGTCGTGGCGAGCATCACCGCGATCGCCACGAGTCCGCCGTACCGATAGCGCAAGAGCGGCATGTTCCACGGCGATGCGGTGTCGAAGTTCATCCCGTAATAGCCGGTGATGAACGTCAGCGGCATGAAGATCGTGGCGATCACCGCCAGCACCTTCATCACGTCGTTCATACGGTTGTTGAGACTCGCCAGGTAGATGTCCCGCAAATCGGCGCCGATCTCGCGATAGCTTTCCATCAGGTCGAGCAGTTCCATCGTGTGGTCGTAACAGTCGCGGAAGTGCGTCCGGGCGTGTTCGCCCACGAAGGGCGTCGGCTCCCGGCCGAGCGCGTGCAGCACGTCGCGGGTCGGCCACAGGGCCCGTCTGAGCGTCATGAGATCGTTGCGGACGTCGTGGATCCGCACGAGCGAGTCGCGGCTCGGGCTGTTCATCGCCTCGTCCTCGAGCCCCTCGAGCCGGTCGCCAAAAGCCTCGAGCACGGGGAAGTAGCCGTCGATGACCGCGTCGAGCAGCAGGGCGCAGAGGGCATCGGCACCCTCGTGGCCGACCCGCGTGCGGCCATGCCGGATGCGCTGACGAACGGACTCGAAACCGTCGTGCCCCAGCCGATCGCGGAACGTGATGAGATAGCGGTCGCCGAGAAAGATGCAGACGGGATCGGTGACGATCTGATCGCCGTCGAACCGGGCCATGCGCACCGCGACCAGCACCTGGTGGCCGAAGACCTCGACCTTCGGCCGCTCGTCGGGCGTGACGGCGTCCTCGAGCGCGAGTTCGCCGATCCGGAAGACGTCACCGATCATGCGGATCATCTCCGCGTCCTCGAGCCCCTCGACATCGATCCAGACGACCGGCCACCGCTCTCGGGCGATCGCCAACTCCTCGGGCCGTTGCACGATCGTCTCGTGGCAGGTCTCGCCGTCGCAGCAGAGCATGCGGAGCGTCGCCACGGCCGAGGCGACGGCGGTCGTGCCGCCGATCAGCGGCGCGGGGCGGGGCGGGCGGCGACGGCGGCGGTGGCGGCGACGGGCCATGGCAAACGTCTCTCGGGTCGGCTCGGGGGTCGACGAGCCGCACGGCACGTCACGAGTGCGCCAGGATACTCCCGGCGCACGCGTCCGCGGGAGCGCCGGGCCGCGGTCGCGGGGCGTGCCGGCCGTTCCGCACGCGGTGTACACTTCCGGAATGACTGATTCTCCATCCCGCCGAAGCTCGAGCGTGTCACCCGTCGGTGAGGGAATCGTCTGGACGTCGCGGATCATGGCGATCGGCCTGGCGATGTTCCTGCCGGGCGTGGCCGGCAACTGGCTCGATGATCGGCTGGGCTGGAAGGCCTTCGGGCCGTTGGGATTCCTCCTCGGGTTCCTGGCCGCGCTCGTCTGGTTGACACGGCTGACCAAGCAGCCGCGCCGCTCATGACGCTTCTCCCGGACGAGCGGCCGCTGCAGCCGGATGCCCCCCCCGGGCAACCCACGGGCCAGATCCCGATCGCAGTGCCTCGACGGCAACCGTTGCTGGGGCTCATCCTTCTCCTGGCGGTCGCAGGTCTGGCGGCGGGGATAACGCTTGCGCTGGGGACCGGGCGACCACGGTGGCCGGCCGCCGTCGCCTTCGCCATGGCGGCCTGCCTGCCGGGGGCCATCTTCGGCTGGATCCTGGCGAGGATGCCGGTCCGGGAGCCGGCCCAGGCCGTTGCCGGGGGGTTGGCGTCGGTCGCTCTGCGGATGACGCTGCCCCTGGCGGCGCTCGCCTGGCTCTCCACCGGCGGCCAGGGGCTCCGGGACGCGGGGGCTGCGGGCCTCCTCGTCGCCTTCTACCTGACCCTCTGGGCCACCGACCTGCTCCTGCACATCGTGGACGGGAAGGCCAGAGCGGGGGGCTCGAGAGCCCCGCATTGACCGACCACGCCCCGCCGATGCACACTCTCCGCTCCCGAACCGGCCGCACGAGGACGCCCCGAGCCCATGTCAGCCAATCCGATCTACCATCTCAAGGACTGCTACTTCTTCGAAGTGCCAAAGGCGATGTGGCGGCACGGCTGGCGGACGCTCGAAGACGTGCCCGCCTTCCTGCGGGCCGGTAGCCCGGACATCGAGGACGTCGCCACGTTCAACGAGGCGCTGGACGGCAAGATCCTGATCCCGCAGCCCTTCGCCGAGCTCGAGAGCCTCTACGCGGTGAAGTCGGGCTTCGGCATCTCGAAGTACATGATCATCGAACTCGTGGTGGCGGCCGCCATGCTCGCGATCTTCACCTGGGTCGCCTCGCGGCTGCGGTCCGGCGAGGCGCCCAAGGGCCGCCTCGTGAACCTGTTCGACGCGATGTTGCTGTTCATCCGCGACAACATCGCCCGGCCCGCGATCGACGATCACGGCCACGACGACCATGATGCCGGCCACCACGGGGAGCATCACGGCGGACACGGCCACGCGCATGCCGCGGCCGTGCACACGGGAGACCGGTTCGTGCCGCTGCTCTGGACGCTGTTTTTCTTCGTGCTCGGCTGCAATCTCATGGGAATGGTGCCGTGGGCCGGCTCGCCGACCGCGTCGTTTTCGGTGACGCTCGCCCTCGCGGGCGTCACGTTCGCCACGGTCGTCGTCGCCGGCATGCTGAAGTTCGGATTCCTCGGCTTCTTTGGCAACCAGGTGCCCTCGATGGATCTGCCCCTGCCGCTGGCGATCGTGCTCAAGCCGATGATCTTCGCCATCGAGATGCTCGGGCTGCTGATCAAGCACCTGATTCTTGCGGTGCGATTGCTGGCCAACATGGTCGCCGGCCACTTGGTGCTGCTCGGCATCATGGGCATGATCTCGGCGGCGGCCTCGTATTCGATGGGCCTGTGGGCCACCGTCACCGGCATCAGCGTCGTGTCGAGCGCGCTGTTCAGCGTGCTCGAGCTCTTCGTGGCCTTCCTGCAAGCCTATATTTTCACGTTTCTGTCCGCGCTCTTCATCGGGGCGTCGGTGCACCAGCACTGACCGCAGCCGCCCCGCGAACGGCCCGGCCGAAGACTGCCCTTCAATTTCATCGAAAAACCCTTACAACCTCATCGGAAAATCCTCGACGCCGCGGCCCCGGGCCGCGCGGCTCGAGGCACAGAAGAGAGGCCCCGGCGCCACACCGAACGCACTCGTTTCCCGGTCCGATTTTTTGTCCCCTGTCCTGGTCCCGGCTTCCGCCGGAATCCTCGTTTTGCAAGGAGCTTTCCCTCTGATGATCCGCTCGATTCTTTCCACTCGCACGCTGACCACCGTGGCCGCCGTGGCCTTGACGCTCGTCTTCGCCGACTTTGCCAGCGCCCAGGAGGCCACCGGCCGCTCGCTCATCGACCTCAGCTCGGCCTTCAGCGTGGGCATGGTCGTCATCGGTGCCGCTTACGGCATCAGCAAGTTGGCCACGGCCGCCTACGAGAGCATGGCCCGCCAGCCCGAGGTGTCGGGCAGCATCCAGACCGCGATGATCATCGCGGCCGCTCTCATCGAAGGCTTCACGTTCTACGCGCTGTTCATCTGCTCGCAGAAGTGAGACTGTCGGCGGTCGGTGCCCGGCATGCGTCGGGGTGCCCGCATGCCGATCGTGAAACCTGCAGCGCGGGCGGGCAAGCGCCCCATTCGCTCCCGCCCGCGCCAGGTTCGCGTCAGTCGATTCGTCTTCAACCTCGCCGCTCGTCCCCAGACCGGTTCCTCGTCCTCGCGTGGGAGTCTCAACCGTGAATCAGGCCGTCCGCTCGTCCGAGACCAGCTGCCCGACACAGCCGCGTGGCCTCAGCACGGCAACCCCGCCCCGGCGGCGGGCTTTCCAGTGGGCGCAGCTTGTCGCTCTCTTGGCCGTGCTCGTGTCGACGTGCCCGACGGTCGCGACGGCAGCCACCGACGGCCACGGTGCCGCCGGGCACGGCCATCATGCCGACATCGGCCATCAGGCTCCGGCCGGCGTGAAGCAGGCCGACTTCGAGAGCCCCGCCTGGTTTCAGACCGATCTTGCCGTCTGGTCGTTCGCGGTGTTCATGCTGCTCTTCGGCCTGCTCACCGCGTTCGCCTGGAAGCCGATCATGCAGGGCCTGGAGACGCGCGAGGAGGGCATCGCCCGCCAGATCGCCGAGACGAAGGCCGCCAACGAGGAGGCCAAGCGGATGCTCGCCTCCTATGAACGGCGGCTGACGGAGGCCGCGGAGGAGGTGCGGGGCATGCTCGATGAGGCCCGCCGCGACGCAGAAAGCACCAAGCAGACGATCCTGACGGAGGCCCGGAAGGCTTCCGACGAGGAGAAGGCCCGCGCCAAGCACGAAATCCAGCTCGCCAAGGACGACGCCCTCTCGCAGATCGCGGAGAAGGCCGGCCGCCTGGCGGTCGACGTCGCGGGGAAGTTCCTCCGCGAGAAGTTGGGGCCTGACGAGCAGTCCCGGCTCGTCCGCGAGTCGGTGGCCGGCCTGTCCGGCAAGCCCAGCGTCAACTGACCGACTCGAGCCCCGATCGCAGCGACGACGAGTCGCTTCCGCAGGACGAAACTATGAGCAACGCCGCAGCGAAGATCGAATCCAGCCATGTCGACATCGCCGCCGACCGTGTCGCGAAGATCTATGCGCAGGCGATCATCGAGGCAGCCGAGGCGGCAGGCTGCCGGGCGAAGGTGCTCGACGAGCTCGCGGCGCTGGCCCGGGAGGTGCTGCCGCAGGTGCCCGAGGCGGTGACGGTGTTTGGCTCCCCGAAGATCGCGCCCGACGAAAAGGATCGTATCATTGACCGTCTCGCCGACGGGAGGTTGTCGCCCACCACGACCAACGCTCTGCACGTCCTGGCCCGCCACGGCCGGCTCGGCCTGCTTGCGGCGGTCGTCGACGCGGCGGAGCGGCTGGCCGACGAGCGCGACGGCCGGTGTCAGGCCGTCTTCACGACCGCCGTCCCGCTCGACGCCGCCGAGCAGGCCAGGATCGTCGCCGAGGCCGAGAAGGCCTTGTCGGCGTCGCTCAAGCCGCGGTTCGCCGTCGACCCCGACATCATCGGCGGTCTCGTCGTCCGTGTCGGCGACACCATCTACGACCAGTCGGTCGCCACGGGCCTCGCCCGCCTCGGTGGCCGTCTCCAAGAACGCAACATCCACGCCATCCAAACCGGGGAGTATTCATGGCACACCTGACCGACGAAATCGCATCCGTCCTCCGCGAGGAAATCTCCCGCTATAAGTCGGGCATCGACGTCCGCGAGGTCGGCAGGGTCCTCGAAGTGGGCGACGGCATCGCCCGCGTCTGGGGCCTCTCCGGCGTCATGGCCGGCGAAATGGTGGAGTTCCCGCACGGGATCACCGGTCTGGCGTTCAACCTCGAGGAAAACTCGGTCGGCGTGATCATCCTCGGCGACTACCTGAAGGTGACTGAGGGGGACGAGGTCCGCAGCACCGGCCGTCTGCTCTCGGTGCCGGTGGGTGACGCGGTGGTCGGCCGCGTGCTCGATCCGCTCGGCAACCCGCTCGACGGCAAGGGGCCCGTCGTGACCGACCTGCGCCGCCCGGTCGAGACGCTCGCGCCGGGTGTCGCGGAGCGGCAGCCGGTGCGCGAGCCGCTGCAGACCGGCATCAAGGCGGTCGATGCGATGACGCCGATCGGCCGCGGACAACGCGAGCTGATCATCGGCGACCGCAAGACTGGCAAGACCGCGATCGGCATCGACGCGATCATCAACCAGAAGAACAGCGGCGTGAAGTGTTTCTATGTCGCCGTCGGCCAGAAGGACTCGTCGGTCGCCGTGGCCATCGACACGCTCCGTAAGCACGGCGCCATGGACTACACGACGGTCATCGTCGCGGGTGCGAGCGTCGCGGCCCCGCTGCAGTACATCGCCCCTTATTCGGGCACGGCGATGGCCGAGCACTTCATGTACAACGGCCAGCACGCCCTCATCGTCTACGACGACTTGTCGAAGCAGGCGGCGGCCTACCGTCAGCTCTCGCTCTTGATGCGGCGGCCGCCCGGACGCGAGGCCTACCCGGGCGACGTGTTTTACGCCCACAGCCGCCTTCTCGAGCGGTCGGCGAAGCTCTCGAAGGAGCTCGGCGGCGGCTCGCTCACTTCGCTGCCGATCATCGAGACGCTCGAGGGCGAGGTGTCGGCGTACATCCCCACGAACGTGATCTCGATCACCGACGGCCAGATCTACCTGCAGCCCGACCTCTTCTTCGCCGGCCAGCGGCCCGCGATGAACGCCGGCATCTCCGTCTCGCGCGTGGGTGGTGCGGCCCAGACGAAGGCGATGAAGAAGGTGGCCGGCGGCCTGCGGCTCGACCTGGCGTCGTTCCGCGAACTCGAGGCCTTCGCCCAGCTCGGGACCGACCTCGACGCCGCGACGCAGTCCCGGCTCGACCGTGGCTACCGGATGGTCGAACTGCTCAAGCAGGGGCAATACGCCCCGATGGACGTGGTCGACCAGGTGATGAGCATCTATGCCGGCACCCGCGGGCACCTCGACGACGTGAAGCGCGAGGAGGTGGCCGACTGGGAAAAGGGATTCCTGACCTTCATCCGCGACCAGATTCCGGAGTTGCGGAAGCGGATCGACGAGTCGAAGGAAATCGACGCCGAGAGCGAGCGGCAGCTTGAGGCGGCGATCGCCGAGTTCAAGCGGCAGCGGGCCGCGAAGACGGCTGGTGGATCGCACCAGTTGGCGGGATCACGGTAGCAATCGAGACGGCAGCCGCACGCTAGAGGTCGCACATCATGGCAAAAGCCCGGGCACTCGATCGCCGCCGCAAGTCGGTGAAGAACATCCGCAAGATCACGCGGACGATGGAACTCATCGCCACCGCGCGGTTCAAGAAGGCGATGGACCGCTCGATCGCGGCCCGCGACTACACCAAGCACCTCGGGAAGATCCTCGAGAACATCGCGAGCGTGGGGGCCGACGTGGCCCACCCGCTGCTCGAGATCCGGCCCACCAAGAACACGGCCGTGCTCGTTCTGACGGGCAATCGCGGCCTCTGCGGCGGCTACAACTCCAACATCGTGCGGCAGTCGGTGGCGCTGCTCGGGCAGTGGCGAAGCGAGCAGGTGCCGACCCACGTGACCGTGTCCGGCAAGCGGGGGATCTCGGCGCTCAAGTTCCGCGGCGTGGACGTCGCCGAGCGGCATACGCAGTTCGAGGACAAGCCCGAGTTCGCGGCGGTGGCTCCGATCGGCCAGTCCTATCTCGAGGCCTACTCGACCGGCGCCATCGACCGGCTCGACGTCGTGTACACGCGGTTCCACTCGATCGCGAAGCAGGAGGCGGTGACCGAGACGCTCCTGCCGCTCGCGCCGCCGCAGGCCGGCTCCGGGACCGTCCAGGCGAAGCTGGCCTCCGACGAGTACGACTTCTATCCGTCCGCCGGCAGCATCCTTGAGGAAATCCTCCCGGCGAGCTTCCTCTCGCGGCTCTTCAAGTGCTTTCTCGACGCCGCCGTGAGTGAGCAGGTGGCCCGCATGGTCGCCATGAAGGCGGCCACCGAGAACGCCGGCGGGCTGATCAAGAGCCTGTCGCGGCAGTACAACCGGGCCCGGCAATCGCAGATCACCGGCGAGATCATGGAGATCCTCGGAGGCGTGGAAGCCCTGAAGAAATAGGAATGCGCTTCATCCGCTGGCGGGCCGCATCGACATCGATGCAGCGGACCTGCGGCCGCTGATCGCCGGCACCTGCGACCACGAGACATCCGCACGATTCACGAACGACACGACAATCACTCATTCACATTTTCCCTCTGAGACAGGCTGACAAGCACATGGCAAACGGCAGCATCACGCAAGTCATCGGCTCCACGTTCGACGTCGAGTTTCCCGAGAGCTCGATCCCGGCGATCTACAACGCCGTTCGCATCGACAGCGCGAGCAAGGGCGTGGACGTGCACCTCGTCGGCGAGGTGCAGCAGCACCTCGGCGGCGGCAAGGTTCGCTGCGTCGCCCTCGGCTCGACCGATGGTCTGACCCGCGGCGCCGCGGTCGTCGACACCGGCGCACCGCTGTCCGTGCCGGTGGGCAAGGGCACGCTCGGCCGCGTGTTCAACCTGCTCGGCGAGCCGATCGACAACCGCGGCCCCGTGGAGACCCAGGAGCGGTGGCCGATCCACCGCGACCCGCCACCGGTCAAGGACCTCACGACGAAAACAGAGCTCTTCGAGACCGGCATCAAGGTGATCGACCTGCTCACGCCCTTCGTCCGCGGCGGCAAGGCCGGCCTGTTCGGCGGTGCCGGCCTGGGCAAGACCGTGATCCTCACCGAACTCATCGCCCGTATCGCCAGCGCCCACGGCGGCTACTCCGTGTTCGCCGGCGTCGGCGAGCGCACCCGCGAGGGCACCGATCTCTGGCTCGAGATGCAGGAAGCGAAGATCGGCGACACCGGCCGCAGCGTCATCGAGCAGACGTGCATGGTGTTCGGCCAGATGAACGAGCCGCCGGGAGCCCGTCTCCGTGTGGCCCTGTCGGCCCTCACCATGGCCGAGTACTTCCGCGACACGACCGGCGCCGACACGCTGCTCTTCGTCGACAACATCTTCCGCTTCTCCCAGGCGGGCAGCGAGGTGAGCGCCCTCCTCGGCCGCATGCCGAGCGCCGTGGGCTACCAGCCGACGCTCGCCACGGAGATGGGCGCGCTCCAGGAGCGGATCACGTCGACATCCAAGGGGGCCATCACGAGCGTGCAGGCCGTCTACGTGCCCGCGGACGACCCGACCGACCCCGCCCCGGCCACCGCGTTCGGCAACCTCGACGCCTTCCTCTACCTGGAGCGGTCGATCTCCGAAAAGGGCATCTACCCGGCGGTGGATCCGCTCGCGTCGTCGAGCCGCATCCTCGACCCGCAGTACGTGGGCGAGCGGCACTACAAGATTGCCCGCCGCGTGCAGCGGACGCTGCAGCGGTATCGCGAGCTGCAGGACATCATCGCCATCCTCGGCGTCGACGAGTTGTCGGAAGAGGACAAGCTGGTGGTGCACCGGGCCCGCCGCATGGAGCGATTCCTGTCGCAGCCGTTCCTCGTGGCCGAGGTCTTCACCGGCAAGCCGGGCGAGATCACCAGCCTCGCCGACACGATCCGTTCCTTCGAGGAGATCGCGGACGGCAAGTGGGACCACCTGCCGGAGCAGGCCTTCATGTACGTCGGCCCGATCGAGCAGGCCGAGGAGCAGGCCAAGAAGATGGCGGCAAAGAGCTGACTCGCTCCCGCCTCCCCAGCACTTCCGAACCACCCGTGACGAGAGAGACCGATGGCTGACTCGAAATCTGCCGGCCGTGCCGCCGACGGCATCCGCTGCGTCATCGTGACGCCCGAAACGACGAGCCTCGACACGGTCGCCAGTTCGGTGACACTGCCTCTGTTCGACGGGCAGCGGGGCGTGGCGCGCGGCCATGCGCCGTTCATCGGCCGGTTGGGCGTGGGCGAGGTGCGGATCACCGGCGAACAGGGCTCGGCGTCGGACTCCGTCCGGCGGGTGTTCGTGGAGGGTGGATTCGTCGAGGTGGTGCAGGGGTCCGTCACCGTGATCACGCAACGGGCGATCCCCGCCGAGAAGCTCAACCTCGAGGAGGCGCGGGCCGATCTCGAGCGGATCGGGGCCACGGTCGCCACCGGCGCCGAGGCGATCGACGCCAAGATGCGTGCCCTGGCCACGGCCCGCGAGGTCGTCCGCATCGCCGGCCGCGGACGCTAGAACGATCGAGCGGAGGGGCCAGAGATGGCTGTTTCCGCGGACAGACTCACGGCGGATCAGATCTGATAGTCGAGTTCGGGCGGCGGAGCTTCCCCCCGCATGCGGAGCTTGGGCCGTTCGAGGACGACGGTCGTATGCGGATCGATCGACCGCGTCAGCCAGACGTTGCTGCCGATCACCGAATCGTGGCCGATGCGGGTGGCGCCGCCGAGCACCGTGGCGTTGGCGTAGATCACGACCCGGTCCTCGATCGTCGGATGCCGCTTCGTGCCGCGGACGAGATGGCCGTCGGCGTCGGTCTGAAACGAGAGGGCGCCGAGCGTCACGCCCTGGTACAGCTTGACGTGTCTGCCGATCTCGCACGTCTCGCCGATGACGACGCCCGTGCCGTGGTCGATGAAGAAGTGGTCCCCGATCGTCGCGCCTGGATGGATGTCGATGCCGGTGCGGGAGTGCGACCACTCCGCCATCATCCGCGGAATGAGCGGCACCTCGAGCCGGTGCAGGAGGTGGGCCAGCCGGTGGATCGTCACCGCCTCGAGGCCCGGATAGCAGAAGATGACCTCGTCGAGCGTGCGGACGGCCGGGTCGCCGTCGTAGGCGGCCTGGACATCGGTGGCCAGCACCCGGCGAAGTTCGGGAATCCGCTCCAAAAACTCCACCGCCTTCGCCTGTCCGAGCGCCTCGAAATCGGCCTCGTCGGTGCAGTGCCGGGCGGCGTCCGGCAGCACGGAGGCGTCGAGCCCCTGTTCCTCCGCGGCCCGGCGGGCGGCACGGCTGTGCCGCAGCGCGCGGCCGATCTGCGTGGTGAGTTTGTCGTGCAGGCCGTCGATCAGGTCACCGACATGGTAGGTGACGTTGCCGAGGTGCAGGTTCTCCCGGCGCCTGTAGCCCGGGTAGAGGATCTCCTTGAGATCCTCGCAGGCGGATACGATCGAATCGTAGTTGGGGAGCGGGCAGTGGCCGAGGTAGTGGATCGTGGGGACGTCGTGGTAGGTCTCCACGATCCGCCGCGTCAGCTCGGGCAACTGCTCCTTGATGCGAATGTCGGTGGACATGGAGGTCGATGGTAGGGGCGGCCGGAAACAGCGGCAAACCGCCACTCCAACGGTCGACGCCTCCGCAGGGAGGAATTGAGCGTTCTTGGCCGATTTTTCCGCGGCGCTTCCTCCGGACCGGCCGCCCCGACAAACTCGGCAGTCTGGGCAGGGGAGGGCGTCAGCCGAAGGCTGCTTCCCCGGCGGCGGACGCCGCTTCGGCCAGCGACAAGGCTCCGTCGTAGAGCGCCCGCCCCACGATGCAGCCGGCGGCCCCCACCTCGGCCACCCGGCGGATATCGGCGGCGTTCGAGACGCCGCCGGAGGCGACGACCGGCAGCGCGACCGCCCGCACCATTTCCGCCAGGGCCGGAAGATTGGGGCCGGCCATCATGCCGTCCTTCGCGATGTCGGTGTAGACGATCGCCGCCAGCGGCAGCGCCGCATGCCGCCGCGCGAGGTCGACGGCCCCGAGACCGCTCGTCGCCAGCCAGCCACGCACGGCGACGAGGCCGTCACGCGCGTCGATGCCCAGCACGATCCGACCGGGCAGCGCGTGGGCCAGCTCCTCGAGGAGCGCCGGATGCTCCACGGCCACGCTCCCCACGACGAGCCGCTCCACGCCCGCACGCACATAGGCCAGCGCCGTCTCCAGCGAGCGGATGCCGCCGCCGAGCTGACAGGGCACGCCGGCCGCGGCCACCATGCGGCCCACGACCGCCGCCTGCGTCGGCACGCCGTCCTTCGCTCCGTCGAGATCCACGACATGCAGCCGCCGTGCGCCGTCCGCGACGAACCGGCCGGCCATCGCCACCGGATCCTCGCCGAAGACCGTCTCGCGGGCGTAGTCACCCTGCAGCAGCCGCACGCACTTGCCGCCGCGCAGATCGATCGCGGGCCACAGTTCCATCGTCGTCTGTCCTCCGTCGGTAATCGTGCCGCGGCCGCTCACGAGGCGGCCAAGAAGCCCCGCAACAACGCCAGGCCGGCCGCCTGGCTCTTCTCGGGGTGAAACTGCGTGGCGAGCAGCCGTCCGCGGGCCACCGCGGCGCAGAACGGCCCGCCGTAGTCGGTCGTGGCCGCGACGAGCGACGCATCGGCCGGTCGGGCGACGTAGGAGTGGACGAAGTAGTAGTGGTCGCCATCAGGGCCGAACCGCCCGGCGGCGGTGCCGGACCAGTCGACCCGGTTCCAGCCCATGTGCGGGACCTTCATGCCCTCCGGCAGTTCGAACCGCGTCACCTCCCCGGAGAGCAGCCCCAGCCCCGCGTGCGGCCCTCCCTCCGAGCCGCGCTCGAAGAGCAGCTGAAGCCCCATGCAGATGCCGAGAAAGGGGCGATCGGCTCGGACGTGCGCGACGATCGGCCCGACGAGCCCGCGCTGCTCGAGCGCGGCGATGGCGTCGCCGAACGCCCCCACCCCCGGCAGCACCAGCCGCTCGGATTCGGCGACGACATTCGGGTCATCCGTGATCCGGGCCGCGAAACCGAGGCGTTCCACGGCCTTCTGCACGCTGCGCAGGTTGCCGCTGCCGTAGTCGATGATCGTGACCATGCGACGAGTGTACGGGGCGGGCGGATGGCGCGAAAGTGGCGGGGCGGGCGGGCGGACCAGCCCTCACGGCGTGGCCGATTCCGTGTCGTCGGCTCCGATCCGCTCCGGGTAGATGACCAGTTCCACCCGCCGGTTGCGTTGCCGGCCGGCGGCCGTGGCGTTGGATACCACCGGGTGGTTCGCCCCGTGGGCCACCAGAAACAACTGCCCCTGGCGGAGCGACGTCCGCGACGTGAAGAAGTCGAAGACCGTGGCCGCCCGGGCCGCCGTCAGCTGGTGCGGCGATCCCCACGAGGCGAGCGCCAACGGCTCGGTGTCGACATGCCCCTCGATGCCGACGAAGTGGCGAGGAAACACCCGTTCGATTTCGGTGGCGACCTGCGTGAGCAGGGCGTTTCCGCCCGGGAGCAGGGTGGCGCCGCCTTGCTCGAAGAGCCGCTCGGCCGGCACTTCGATCCGCACGACGGCCCCGTCATACCGCGTCTCGACGCCAGGGATCGCCAGGTCCGCCATCGTTGACTGCATCATGGCCGGTCCGGCGGTGAACGTGGCCGCCGGACGGCCCGATTGGATCGCGGCCGCAGTCGGTCCGCGGGCGATCGCCAGCTGCCCCGACGTGCTCGCCAGCTGCTCCCGCAGTGCAGCGATCTCGTCCTTGAGGAGCTGGTTCTCGTCGCGCGAGGCAGCCAGCATCGTCTGCACCTGCCGCGTGTCGACGTCCGCGTAGGAAGGCAGAGCCGCCGGCGCCGTCACGGCAGCCGGCGGGAGCATGGCCGCCGGCTCGGCGACACCGGGCGGGGGCGCGAGGCTGACGGGCTGTGCCTGGGCGGGTCTGCGGAAGATCCCGTTCGAGCAGCCGACCACGGCGCACGAAAGCACGCAGCACGAGGCTGCAAACCAGGCGGGAACCTTCGGGTGCAAAGACATTGGCCGGCTCCGTCGCCGCTCGAGAGGCGGGGATCGTAGGGGAGCTCAGCAGGGCGGGCAAGACGATCACGGCCGGCGCCGCTGACGGAAACCCTGGCAAACGGGGTGCCCCAGGAAGGCACTCAAGCCCGGAGGCGGCGCAACACCGCCAGCGAGAGTGCCGTGAGCACGACCACCGTGGCGAGCACCAGTGCCAGCGTGAGCGGCTGCGAGAACGGCCCCCCGGCCCATTGCCACAGCGGCCGCCAGGCGACGATCACCAGGCCGCTCGCCAGGCACAGGCTCGGCCCGTAGGGCAGCTCGTTTTCCCGGTGCCGCACCAGCTGCACGAGCCCGTGCGCGAGGCCGATGAAGGCCGCGAGAAAGAATGCCAGCACGCTCGCCTGCCAGCCGATCCAGGTGCCGACCATCGCCATCAGCGTCACGTCCCCGAGGCCCATCGCCTCGCGGCCCATCGCCCGCGACGCCCCCTCCCGCACGCTCCAGACGAGTCCCGCCGAGATCGCCAGCCCCACGAGCGCCGACCCGAGTCCCGCGAACCGCTCGCCGCCCACGAGCCACGCGGCGACGATCGCCGCCAGCCCGGCCGGCAGCAACATGGTGCGGGGCTCGAACCGGCGGCCGGCGGCCGGGTCGAGGAAGGGAACCGTGCAGGCCGCCCACCAGACGGAAAAGATCGCCATCGGCATGAGCAATCCCGTCCACTGCGGAGCCGGCCCCATCGCGGCGGGCAGCGCATCGGTCCGGAGCCCGCCAAACCAGGCCAGCACGTCGGGAACCACCAAGGGCGGGGCGAAGGAACGCGGCACCTCCATTCCGACCGGCAGGAGCACGTGGGGCACCAGCCACACGACCACCAGGCCCGCCAGCACTCCGGGCACGGTGACGCAGTCGGGAATCACGCGATGCCGGATGTCGATCCAGGCCGCAGCGGCCAAGAGCCAACCGAGCACCATGTGGGCCGCGAACCGAGCCACCGGCAGGGTGGAAGCTCCGCCACCGACCATGGCCTCGGTCCCGGCGCCGTTCCCCACGACGGGATCGAGGCCCCGTGCCACGCACTCCCACCACCAGAGTGCGGCCGCACCGATGGCCATCGCCACGACCATCCAAACGCGAGCCGGCCGCCGGCCTGGCATGGGAGGCGACTCCTCCCATGCGAACGCCCCGGCGTCGAGCGGCCGGCCCACCATGGCGTCGAGCAGCCATCCGGCCGCCGCTCCGGCCAGCGCCGCCAAGAGCAGCCAGAGCCCGCCCGCCGCCGGCCCGCCGATGCCGTCGAGCGGCTCCACCCCGGTCATGACGGCCTCGCTCCGGCGGCGGAGGGCGATCCGGGCGCAGCCGTGGACTCGAGCCAGGCGACGATCTTCGTGGCGATCGCCTCGGGGGATTCGCGGGACGTATCGAAGGCCGCGTCGGCACACTCCCGATAGAGCGGTTCGCGGGCGGCGAGGGCCGCGTCCACTTCGGCCAGCGGGTCTCCGGACTGCAGACCGCCGCCGGGGGCCGCCAGGGCCGGGCGCCGCGCAGCTGTGCTCGGATCGGCGGCCAGACGGCCGCGGATCGTCGCCGCCGGGGCGGTGAGCCAGACGATCGGCCGCCCGCGGCTCGACAGCGCCGCCCGATTGCCGGGCCGGAGCACCACGCCCCCACCCGTCGCCAGGATGCCGTCGCAGCGGCTCAGCAGGTCCTCGAGAACCCCCGCCTCCTCGTCGCGAAACAGGGCTTCGCCCCGCTCGCGCACGAGCGTCGCGATCGTGCAGCCGAGCCGCTGCTCGAGCACCGTGTCGGCGTCGACCCAGCCGCAGCCGAGCCGTGCGGCCACGCGCGCCGCGATCGTCGATTTGCCGGTCCCGCGATAGCCGATCAACGTCAGGCGTGGCATCGAATCGCTCCTCGGGCAGGGCCGGCCAGAACGCCGGTCGGCACCGCGCGTCACTCCGGCAACCGGGCCGACGACGTCGCCCGCTTGAGCGACTCCCGCATGACCTGCTCGGGCGCTTCAACGCCGTGCCAGATGCGGAACTGGATCGCCGCCTGACGGACGAACATGTCGACGCCCGTCACGATCCGGCAACCAAGGCTCCGGGCCTCCTTGACCAACAGGGTGTTTTCCGGATTGTACACGGTGTCGAAGACCACCATGTACGGCCGGAGATGTTCCTTCTCGAACGGCGTCTCATTGACATTGGGGTGCATGCCGACCGGCGTGGCGTTCACGACGCAGTCGTAGGGCATGCGATAGCGGGCGGTCCAATCGATGGACTTGCAGCCCACGTCGGCGGCGATCCGGCGGGCGCGGTCGAGCGTCCGTGAGCAGACCGTCACCTCCACGCCCTGCTGCCGCAGGCCAAAGGCGACCGCCCGGGCCGCACCGCCGGCCCCGAGCACGAGCGCGGTCTTGAGGGCCAGCCGCTCCCGCGACCGCGGTGCGGCGGCATCGGGCTTCAGGTCGAGCTGCGACTCCAATACAGCCGCATAGTCCTCCGCCATCTGCAGTTCGGGATCGACCAGCGCCGCCTTGAGGCTCTCGACCGCGGCCGTCGCGTCGGTGTTGTAGGCGGCCCATCCTCCCTCCTCGAACGCGAGCGTGTTGGTCGCCCCGATCGAAGTCACCAGGCTGTCCGGCCGCGTGACGTGCCCCAGTACCGTCTCTTTGTGGGGAATCGTGACGCTCAAGCCCTGGAGCGGCCAGCTCGACGCCTTGTCGAGGAAGTCGTCGATCTGCTCCGCCGGCACGCGGAAGGGCAGGTAGACGGCGTCGATGCCCGCATGCGCCAGAGCCGCGTTGTGCACGACGGGACTGAGACTATGGCCGACCGGGTCGGCGACCACTCCGTAGACGCGAGTGGCCGATGTGATCGAGTCGTAGCGATACTGATCACGCATCCGCCGCCAGCCGATCTGACCGGGCGCCAGCACGCGATCGTCGTGAAAGGTCGCGAAGGTGAACGGGGCGCCATAGCGGCCGGCCAGGATCCGCGTCGGCATGCCGATGTCGCCCATGCAGATGCCGACCGTCGGGACCCGCGACTGCCGCACCAGGTCCAGCATCCGCAGATTGTCCGACGGGTGATTGGCCATCGTGGCGATCTTGACGACATCGGCGTCGAGGGCCGCCAGGCGGGCATGGAGCGACTCGAGATCGGCGGGCGTCTGGTGGAAGTCGTGGTGGCTCACGATCCGTTTGGTGCCGCCAAACCGGGGCACGGACGCCGCGATGTCGCTTTCGAGATCGACATAGTCGGCACCCTCGACGATCGCCGTGCGGAGCACGAGACGGCGGGCCTCCTCGGACTGGCTCCAGCGGCCACCGTCGGCCGTGCGCCGGCAGGTGACGATCACCGGGCAGGGGCGGCCCACGAGCAGCCGCTTCACCTGCACGGGGCCCTCGATGCAGTCGAGCCGCAGCTCGACCAATTGGATGCCCTGCTCGGCGAGGTGACGGTGCTCGGCGATGACGTGCCGATGCCGGCCCCGTCCGATACTGACACAGATCATCGAGTCTTGAGCGCCTGTGAGGATCACGTGCGGCGGAACTGTCGATCCAACTCCGCCCGAGAGAATACCAACGACGTCGGCCGGCCATGGGGACAGTGATGCGACTCCCTGACGGCCCGACGGTCGCGAACCAAGGCCTCGACCTCGGCCGGGGAAAGGGCGTCCCCCGCCTTGATGGCCGCCTTGCAGGCGAGCCCGTGCAGGACCTCGTCCACGAGCACGGCCGGGCTCCCCCGATTCTCGAGCCCTGCCAGCCGCTCGAGCACCTCACGGACGATCTCCTCGGCCGGCGTGCCCCCCGCCAAGACCGGTTTGCTCGTGGCCACGACGGTCGTGCCCCCGAAGGGCTCGATACGCAGGCCGGCCCGGGCGAGCGGTTCCGCATGGTCCGTGATCAACTCGAGGTCGGCGGGGGACAGATCGATCCGCTCCGGAATCAGCAGCGGCTGCACCTCCAGCGTGCCGGCCTCCAGCGACGCCTTCAGCCTCTCGTAGAGCAGCCGTTCGTGGAGCGCATGCTGATCGATCACCTCGATGCCGTCACCGCACTCCACGACGATGTAGCGGTCCTGCATCTGCACGGCCCGCTCCCGGACCGGAGGCGGCTCGACGGCGAAGGTTCCGGTCGTGTCGTCCCGCTCCCACAAGGGTGCCGCGGGCTCCGTCACGGCAGAGCCCTGCCGCCGAGACGACAGCGGTTCCCAGGGCCTGAACGCAGCCGACTCCGCATGCGCCGCGGCCCCGGCGCCGGGTGTCGGCCCCACCGCGGGCCGGGTCCAGAAATCGGCGGGTCGGAGGTGGGCGGCTTCGGCTGCCGCCCCGCGGTTCACGGGCGGCTCGAGCGGCGCGGTCAGGTCGTGCCTGAGGAACGCCGTGCGCAACGCCGCGAGCACGAGCTTGTAGAGCCGCGACGGCTCGCGAAACCGCACTTCCATCTTCGCCGGGTGGACGTTGACGTCGACCATGTCCGCCGGCATCTCGAACTGGAGGAACACGATCGGCTGCCGGCCCGTCAGCAAGAGCCCACGGTAGCCCTCCTGCACCGCATGCAGGAGACCGCGGTCGCGGAACGGCCGGCCCGCCACGAACAGATACTGCAGCCGCGTGCCCGCCATATCGTTCTCCGGCCGGCCGACCAGCCCGCTGACGGAGAGTTCGCCGTCGGAAGCCGAGACCTCGATCAGCTGGGCGGCCAACGCCGGTCCGAAAAGACCGCCGATCCGCTCGCGCCAGGACGTCGTCGCGGGCAGATCGTGCACCCTTCGGCCGTTATGCGCGAGCGTCATGGCCACGCCGGGATGGGCCAGCGCCGTGCGGACGAACGCCTCCGACGCATGCGACCACTCCGTCTGAGGCGAGCGGAGGAACGCCCGCCGCGCCGGCACGTTGCCGAAGAGCTGATGCACCTCGACCGTCGTGCCCACCGCGCCGCCGTCGGGCACCACCTCTCCGACCCGACCGCCGTCCACCGTCAGGCTCGCCCCGGCGGCGGCCGGTGGCCGCGACCGGATGACGAGCCGGGCGACCTCGCCGATGCTGGCGAGCGCCTCGCCCCGAAATCCGAGCGTCTCGATCCGCTCCAGATCCTCCGCGACCCGCAGCTTGCTCGTCGCATGGGCCGTCACGGCCAGCGGCAGATCCTCGCCGTCGATCCCACCGCCGTCGTCGACCACGCGCACCAGCGCGATGCCGCCCTGCTCGAGGGCCACGTCGACCCGCGTGGGACCGGCGTCGAGCGCGTTCTCGAGCAGTTCCTTCACGACGCTCGCCGGACGTTCGACGACCTCACCCGCCGCGATGCGGTTGACCACCGACACGGGCAGCTTGTGGATGCGTGCCATGGATCCGTCCCCGGCGACCGCCCTCTCAGGAGAGCTGGTATTCCTTGATCTTCCGGTAGAGCGTGCGCTCGCCGATGCCCAGCAGCTCCGCCGCCTGCTCCCGATTCCCGCCTGTCAGCTTCAGGGTCTCCGTGATAAGGATCCGCTCCACTTCGTCGAGCCGGCGTCCCACGAGCGTCGCCACCCCCGTCTCGACGCCGGCGGCCGCTGCCGTCGCGGGGACCCCGCTCGCCGCCGGCTCGAGCTCCAGCGGCAGGTCGTCGACGTCGAGCATCTCGTCGCAGTCGACCACCACCATGCTCTCGATCACGTTCCGTAGCTGCCGCACGTTGCCCGGCCACGGGTAGGAGCCGAGCTTCATCCGGGCTGCCAGCGTCATTCCCTTGATGGTCTTCCCGTGACGCTTGGCGAACTGCCGCACGAAATGCTCGATGAGCAGGGGGATGTCGGCGGCCCGCTCCCGGAGCGTGGGGATCGCGATCGTCACCACCTTCAGCCGGTGATAGAGGTCGCTGCGGAAGCTGCCCGCGGCGATCGCCTCCTCCAGGTTGCGGTTGGTGGCCGACAGGATCCGGACATTCACCCGCGTCGGCGTGTTGGAGCCCACGCGCGTGATCTCGGCCGACTCGAGCACCCGCAGCAGCTTGATCTGCGTCGCCATCGGCATGTCGCCGACCTCGTCGAGGAAGAGCGTGCCGCCGTTGGCATACTCGAACTTGCCGACGCGATCGCTCGACGCATCGGTGAAGGCGCCCCGGACGTGCCCGAACAGCTCGCTCTCGAGGATGTTCTCACTGAGGGCCGCGCAGTTGAGGGCCACGAAGGGCTTGTGCTTGCGGGGGCTGTTCTGGTGGATCGCCTGGGCCACCAGTTCCTTGCCGGTGCCCGTTTCCCCCTGGATCAGGACCGTGGCGTCGGTCGGCGCGATCCGCTTGAGCCGCTCGACGAGGGCGAGCATCTGCGGGCTCGAACCGACGACCCCCTCGAAGCCGAACTTCTCGTCGAGGCGGCGGTTGAGTTCGAGGTTTTGCCGCTCCAGCCGCACGCCGGCCGAGGCCTTTTCCACGGCCGCCCGCAGGTGGGCGAGATCCAGCGGCTTCTGCAGGTAGGTGAACGCCCCCTGCTGCATCGCGGCGACGGCCGAGGGAATGGTGCCGTGGCCGGTGACCACGATCACCTCCGTCTCCGCCGCCGCCTGCTTGGCGCGGGCGAGGATCTCAAGCCCCCCGATGTCGTTCATCATCAGGTCGGTGACGACGACGTCGAACGTCTCCTGCTCGATCTTCTTGGCCCCCTCCGTGCCGCTGCCGACGACCACGACGGAGTAGTCGAGGCGGCTCAGCACCTCGCCCATGGTCCGGGCGTGGACGATGTCGTTGTCGACCACCAGGACGCGCACGAGGCCGGGCGGCCCGGCGACGGGCGTCGGCGGCTGGGGAGGGGCGGCGGCTCGGGACTGAGTCATGATTTTGGCGATGGTACGAAGCCGGGCTGCGGCCCGTCCAGCCGCTCGCCGGCCGCCGAATCACGCCCCCCGGCGGAGCGGCCGTCGCCCGTGGGGAGACGTGGCGGAGCCGGCAGCCAGATCGTGACCTTGGTGCCTCTGCCGGGCGTGCTCTCGATGTCAATCGAGCCGCCATGGGCCTCGATGATCTTCCGGGCCGTGGGCAGGCCCAGGCCCGACCCGCCCTGCTTGGTCGTGTAGAACGCCCGAAACACCTTGGATAGCGTGTCGGCGTCCATGCCGGGGCCCGTGTCGATCAGTTCCAGGAGCACGCCCAGGCCGGCGGGCCGCGTCCGCACGACCAGTTGGCCTCCCGCCTCGAGGGCCTGCACGGCATTGATGAGGAGGTTCAGCACGGCCGAGCGAAAGGTCTCCCGATCGAGCCGCACCATCGGCAGTTCCGGATCGAGGTAGCGGACGATCTCGACATGCGCGTCACGGGCCTGCGGCGCGAAGAAGTCGAGCAACTGATCCAACTCGACGTTCAGACTGCCCGGCTCGAGCGTCAATCGCTCCTGCCGCGCGAAGTCGAGAAAGTCGCCGAGCAGTTTCTGCAGCCGGTCGCACTCCTGGCGGACGAGGTCGATCTTCGCCTTCGCCCGGCGGTCCCGCTGCTTCGTCGGCGACTCGGGGTCGGTGTGCTCGAAGTCCTCGGCCAAGAGCTCCATGTTGAGGCGGATGGTGGAGAGCGGGTTGCGGATCTCGTGGGCCAGGGCGCCCACGAGAGCCGCGAACTCCGCATACGTTTCCGCCTTCGAGCGGCTGGGATCGTCGACGGACGCCATGACCGCTCTTCCTGCTCCGGCTCCTTGCCTACGACGTACCGCAGCCGCTCCCCGGGAGGGCTACCGGGGCTCCTTGCCCGCCTCCGCCTGCTCCCGCATCGCGGCCTTGCGGCTGAGCTTGACGCGATCCTGGTCGTCGACAGCGATCACCTTCACCCGCATGATGTCACCCACGCGGCAGACGTCCGCCACGCTCGACACATACTCGTCCGAGAGCTCGCTGACGTGGCAAAGGCCGTCCTTGCCCGGCACCAGCTCGACGAACGCGCCGAAATCCTTCACGCTGGTCACGCGGCCCTCGTAGATCCGGCCGATCTGGATCGATGCGGTCAGGGCCTCAATCTTCGCCATGGCGGCCATCGCTCCCTCGGCGTCGTGGCTGGCCACGGTGACGGTGCCGTCGTCCTCGACCTCGATGCTCGCGCCCGACGACTCCTGGATCGCCCGGATCGTCTTGCCGCCCGGACCGATCAGCAGGCCGATCTTCTCCGGATCGATCCGCGTCCGCAGCAGACGCGGCGCCCACGGGGAGATCTCCTCGCGCGGCCGCCGGATCGCCGAGAGCATGGTCCGCAGGATCTCGAGCCGCGCCTCACGGGACTGCCGCAACGTCGCCTCGATGATCGCCGGCGAGATGCCGTCGATCTTGAGGTCGAGTTGGATGCCGGTGATGCCCAGATGCGAGCCGGCGATCTTGAAGTCCATGTCACCGTAGTGGTCCTCGTCACCGATGATGTCGGTGAGGAGCACCCACTGCTGCTCCGACTGCTTGACGAGACCGACGGAAATGCCGGCCACGGGGTTTGAAATCGGCACGCCGGCGGCCATCAGCCCGAGCGTCGCACCGCAGACCGACGCCATCGAACTCGAACCGTTCGACTCGAGAATGTCGGAGATCACGCGGATCGTGTAGGGGAAGGTGTCGGGATCGGGAAGCACCGGCTTCACGCTCCGCTCCGCCAGCGCTCCGTGACCGATCTCGCGCCGGCCTGGCCCACGGATCGGCCGCACCTCGCCGACCGAGAAGGACGGGAAGTAGTAGTCGAGCATGAACTTCTTGGAATACTCGTCGATCAGGCCGTCGACCCGTTGCTCGTCCTTGCCGGTGCCGAGCGTGATGGTGATGAGGGCCTGCGTCTCGCCGCGCTGGAACAGCGCCGATCCGTGCACGCGGGGCAGGAGGTCGACGTCGCAGTGGATCGCGCGGAGCGAGGTGTAATCGCGGCCATCGGGCCGCTTGCCCTCGAGGATCAACTCCCGGACCGCCTGCTCCTCCAGGGCGTGCCAGACGTGGGCGAAATCGGTGTCGCTCACGCCGCCGGCGTCGCCGGCACGGGCCGTCGCGGCGGGCTCCGCCGGAGCGACCTCGGCCTTCGCCCGTTCGCGAAGCGCCTTGACGGCCTGCCCCCGATCCTGTTTGCCCGCGATCGCCTTCGCGGCCTTCAGGTCGGCCAGGTAGCCGCGGGTGAGGCGGTCGCGGAGGCCGGAATAGTCGGCCAGCACGTACTCCTTCTTCGGCTTGCCCGCCTTCGCGACGAGCTCCTGCTGCATCTCGCAGAGAATCCGGATGTAGCGGTGGGCCTCGTCGAGCGCCTGGAGCATCCGCTCCTCGGGCATCTCGCGGGCGAAGCCCTCGATCATGAGAACCGCCGTCGGGCTGCCCGACACGACGAGGTCGAGATCGCTCTCCTCCAACTGGTCCTGCGTGGGGAAGGGGATGAAGCGGCCGTCCACCTGCGCCAGCCGAATGCTGCCGAGCGGACCGCGGAACGGCAGCGGCGAGACGCACAGCGCCGCCGACGCACCCACCATCGCGAGCACGTCGGGATCATTCTGCTGATCGGCGGCGAGCACGTTGGCCTGGATCTGCACCTCGTCGAAGAAGCCCTCGGGGAACAGCGGCCGGATGGGCCGATCCATCAGACGGCTGGTGAGCGTCTCCTTCATGGTGGGCCGCCCCTCGCGCTTGAGGAAGCCGCCGGGGAACTTGCCCGCCGCGGCCACCCGCTCGCGGTAGTCGCAGGTCAGCGGAAAAAAATCGATGCCCGGACGGGGCGCACCGGTGGCGGCCGCCACCAGCACCCGCGTGTCGCCATAGCCGACGATCACGCTGCCCGCGGCCTGCTTGGCCAGAAAGCCGGTCTCGATGAAAAGGACATGGTCCCCGATCTGCCGTTCAACGCGCTGCTTCATGTTTTGTTCCTTCCTGTCGTCCTCGTACGCTTTGGTACGTCTTCCGTTTTCGTGTCTCTCGTTTCGTCGTGCCATCCACGCGTCCGGGTCGAAACCCGGACTCTCGCCAGCGGCCGGCTCATACGGCCCACCTCGAACTCCCGAGGCGTCGACGTCGGCGTGGCATTTGCGTGCCGCGCCGCCGGGCGAGCCGAAACGTGCGGCCCCGAGAAGCCTTCCACCGGGGTGGTCGGCACGAGCAGGGACGCCATTCACCAATCAATGCCGCGCCGCGATGGGCCGTCGGCAGAGGGACTACTTGCGAATCTCCAGCCGTCGGATGACGTCGAGATACCGCTGGGGCGCGACTCGCTTGAGATAATCAAGAAGCTGACGACGCCGGCTCACCATCATGAGCAGGCCGCGTCGACTGGCGAAGTCCTTGGAATGCTTCTTGAAGTGTTCCGTGAGATGCGAAATCCGACCCGTCAACAGGGCGATTTGAATCTCCGCTGAACCCGTGTCGGCGGTCCCTCGCCGATAGGCACTGATCAGCTCTTGCTTGCGTTCTTTAGTAAGCGACATCGAGCCTAACCCGCCCGTCCACGGGCGGCATTGATTGTGGGAATGTGTTTCTCTGGGGCCGAAGTGTACCCACAGAGCCGGAAAATGCAACTGGACACTGCCGGACACGGCGAACGCCGACCCGGAGACGGCTTTCAGCCCTTCGCTTGGCCGCCCCGGCCGTACGGGGTGTGCACCACGTTCCTGGCCAGGCCGACCGACTCCATGAGCAGGATGAACCAATAGGTGACGTCGACCTCCCACCACCGATGGCCGTGGCGGGCCATCCGCTGGTAAGCGTGGTGGTTGTTGTGCCACCCCTCGCCGAAGGCGAGCAGGCCGACCCACCAAAGATTCGTGGAATCGTCGGTCGTCTCGTAGTTGCGATACCCCCACATGTGGGTCGCCGAGTTCACGAGCCACGTCACGTGGAACACGATCACCATGCGGAGAGCCAGCCCCCACACGAGCCAGGAGACGCCCAACTGCGGGCCGCCCACCCACCAGCCGCCGGCCAAGAGCGCGGCACCGATGAGGACATGCCAGAGGAGGAACGTCCGCTGCAGGAAATGGAGGCCGGGATCCCGATCCAGATCGGGTGCCCAGCGGCTGATGTGGGCCGCGAGTTCCTCCGGCGTGCGACGCGGAAACATCCAGAGGATGTGGGCCCAGAGACCGCCATCGTGGGGCGTGTGCGGATCGCCTTCCTGGTCGCTGAACGCATGGTGCTTGCGGTGATTGGCGACCCACAAGAGCGCCGAGCCCTCGCCGGAGACGCCACCGAGCCAGGCGAAGAAGAGCCGCACCGGCCGCGGCGTCGTGAAACTGCCGTGCGTCAGGAGACGGTGGTACCCAAGACAGACGCCCAGGCTGCCGGTCAACCAATAGAGCGCCATACAGATCGCCAACCCCGACCACGAGAAACAAAACGGCGCCGACAGCGCCGCGAGGTGCACACCCACGATCCAGATCAGCACCGGCCAGTCGACGCCGGAGACCGCTCCGTGGCCGTCCTGACGCGGCTCGATGGCCAGGCTCCCGGCCTCTTCGCCGTCGTGCTGCCGCGGGTCGTAGACAGCCTCACGGCCGAAATCGTCGGTATGATCCTGGCCCGATGGCGCCGGCCTGATGGCCGCGTGCCGCGAGGAGGCGTCGTGATGTTCCCGGCCGTGAGGCTTGCGGGGACGGGTACGGGAAGCGGGCATCAGCGTTTCCTTTCGTGAAGCCGAATGATCGACAAGCCGACCGGGCGAGGCGCCACTGGCCGGCGGTGCCCGCAGCCGTGCGCCGCGGAGCCGGCACTCCACCGGCAGGCGATACTGTGGCGTATTTCGTCAGGCTTGCCAGCCTCCGCCGTCAGCCGCACGTCGCCGCACTGTCAAACTTGCGTCAAAACTCGCTCCGACCGGTCGGCCGCACCGCCTGATCGGCGGGTGCCAGGGCCGCACCACCGGCCGGCGCAGCCTCCCACGAGAGTCGTTCGAGCAGCCATGCCGTGGCTCGCGAGGCGGGCAGCGCCACGGCCCCGGGAGGGGCGAGAAACCAGGCCAGGCGATCGAGCGGCACCGCCGACCGCGGCTCTTCCAGGAGCGCCAATCCCTGCACTCGTGCCAGGCCGCCGGCCCGTGCCGGATCCGCCCGCAGCTCGATGCCGGACCGGACGACCTTGATCGAGAGGGCGAGGTCGTCGAAGGCCCGCGTCTCTTCGCCGGTCAGCGAGCGGAAGGCCGGCCCGGGGCGGCAGCCGAGGACCGACACTGCCGCATCGAGCAGTCGCTGCGCGACGCGGCCGCGGGACATGTCGACGCGTGCGTCGCAGGACGCGATGCGGCCCTTCGCGAGCACGAGGTTCGGGCATGACACCGTCGCCTCCCCCGACAAGCGGTGCGGCATATGCCGGCTGAACACGGCCAGATCGATCCGCTCCAACCGCACCGCGGCGGTGCCACTGAACCGATCGTCTTCAACTGCGAGTGTCACGTCACCGCTGATTCCGGCCTCCGCGCCGAGCGGCAAACCACCGGTCTCCACGCCCAGCAAAGCCTCGACCACCGCCACCGGCACGGGCTCCGACAGGTGCGCCTCGAGTTCGAACCGCGGGGCCCCGGGCGGTGCGGGGGCATCCGCCGGCACCGCGTTCTCCGGCACCCGCCGCAGTCGCACCTCGTCGGCGGGCGCGTCCCCCGCGCCGCCCCGCCGCGCGCGAATCGCCCGCGCGCCGTTGGCCGCGACGCACTCGAGCCTCAAGCCCGACGCCGCCCCGGGGGGCGACGGGTGGCCGCTCCAGTGGAACTCGGCGACATCGACGACACAGTTCCGCGGGAAGCGGCCGGGCTGCCCGAGCCAGTCGGCGGCCAGCCCAAGCAGTCCGCGAGCCAGCGCCGGAGTGCAGTCGACCCGCGCGATCGACACCCGCACCTCGTCCGCCGACGTCTCCACGTCGATCAGCGGGGCCTCGAGCACGAGACCGCCCGTCGGCGACGACAGCCGGCAGGACCGCAGTCGCAGCGCGTCGGGGCGGACGTGCTCCACGCCGCCGCAGGCCAGCGACAGCCCGAGGACTTGCTCCGCTCGCCGCTCGAGCGCCTCGCGATGCAAGCGGGAGTGGCGCAGGGCCGCCCAGCCGCCGAGCGTCAGGCAGGGCAGGAGCCCGAGCAGCACGAAGACCGTGCGCATGAGGCGGATTCGCGATGCCGACCGTTCGATGAACATCCCTGTTCCCGTCGCTGGCAGGCCGTGATCGAGGGCGCCGTCAGCGGTCTCGCGCGAGCTCGTGATACAAATTCCAGCGGGCCCGCATCTCCGCGACGCTGTCGCCGCCGAACTTGTCCACGAGCGCCGCGGCCACCTCGAAGGCGACCACGTTCTCGACGATCACGCTGCAGGCGCTGACGGCGCAGACGTCGCTCCGCTCGTAGGCCGCCTCCTCGGGCGTTTTCGTCCGCAGGTTCACCGACTCCAGCGGCTTGCGGAGCGTGCTGATCGGCTTCATGGCAGCCCGCACCACGAGCGGCTGGCCGTTGGTCATCCCGGCCTCGAGACCGCCGGCATTGTTGGTCGGCCGCGTGAAGCCCAACTGCGGCCCGCCACGGACGGCCGGATCGTAGTGGATCGGATCGTGAACCTCCGAGCCGCGGCGCCGGGCCGACTCGAAGCCCAGGCCGATCTCCACGCCCTTGATCGCCTGCACGGCCATCACGGCCTGCGCTAGCCGGCCGTCGAGCTTGCGGTCCCACTGGGCATGTGTGCCCAAGCCGATCGGCAGGCCGTCCACCCGTACCTCCACCACGCCGCCGAGCGTGTCGCCCTCCTTGCCGACACGGTCGATGAGCGCCGTCACTTCCGCATCGCGCTCGGGGTGGAGGGAGTAGATCTGGCTGGCATCCCGTACGACGCGCAGTTCCGGCAACGTGCCCGGACGGCCCCCGAGCGCGATGCTGCCGAGTTCGGTGACCCAGCCGGCCACCTCGATGCCGAAGGCGGCGAGCAACTGCCGCGCGAGCGCTCCGGCCGCCACCCGCGCCGCGGTCTCGCGGGCGCTGGCCCGCTCGAGCACCGCCCGCACGCCGCCCAGGTGCTTGATCGCGCCGGGCAAGTCGGCATGGCCCGGCCGCGGCCGATCGACATCCTCGAGCCGCTCGAGCTTCGCGTCTTTGTTGATCACCTCGAGGGCCAGGGGGCTGCCGAGCGTGACGCCCCGCCAGAGCCCCGAGAGGAACGTCACGGCGTCGGTCTCGATCCGCTGCCGGCCACCACGTCCGTAGCCGCCCTGGCGGCGAACCAGTTCCGCGTCGATGGCCCCCTTGTCGACCTCGAGCCCGGCGGGAAAGCCGTCGACAAGGGCGACCAGAGCGGGACCGTGCGATTCACCGGCAGTCCAGTAGCGCAGCATGGGAGCGGGAGACGTCCGAGGCAGGAAGGGGGTGGGCCGGGGCGGCCAGCCGCCGCCGACCAAGTCTAGTTGCGGTCGCGAGGCGACCCTAGTCCAGAAAGACGGCCAAAACGGACCTGAAAGCCGGCCTCCGGCCGATCGGGAGAACGGCTGGAGCCACCGCTCACCGCGCCGCGGGGAGCCGGCCGGTGAGAAGCCGGCATGCCTCGAGATACTTCTCGCGGGTCTTCGCGACGACGTCGTCCGGCAGGCTCGGCGGCGGACTGGCCTTGTCCCAGCCGGAGGCGTCGAGCCAGTCCCGCACGAACTGCTTGTCGAAGGAATCGGGGACGCGGCCCGGCTCGGCCACGCCCGCCGGCCAGAACCGCGAACTGTCGGGCGTGAGGACTTCGTCCACGAGCAGCAACGAGCCGTCCGGGAGGCGGCCCCATTCGAACTTCGTGTCCGCCACGACGATGCCGCGGTCCGCGGCCAGAGTGGCGCCGCGTCGGTAGACGTCGAGGCTGCGCTCCTTGAGTTCCGTCGCCAGCTCCGTGCCGATGCGGTCGGCCATCACGTCGAACGAGACGTTCTCGTCGTGGCCGGTCGCCGCCTTGGTGGCGGGTGTGAAAATCGGCTCGGGGAGACGGTCTCCGGCGGCCAGGCCCGCGGGGAGCGTCGCGCCGCAGACCGTGCCGCTGTGGCGATACTCGGCCAGCCCCGACCCGGCCAGCCAGCCGCGGACAACGCATTCGAACGGGATCACGTCGGCCTGCCGCACGAGCATCGTCCGGCCTCGCAGCTGCTCAGGGTCGACGCCCTCGGGCAGCCCCATGGCGTCGATGTCGGTGGTGAGCAGGTGATGGGCCGGCCCACCCGGCTCCCGCGCGAGCCAGTCGAACCAGAAGGCCGAGATCGTGGTGAGCACCTTGCCCTTGTCGGGGATCGCGGTGGGCAGCACCCAGTCGAAGGCGCTGATGCGATCGGTGCTGACGATGAGCATCGCGGGGCCGAACGGCGAGTGATCGAGGCGGTAGCAGTCCCGCACCTTGCCCCGATAGAGCGGGCCGATGCCGAGGTTCGTTTCGGTGACGACACTGGCGGTCATGGAGTTGGTTGTACGGCAATTTGCCGGAGCGTCCAGTCGGCCGGCCGAGCCACCGCGGCGGGCACCTTGGCCGAATGGTCACCGTGCACTGGAAAGCTGTCGTGGCGACACGTTGTTCAACGTGTCGAATCCGGGCAGACAAGCGTGCCGGGCCGGGGCCGTCCCTGCCCCGTCGCCGGACGTTCGCGTCGGCCTTCCGGGCCTCCGCTCACTCGGATGCTGACCGCGCTTCGCCATCCTGGCTGCGCTTGTCAACATACGCCGGCTCTCAGGGCGGGAGCGGCCCCGGCCCTCCCGTGATGAAGGCGCCAAGCCGGGAGCGACGCACGAGCACCAGCCCGCGGGGGCCGCCAAGCGAACACGGTGCCCCGCCATCCAACTGCGTCGCATGGATGCGACGCTTGGCACCAGCGGGCGGAGGCCCGCCAAGCGAACACGGCGCCCCGCCATCCAAACTGCGTCGCATGGACGCGACGCTTGGCACCAGCGGGCGGAGGCCCGCCAAGCGAACACGGCCCGGAGGGCCGTTGTTCGCGTACTAACAGAAATCGCGGGACATGCGGGGCAGGGCGGAGAAGGGTGCCGGGCAGAGCCGCGTCGCCACGATGTGCACCACCGGGCCGCGGCGCTGCACCCGTCCCTCCACCACGACGGCCGCCCCGCGGCGGGCGGCATGATCGGCCGCCTCCCAGACGGCCGGCCGCACCACGATGTTGGCCGAGCCTGTCTCGTCCTCGATCGTGAGAAAGATCATGCCGCTGGCCGTGGCCGGTCGCTGCCGCGTGAGCACGATGCCCGCCACCCGCACCCGCCGCCCCTCGGCCGCCGCCACGGCCGCTGCCACGGTGACGATGCCCCGCGCGGCAAGCGCGTCACGTTCGAAGCTGAGCGGATGCGCCTCGAGCGAGAGGCCGGCGGTGCGATAATCGGCCAGCACCTCCTCCTGCCGCGTCAGTGCCGGGAGTGCCGGCTCGTCGTCGTCTTCTTCCGTTTCCGCAAGCCCCGCCAGCAGCGGCCGGTCCTCAGGCTCGTCGAGACAACGCAGCGCCTCCCATACCGCCCGGCGGCGGTCGAGCCCGAGCGACCCGAAAGCCCCGGCCCGGGCCAGATGCAGGAGCGACTCGCGATCGAGCCTCGCCCGCCGCACGAGTTCAGCGAGCATTCTGAACGGCCCGGCCCGCCGCGCCGCCTCGATCCGCCGGCCAGCCGCCTCGCCGAGCCCGCGCACCTGCTCGAGCCCCAGCCGGACCGCGGGACGCCGCCGCCCGGCAGCCGATGCCCGGCCCGCCGCGAGTTCGACGGTCGCGTGCCAATCGCTCGCATTGGCGTCGACGGGCAGCACGGCGACTCCGTGAGCCCGCGCGTCGCGCACAAGCTGCGCCGGAGCGTAAAACCCCATCGGCTGGCTGCCGAGCAGGGCGGCGGTGAAGGCGGCCGGGTGATGCCGCTTGAGCCACGCCGACACGTAGACCAACAGCGCGAAGCTCGCCGCGTGCGACTCCGGAAAGCCGTATTCGCCGAACCCGCGGATCTGATGAAACACCTGCTCGGCGAACGTGGGCTCGAGCCCGCGGGCGAGCATGCCGCTCACGAGCCGGCGGCGCAGCTCGTCGATCAAGCCCGGTCGCCGCCAGGCTCCCATCGCCCGACGGAGCTCGTCGGCCTCGCCGGGCGTGAAACCCGCCGCCACGACCGCCAGCCGCATCGCCTGCTCCTGGAAGAGCGGCACGCCGAGCGTCTTCCCGAGCACCGCGCGGATGGCGTCGTTCGGAAACGTCACCGACTCCTCTCCGGCCCGGCGGCGCAGGTACGGATGCACCATGTCGCCCTGGATCGGCCCGGGCCGCACGATCGCCACCTCGATGACGAGGTCGTAGAAGCAGGCCGGCTTGAGCCGGGGCAGCATGCTCATCTGCGCCCGGCTCTCGATCTGGAACACGCCCACCGTGTCGGCGCGGGAGATCATCTCATAGACGCTCGCGTCCTCTGCAGGCACGGTGGCAAGCGCGAGCTGCGGCCCGCCGGAGGCCGCGACCAGGTCGAAGGCGCGATGGATGCACGAGAGCATACCGAGGGCCAGACAGTCGACCTTGAGGATGCCGAGCTCGTCGAGGTCGTTCTTGTCCCATTGGATGACGGTGCGGCCATCCATCGCGGCCGCCTGGATCGGCACGAGGTCGCACAGGTCGCTGCGGGTCATCACCATGCCGCCCACGTGCTGCCCGAGGTGGCGAGGGAAGCCGACGAGTTGCCCGACGAGCACGACCAGCCGCGTGCAGGCGGCCGCGTCGGGATCGAGGCCCGCCTCGGCCAGCCGCCGGGGCAGATCCTCGACGCCATCCCCCACGTCAAGCACGTCGGCGATCGCCCCCACGCGGTCGAGCGAGAAGCCGATCGCTTTGGCCAGGTCGCGCACGGCCGACCGCAGCCGGTAGGAGATCACCTCCGCCGTCATCGCCGCGCGACGGCGGCCGTAGGTGTCGTAGATGTACTGGATCACCTCCTCGCGGCGTTGGTGCTCGAAATCGACGTCGATGTCGGGCGCCTCGCACCGCTCCCGGCTGATGAACCGCTCGAAGAGCACGTCCATGCGGTCCGGATCGACCGCCGTGATGCCGAGGCAGTAGCAGATGGCGGAGTTGGCCGCCGACCCGCGGCCCTGGCAGAGGATGCCGCGTCGCCGGGCGAATCGCACGATATCGAAGACGGTGAGGAAGTAGGACTCGTAGCCCAGATCCGCCACGAGGGCGAGTTCGTGCTCGAGGAGCGCCCGCACCTTCCCGGGCACGCCGGCGGGATACCGCTCCGCCGCCCCGCGCCAGACGAGGCCGGCCAAATGCGCGGCCGGCGTGGAGCCCGCGGGAACGTCCGCGTCGGGATACTCGTACCGCAGCTCGGCCAGGGAAAACCTGCACTGCCTGGCGATCTCCACCGACCGCTCGACGGCTCCGGGAACCGCGGCGAACCGGGCCGCGATCCGGCGGCGGTCGTGCAGGTGCCGTTCGCCATTGGCCAGGAGCCGTCCCCGCACCTCCTCGACCGTGCAGCCGTGGCGGACGGCCGTGAGGGCGTCGAAGAGCGGCTGGCGGGCACGCTGGTGGTAGCGCACGTCGCCGGCGGCCACGAGCGGCGCCCGCGACCGGCGGGCCACCTCCGCGAACCAGGCCAGCCGCTCCGCATCGTCCCCCTCGGCAGCCACCTCCGCGAGCGTCACCAGCCGGTCGCCGAACACCTCCCGCCAGCGTCCGACAGCCGCGGCCGCCTCCCGCACACTGCCGGCGCCCGCATGCAGCCCACCGACCTGCCGCACGACATCACCGGCGATCCCGGCCAGCGGCACACCCGCGAGCAGGCCGTCGGCATGGGCCGCGACGTCGGCGCGCGTCAGGCGGCACGCCGTGGCGTCCGTGTCTTCCGCCGTGACTCCGCCACGCGCCTCCGCCGCCGCGGCATAGCCCTGCGTGAGCAGTCGGCAGAGATGCGTGTAGCCGGTGCGGTCGGCCACCCAGACCACCAACGGCACCGCATCGACGGGCTCCAGGTGCGCCCCGACGACGAAGCGAATCCCCGCCTGGCCGGCGGCCCCATGGCCACGGACGATGCCGGCGAGCGTGCTGCGGTCGGTGATGGCGATCGCCTCGTAGCCGAGCGCGTGGGCCGTCTGCACCAGTTCTTCCGGATGCGAGCCGCTCCGAAGAAACGAGAAGTTGCTCGTGCAGTGCAGCTCCGCGTAGGGCGGAGCGTCGTCAGGCCCTTCGTACTGCATGGTGGGGCTCCAGGGAACACACGTGGACTCACGAAAACGTGCCGTGCAGAAACCAGCCGCCATCGCGGCGACCGCCCGCGGCCAGGCGACGAAAGATCCAGTAGCGCTCGCCTTGGCTGGTCTCGACGACGTAGTAGTCGCGCCGCACCATCGGCCCGCGCCACCAGGCCGTCTCGATCCGCTCGGGCCCCGCAAACGCCACGACTTCATGGGTGATCGCGGCCTGCTGGGAGCTCGTGGACAGGCGAAACCGCGCCGGTGGCCCGTGCGCCTCGGCAGGATCCGTCAGCACCGACACGGCCTCCAGCCGCTGGGGCCGCGGCAAGAGCCAGATCGGTCGCCGCTGGGATCCGGCCGGCGGCCCCTGCACGGCGCGCAGGCCGCCGTGACGGCCGGCCCCGGCAGCCGCCTGCTCTCTGGCGACCGCATCCGGTGACTGCGGCCGTCGGTTCTTGCCGCGGCCTGCCTGCGGCGGCACGCCCACCCAGGCATGCTCCGGCTGGGCGTCGGCCACGAGCCGTGGCGCGCTCACGGCGCCGCGGCCCAGCCGGCCCGCCAGGCGGTCGAGCAGCATGCCCACCTGCAGGTCGGCCGCCTGCTCGGCCTCGCCGAAGAGCGTCCGCTGCCGGCATTCTGCCGCCGCCGCCGACACCACCTCCACCGTGATCCCGACGATCTCCCGCGGCAGCCGCAGCCGCCCGAGCCGCAGCCGCACGAGATCGGCCAGGTGCCGCACCGATGCACACGGCCGGAACACGCCGATGTCGACCACCACCGGCGGGCAGGGTTCCCGGTGGTCCACCGACCGATCGCCGGCACATCCAGAGCGATCGAACCGCACTTGCAGCGACAGCACCCCCTTGCCGGCGGCCGCCAGGGGCGCGACACAGACCTGCAGCAGCCGCTCGATCACGCCGAGCACGTCATCGACAGAAACATCTTTCAAGAGCAACGGCGCGTCGAAGGCCTGAACGGCCGTCGGCAGCTCGTCGAAACGGGGCGCGACGAGCGGCTCGGCCCGCTCGCCGACGAACTGCGCGAGCCGCTGTGCAAGTTCGGGCGCAAACCGCGATGCCAGCGACCGGCGCGGCAGCCGGACGATGCCGCCGATCGTCTCGACGCCGACCTCCCGCAGCCGTGCGAGCGTGGCGGCATCCAGATCGAGGGCAGCCGCCGGCAGGTCGGCGAGCAGACGCGCTTGCTCTGCCGGCGGCACGATCGCATGGCGGCGATGCCGCGGCGCGTTCAGGTCGCGGCCGCCGCGCCGGCCCACCCCGGCTGCAGCCTGCGCCGGCACGGCATCCGTCTGGTGCGCAGCGGCCCAAGCGGCGGCGGGGGTGTCGGCGATCGCAGCCCGGGCGTGGATGCCCCGCGCGGCCAGCGTCCAGACGACCGTACGGACCAGTCGCTCTTCGCCGCCGAAGAACCCCGCCGTGCCAGTCACGTCGAGATGCAGGCATTCCGGCCCGGAATCACGATGCCGCGGCGGCTCCTCGACCGCCACGATCGGGGCAAAGCGACGGCAGAAGCGGGCGAGTTCCTCGAGAGCCAGCCGATCGGCGACGCCATCGTCGTGGTCGATCTCGGCCATGTGGCAGGCCCGGGATCCGTAGGCCATCGCCAAGACCGCCATCGCCTCGGCCAGCGACATGCCGGGCATGATCCGCACCGCCTCAGGGCGCCTGATCGGCTCCTCCAGCCGCCGCGGCGGCACCGCCCATGCCCAGTTCACCACCGTCATCATGCCGCGCCGCTCGCGTCGGCAGACGAATACCGGCCGCCGGCGCAGCTCGGGCCACTCCAAGAGCCGTCGCTGCACCGGCCAGCGGGGCAGCCAGATTGTCAGGATGCGCGGCATGCCCGCACCTCCCGCTCAGCCCGCGGCGGGGCCATCGACTCCGGCAGATGACGGCGACTCACGGCCTCTCGTCCGCTCGTCAGATCCAAGCAGATGTCGACCGAGCGGTCCTCGAGCATCGCTTCCCCCTGCCATGGCCCCCCCACGAGCGAAAGCCGCAGCCGCCGCTCGGCAGGGCAGGGGAGCGACTGGCCGCCAACTGGCGGCAGCGGCGAGACCGCCACCCTGGCATCGGCCCATGTCGGCTCGTATATGGACGCATGCGTCGCCTGTCGACGAGCTTCGACGCGTGGCCGAGCGTCGCCCAAGCCTCGCACCAACAGCCCGACCGCACCGCTGGCCCTCGCCGCCAACTGCAGCCGCCGCATGGCGTTGGCCTGCATGCGGCCCGGCCATGCCAGCACGGCCGCCACCCCCGGGCAGCGGAGCGCCTGATCGATCGCCCAGAGTTCGTCGTCGTCGCGAGAAGGCCGCACCACCACCATTTCGGGTACGACCTCGGGCGCGATCCCCTGGCCTCCACAACCAGCGACTCCTGCGCCAGAGACTCTTGCGCCAGAGACTCTTGCGCCAGCGACTCTTGCGCCAGCGACTCTTGCGCCAGCGACTCCTGAAGAGGCGACGGATCGGGAGACGAGCCACGGCAGCACGGCAGGCGGATAGAACCGTCCGCCTCGATCGACAACCACGATCGTCGAGGCGGACGTCGTGGCCCCGGAGAGCGAGCCGCCCGACGACCGCCCGCCCGGCCGTGGCTGCGCCAGCCGGCAGGCCACGGCACAGGCGACCGTCGCCGCGCCATCCGCACCACCAGCGGCCCACCAGTCGATGAGGCTGCCCCGGCGGACGCCGCCGGCAGGCAAGAGACCATCGAGAGCGGGAAAGCCGCTCGACACCGTCTCCCAAGCTCGCCACTCGGCCGGACGGCCGATCATGCCCAGTTCGGTCGGACGGCCGATCATGCCCAGTTCGGCCGGACGGCCGATCATGCCCAGTTCGGTCGGACGGCCAAGACGCGCCAAGGCCAAACGGCCCGTGGCCGACGCTTTGGCGTCTATACCGGCATCTGCGACTTCAACATGCGAAACCATGACGCTCTCGCTCGGCTCAGGAAAGCTGCTCGGCACGCCAAAAAGGCCACCAAGGCCCGGCGGCCGCTAAACATGTACGTCTGTATAGTAATCGACAACGAATCGACGGTCAAGCATCGCCTGCCGCCGCCACGCTCAAGCCGACCCCCCTTCCCAAATGACAGGATCACCACATTTGCCCAACCAAAGGCGCTGCCGCTAGGCTACGCCCCGCCCCAAAGACACCGCCCATTCCAGCGGACAAGCCTGCCAGCCGCACTCGGGCGGCTCGCCTGCCACACCTTGATTGCTGCGAGCCCCACGTGCATCCACGTTCTGCCTGCCGCCTGAGTGCCGTCGCCTCCGCCATCTTCGCCCTGGGCCTCTTGGTCGCGGCCCCAGCCCCCGCCGCCGACGTCTTCTGGACTGGTTCGAGCGACGCGCTCTGGAGCAATGCTTCCAACTGGGACAGTGGCGTGCCCACATCCTCGGACCACGCCATCCTGTCGGACCCGGCGGCCAATACCGTGATCACGCTGCCGGGTGCGGCCGTCGCAGGCCAGCTCATCGTCACCGGCACCAGCTACGGCCTCACGAGCGGCACGCTCACGCTCTCCGACCAGCTCTATCTCTACGGCACGGGCGCCCGTCTCGATCTCGCGACTGGTGCCGTGGTATCGGCCCCGAACGCCGCGATCGGTCTCAGCTCGAGCGACTCCGGCAACACGCTCAACGTCGCCTCGACGCTCTCGGTCGCCGGCACGCTCAACGTCGGCTACGACGGCACCGGCAACGTGCTCGGCATCCAGAGCGGCGGTAGCGTGACGGGCGGTGCGATCTGGATCGGCGGCGTGGTCACTTCGGCGAACAACTCGCTTACGATCGCCTCGGGCGGCACGCTCGGCCCCGTCAGCCAAATCGTGGTCGGCTACGCAGGCTCGTCGAACAGCCTCATCGCCACCGGCGGCACGATCACCGCCGGAGAGACCATCCTCGGCAACGACGCCACAGCCGATGGCAACAACGCACGGCTGTCGGTCGGCACCTCCTGGACCAACAGCGGCGGCCTGACGGTCGGCCTGAACGGCTCCGGCAACTCGCTGTATGTCGGCAGCGTTTCCGGCACCGGACCGGCAAGCAGCCTCTCCGTCACCGGATCGACGAGCGATGTCGTCATCGGCGCCAACGTCGGCGCCGACGGCAACATCATGGTGGTGCGGGAGTCGAGCACGTTTTCGAGCCAGGGAACCCTGGTGGTCGGCCAGAGCGGCACCGGAAATGCATTCTTCGTCGGCCAGGGCGCGAATGTCACGAGCAACAATGTGCGACTCGGACTCTACGCCGGCTCAGTCGGCAACGTCGCCGGCGCCGACGGCGTCGGCACGATCTGGAACATCACCGGCAAGCTGCGGGTCGGCTCCGGCGGCGACTCGAACTCCTTCGGCGTCCAAAACGGCGCCGCCGTGACCGTCGCCAGCGACATCTTCGTCGGCGGCACGAGCGCGAGCAGCAACGTCAGCGGCAACTCCATCCTGGTCACGGGCTCGGGCTCGGCGCTCACGATCACGTCCACCGCGGCCGATCTCGTCATCAGCTACGGCACCGGCACGAACAACACCGTGACCGTCGCCGACGGCGGCGCCTTGAACGTGTCGTCGATCAAACTCGGGCCGGGCGGCACGCTCCGCTCGGGCACCGGTGGCGGCGCGGGCAACATCGCGGCCGCGGCCCTGATCGACTCCCAGTTCGGCGGCGGCACCGTGGCGTTCAACCACAATGAGACGAACTACCTCTTCGCCAACGGCATGACCGGCGGCCTGGCCGTCGTCCAGGAGGGGCCAGGCAAGACGATCCTCACCGGCACCAGTTCCTACACCGGCAACACGACGATCCTCTCCGGCACGTTGGCCCTCCAGGCGGCCATCAACAACATCGCATCGAGCGGCACGATCGCGGTGGCCGCCGGGGCGGCGTTCGACGTCTCGGGGGTGACGAGCGGCTTCACGCTCGCGAGCGGCCAAACGCTCACCGGCGCCGGCACGGTGACGGGCGCCACGGAGATCGCCGCCGGCGCGACGCTCGCTCCCGGCACGTCTGGGCTAGGCACCCTCACGTTTACAGACAACCTCTCGATCTTCGGCACGCTCGCGATGGAACTGTCGGGCACCACGAGCGACCTCCTCGACGTCTCCGGAGGCACGCTCACGCTCGGCGCCGGCTCGACCCTCGACCTGACGAGCCTCTCGTCGCTCTCCGGCACGGCCCACGTCCTGGCCAGCTACGGCTCGCTTTCCGGCACGTTCAGCGTGGTCAGCGGCCTACCGCAGTACTACTGGGTCGATTACAACTACCTGGGCGGCAACCAGATCGCGATCGTCGTGCCGGAGCCGTCATCCTTGGCCCTCGCGGGCATCGGCCTGGCGGCCCTCGGCCGGCGTTGGTTGCGCCGGCGGTTCACCGCCGTGGCTTCCTGACGCGGGGCAGGGGAACAAGACCGGCATCCCCGCCGCGGCCGCACGCGTCATGATTCTCCCGCAGTTGTTGTCACCAGTACTCCGCCGGCGGCACGACGCACACCGCCTCGACATGCGCGGCTTGATCTGCGTCGCCGCCTACCAGGTGGCAGCCGCGGCTCTCGTCGCCGTGGCGCAAGGCGAGCGGTGGCTCGGAGACTTCGCCACCTTCCAGTCCGAGGTCTCTCCGGTGGTCGCCGCCCGCCTGGGGGCGTCCCCCCGCCACTATCGCCAGATCGAGCCCTCGCTCTATCACCTCTGCGCCGATCACGCCGCGACGTTGCAGGCGCTCGGCGACGACGAGCGTCTGGCCCGCATCGCGAAGCTCGCCGCCTTCATCGACCGCATGCGGTCTGCCACCGAAGATCGTGTGGTGATCGGCCCCGGCCGCCGCATCATCGGCCTGCTCGACCCGGCCCGCGGCCTCGACCCCAAGGAGATTACGGCGATCGCGGCGGGCTACGGCGCCCGCGCCGCGGTCTTCAAACAGGATCCCGCGGCCGACACGATCCGCCAGGTCGCCGACCGGTTCCTTGCGGCCGTGGCGGAGTCCGCGGCAAGACGTAATCCAACCACTGTCGTCGTGCTCGGTCACGGGTCGCCCGAGGAGATCCAGAGCTATGCGATCCCGTTCGGCCGCCTCGCCGAAGCTTTGCTACCGCCCCCCGGCGAAGCCACAGTGGGCCCGGTGGACCTGGGGCACGTCGTGCTCGTCTGCGACGATTGCTACAGCGCCGATTTTCTCATCCGGCTGGGCACGGCGATCGAGGCACGGTGTCGCGAGCGAGGCCTGGGACTCGCCTCCCTTCCGGTCATGATCGCCGGCACCAACCGCGACCGCGTCGGCCACGCCGACTTCGGCGAGAAGTTCGTGCCGCACTTCTGGAAGGACGTGATCGAACTCTTTTACGTCCGCCGCCCTCGGCCGGAGACGGTCACGCTGGGCGACTTCTTCGACAAGGTCGACAACATGATGTACGGCTACGGGCGGACCCCGATCGTGCAGGGCACGGAGGTGGTCGGCTACCGCCTCGTCGATCCCTCGCTCTGCCAGGATCCCGTCTTCTTCGTGCCGCTCTCCGCGGCAGAGGCCGCGGAGCTCCGCACCATCCTCTGCCTCCCCGTCGACGCCCCGCTGCCGAGCTTCCTCGACATCGGCTAGCACCGGGGCCACCCAGCCGGCCCGGATTCGACACGTTGAAAAACGTGCCCCCGCGGAGAGCGAGCGGCGTCAGCGGTCTCCCGGCAGGACCTTCACCGGCGAGACCCCGAGGATGAGCCGGTACAGTGCCGGAAGCACGAACAGCGTGAAGAGCGTGCTCGTGATCACGCCGCCGATCACCACGGTCGCCAACGGCCGCTGCACCTCGGCGCCCGTGCCCTCGCTCACAGCCATGGGGATGAAGCCCAGGCTTGCCACGAGGGCCGTCATGATGATTGTCCGCAGGCTCGCCGAAGCCGTCTCCTCGATGGCCACGTCCCGGGCCGTGCCGCGGGCGAGTCGCTCGCGCAGCGCCGAAGCGACGACCATGCCGCTCAACACCGAGACGCCCGAGAGCGTGATGAAACCGACGGCGGCCGAAATCGACAACGGCATCCCCCGGAAGGCCAGGCTCCAGATGCCGCCCACGCAGGCGAAGGGCACGCTGACGAAGAGCAGGGCCGTGTCGGCCACGTTCCTGTAGGTGAGGTAGAGCAGCACGATGATCAGCAGCAGCGCCAGCGGCACGACGAGCGTCAGCCGCTTCTGGGCCCGCTGCATGTTCTCGAACTGGCCGCCCCATTCCAGCCGGTATTCCCCGGGCGGCAAATCGACGCGACTGGCGATGGCGGCCTGGGCCTCCGCCACGAAGCCGCCCACGTCGCGGCCGCGGACGTTGCACTGCACCACCACCCGGCGCTCGCTCCATTCGCGGGTCACGAACTTCGGGCCGAGGATCGTCTCGATCCGCGTGATCCGTTCCAGAGGCACACTCTCGCCAGCGGGACCGCGAACGGCGATGTCGGCGATCGCCGCCGGCCCTTGACGCAACTGCTCCGGCAGCCGCACCACGATCGGAAACCGCAACTGCCCCTCCACGATCTGGCCCACCGCCTTCCCCCCGACGCTCTCCACCACGTCGAGAACCTCCTGTGCGGAAATCCCGTACCGGGCGATTTCGTCCTGACGGACGGCAATCTTCAGGATCGGCTGGCCGCTCACCTGCTCCACCGCCACGTCGACGCCACCGGGAACATTCTGGAGCACCCGGGCCACCTCGCCCGCCTTGCGCACGAGTCCGTCGAGATCGCTGCCGAAGACCTTCACGGCGATGTCGGCACGCACGCCCGAGACCATCTCGTTGATCCGCTGCTCGATCGGCTGCGTGAACCAGACGATCTGCCCCGGGATGCCGTCCACCACCTTGCCGAGCACGTCGACGAGCCCTGCCTGCGTCCGCGCCTTGACCCACTGGTCGCGGGGCTCGAGCGCGATGAACATGTCGGTGGCCTCGATCGCTCCCGCGTCGGTCGCCACCTCAGGCGTGCCGGTCCGGCTCCAGACATGCGCGATCTCGTCGGGACAGGCCTCGAGGAGGGCCCCTTCGATCCGCGTGTTCATGCGACAAGACTCCTCGATGCTCGTTCCGGGCGCCCGGATGATACCGAGCACGATGTCGCCCTCCGACAGCTTCGGCACGAACTCCGTGCCGAGGGACGAGGCGCGCAGGAGCGTGATGGCGAGGATCGCCACGGCTCCGCACGCCAGCGGCCAGCGGGCCGCGAGGCAGAGCTTGAGCAGGGGACGATACAGGGCCCGCAGGAGCCGCACGAGCAGGACGTCGTGCGCATCGACCCGCCTGGGCAAAAACAGGCTCGACAGCACCGGCACGACCGTCAGCGAGAGCACGAGCGACCCGATCAGGATGAACACGACCGTCAGCGCCATCGGCCGGAACATCTTCCCCTCGACGCCCTCGAGCGTGAGGATCGGGATGTAGACGATCATGATGATCAGCTGGCCGAAGCAGGCGGGCTTCTTCACCGCCTCGGTCGCCTCACGGACGAGCTTGAGCCGGGCGGCGCCGGAAACCCCGGGATGGTGCGCGATTTTTTCGAGAATGCTCTCGATGACGACGACGGAAGAATCGACGACGATCCCGAAGTCGATGGCGCCGAGCGAGAGCAGGCTGGCCGCGATGCCGGTCTGCCACATGCCGATGAAGCCGCACATCATCGACAGGGGGATCGCCGTGGCGGCCACGAGCCCTGCCCGCAGGTTGCCGAGCATGACGTACAGGATCACGACCACGAGAAAGGCGCCTTCGAGCAGGTTCTGCCTCACGGTCGCGATCACGCGGTCGATCAGCTTCGTGCGGTCGTAGACCACCTTCGCCTCGACCCCCTCGGGCAATGTCTCGACCAGCTTCTCGAACCGATCGCGCAGCCGGCTCGTGACGGCGTAGCTGTTTTCGCCCATGAGCATGAAACCGAGCCCGAGCACCACCTCGCCGCGGCCACCGTAGGTGACGGCGCCCTTGCGGATCTCATGGCCGATCACGACCTCGCCCACGTCGCGGATTCGGATCGGGACGCCGTCATGGGACGTGATCACGATCTTGCCGATCTGCTCGACGTCGACCGTCCGCCCGACGCCGTAGACCAGCACGGCATCACCGGCCCGGTCGATCGAGCCGCCACCCACGTTGAAGTTGTTGCGGGGAACGGCGGCCACGACCTCGTCGAACGACAGGTTGTATTTGCGCAGGAGCACCGGATCGACGAGCACCTGGTACTGCTTGTTGAGGCCGCCCCAGGCGTTGACCTCCGCCACACCCGGCACGCTCCGGAGCGCCGGCTTGAGCGTCCATTCCTGGAGCGTCTTGATGTCGGTGAGGCTCATGCCGCCCGCAGCCTCGTCGCCGCCCGCGTTCGAGGGCACGAGGAGATAGTGGAAGACCTCGCCGAGACCGGTCGATACGGGCCCCATCTCGGGCCGTTCGACGCCGGCCGGCACCGGCACCGTCGTGAGCCGCTCGTTGATGAGCTGGCGGGCGAAGTAGATGTCGGTGCCGTCCCGAAACGTGACGATCACGACCGACAGGCCGAACATGCTCGCGCTGCGCAGACCTTCCAGGCCGGGCATGCCGCCCATCGCCAGTTCGACGGGGAACGTGATCTGGCGCTCGATCTCCTCGGCGACCATGCCCGGCGCGACGGTATTGATCTGCACCTGCACCGGCGTGGTGTCGGGGAACGCGTCGATCACGAGACGGTTGACGGCCACCCAGCCGACGAGGCACAGAAACGCCGCGCCGAGCAGCACGGCGATCCGGTGGGACAGCGACCAGGCGATGACGGCTTCGAGCATGTCTGCGTTCTTCGGGAGTGATTCCGCACGTCAGGCCCGCCGACGCATGGCCGCCGCGCGGCCCGCGATCCGAGCGGGGCTTGCCCCGGGCGTCACAACTCCCCGGCCTCCATCCGCTCCAGAAGCAACTGGCTCTTGAGCACATGGCTGCCGGCGCCGACGACGTGCGTCGGCACGGCCGTCTCGGCGAAGTCGCCGAGGATCTCCACGAGGTCGCCCTGCTCGAGGCCCGTGCGCACCGGCCGCGCCGTGAAGCGGGTCGGGCCCTCGGGCACGAAGACGACCCACCGGCTGCCGTCCCATTGAACGCAGTTTCGCGGCACGACGAGCGCCGTCCCGCGGCGATCGATCTCGATGCGTCCCTTGCCGAAGGTGTTGGCCCGCAGGGCGGATCGGGCGGCGTTGCCGATCTCCGCCCGCACTTCGAGCGTCCGCGACTGCTCGTCCACCTCGGTGCTGATCCACGAGACACGGCTTTCGTGCTCGTCCGTCGCGCCGTCGGGCAGAAACCGCACCCGCTGGCCGAGCGCCACCCGGCCCGCGTCCTCCTTGCTGACGTTGAGGACGATCCACATCGTCGAGACGTCGGCAACTTCGAAAATCGGCTCGGTTGGGTCGACAACCTCGCCGACGACGGCGTCGCGGCCGATCACGATGCCTTCGAAGGGCGCGTAGAGCGGCAGCAGGTTGGAGGTGATCCGGTCGGGGTCGAGCGCCGCCACGAGCGATTCCGGCAGGCCGACCGTGCGGATCCTGGCGGCGCGGGCCCGGTCGTCGAGCGGCTCGTAGTCGGCGATCGCCACGTCGAGCCCGAGATTCACGAGCGCCTGCTCGGCGATGGTGAGCCGATTCCGGGCTTCCCGCAGCGCCGACCGCGCCTCGCGAAGCTGGCGGCCCATCACCGCCCCCTGCACCTCCTCCAGGATCGTGAGCTGCTCGCGACGCGCCTCGTGGGCGACCAAGGCGTTCAAGAAGTCGGCCTTGAGTTCGCCGACGTGGCCGCTCTCGATCACGAGCAGCACGTCCCCCTTCCGCACGGTGTCGCCGAGATGCTTTACCACCCGCCAGACGGTGCCCGGCACTCTGGCAGACAGCTGCGCGATGTGCCGTTGGTCGTACTGGACGACGCCGCTGGCGATCAGCTCGCCGGCCATGGGCCGTTGCTCCACAGGCACCAGTTCGATGCCGGTCCGGGCGACAGCCTCCTCCGATCCGAACGTCACCGCCGCGTCGGGGGCGTTGCCCGCCGGGGCCGGCACATCGGCCGTGGCACTCCCATGCCAGGCCTCATGCGTGGCACCATGGCCGCCACGATCGCCGAGCCCGAAGGTCCAGTGGGTGGCATGGCCGAACCAACCGACGGCCGCGAGGGCGGCGGTCGTGAGGATCGACATACCCCACGTCGCGAGCGCCGACAGAAGTTCGACGCGGGTGAGGCGGGCACGCTTGAGCCGAGGCGGCATGGCACAACTCCTGACCTTGGGAGGAAGGCCGTGGCACGCGCAGGCCTCCACACGGACCGTGGTGAGACCTCTGCACGGCGTCGTCGGGTCCCCGCCTGGGAAGCCGAAGATGCCACGGCGTGGGAAATCTGGAGGGAAGGTGGGAGGGATCGAAACGGGCAGTCCGAAACTTCAACCGCATGAACCGCCGCGACAGACCGGGGCCGCGACAAGGCGGCCGCACGGCTTCGCAGTGGTCCAGTGCCCGCCCGACCGCGTCCAGAATCGCCGTCGGACAGACCTGTACTCAAAAATTAGCCTCGTCCCACCGGACCGTCCAGCGTGCCCCGGGGCCGCGGGGGTGAACATTCGTTGCCGCCACGGCGGGACGAGGCTATGCTTCCAATCGTCAGGAGAGAGTCCTAGGACCGCCGAAGGCTGAACGCTCAGGCAAAAGTACTGACACATCGCACTGTTGGAGAGAGGCGTGGCCCCACGGGCAACGCCCACCGAAGGGGCAACCCGCGGACACGCGCCCGCGGCGAATCTCTCAGGTTCCAGGACAACAGCGTCGCGGCCCGGGGCCACGCCCCGCCGCCGATCGCCTATATCCTCGGAGCCCGCGATGAACCGCCCCACGAATCCCTCTGACGCCCTCTCGGGCGGCCCGTCCGCTGTCCCTTCCGTCGCGTTGCCTCATGCCGCCGTGCCACTGGCGGTGCTTGAAAACGTCGCCGAGTTTCGCGGCCGTCACATCGGCCCCGACGCGGCCGACGAGAGACACATGCTCGACACGGTCGGCGCCCGCTCCTGCCGCGACTTGCTCGCGGAGATCGTCCCGGCGAGCATCGCCCGCAGCCGCTCCATGCGGCTGCCGCCGGCCGTCACCGAGACCGAGGCCCTCGCGGAGTTGGCCACGATCAGCGGCAAGAACCGGTTGCTCAAGAGTTTCATCGGCCAGGGCTACCACGGCACGATCACTCCCGGCGTGATCCTGCGGAACATCCTGGAAAACCCCGCCTGGTACACCGCCTACACCCCCTACCAGGCGGAGATCAGCCAGGGCCGCATGGAGGCGCTCATCAACTTCCAGACGCTCGTCTGCGACCTGACGGGCATGCCGATCGCCAACGCATCGCTCCTCGACGAGGCCACGGCCGCGGCCGAGGCGATGGCCCTCGCCCGCCGGTCCTCGGCCGTGGAGAGCCCGGTGTTCATCGCCGACCATCGCTGCCATCCGCAGGTGCTCGAGGTGCTCCGCACCCGTGCGGTGCCGCTGGGGATCGAACTCGTGGTCGGCGACGCTGCCGCGCTCGTCGACCGCCACGACTGCTTCGGCGCGCTCGTGCAATACCCCGCGACGGACGGCGGCATCGACGACTGGCGCGGTCTGGCCGAACGATTGCATGCCCGCCAAGGGCTCCTCTGCGTGGCGGCCGATCCCCTCGCGCTGGTGCTCCTGGCGCCGCCGGGCGAGTGGGGCGCCGACATCGTGGTCGGCAGCACCCAGCGGTTCGGCATGCCGATGGGGTGCGGCGGCCCGCACGCCGCCTTCTTCGCCTGCCGCGACGAACTCAAGCGGTCTCTTCCCGGTCGGCTTGTCGGTGTCAGCGTCGACGCGCACGGCCGGCCCGCCTATCGCCTGGCGCTGCAGACCCGCGAGCAGCACATCCGCCGGGAGAAGGCCACTTCCAACATCTGCACCGCGCAGGTGCTGCCGGCGGTGGTGGCGAGCATGTACGCCGTCTACCACGGCCCCGCGGGGCTGGCCCGGATCGCCCGCAGAATCGCGACCTACACGGCGCTCCTGGCGGCGCGGCTCGGGCAGATGGGCCTCTTGATCACCAATCGACACGCCTTCGACACGCTCTCGATCGACGCGGGCGACCGGGCGGCCGTCTGGGCGGAGCGGGCCCGCAGCCTCGGCATGAACCTCCGTCAGCCCTCCCGGCGGACGCTCTCGATCACGCTCGACGAGACCACGACCCGCGACGATCTCTCCCGGCTGCTCGAGGTCTTCGCGGAGCCGGGACGGCCCGCGGCCGCCCTGGACGCCCCAGATGCCGGCCTGGCGACGCTCCTGCCGGCGACGCTCCTCCGCACGAGCGACTTCCTCTCCCATCCGGTGTTCAACAGCCACCATAGCGAGACGGCGATGCTGCGGTACATCCGCCGCCTCTCCGACCGCGACCTGGCCCTCGACCGGACCATGATCCCGCTGGGCAGCTGCACGATGAAGCTCAATGCCACGAGCGAGATGATCCCGATCACATGGCCGGGCTTCGCGCAGGTGCATCCCTTTTCACCGGCCGATCAGCGCGAAGGCTACACGCTGCTCGAGCGGCAGCTGCGGGAATGGCTTTGCGAGGCGACCGGCTACGCGGGGGTGAGCCTCCAGCCCAACGCCGGCAGCCAGGGCGAATACGCCGGCCTGCTCGTGATCCGCGCCTGGCAGCAGGCCCGCGGCCAGGGGCACCGCACCATCTGCCTGATCCCGTCGTCCGCCCACGGCACCAACCCCGCCAGCGCTCAGATGGTCGGCATGGAGGTGGTGATGGTGGCCTGCGACGCCTCGGGCAACGTCGATCTGGCCGACCTCGAGGCGAAGTGCCGTCAGCATTCCGACCGGCTGGCCGCCGCGATGATCACCTATCCGAGCACGCACGGCGTCTTCGAGACGCAGGTCCGCGAGCTCTGCGACATCGTCCACCGCCACGGGGGGCGGGTGTACGTGGACGGGGCCAATATGAACGCCTTGGTCGGCGTGGCATCCCCGGGCGAGTTCGGGGGCGACGTGAGCCACCTGAATCTGCACAAGACCTTCTGCATCCCGCACGGGGGCGGCGGTCCCGGCGTCGGGCCGGTCTGCGTGGTGGAAGACCTCGTGCCGTTCCTGCCGGGCCATGCGACGGGAGGCCTGCCGGAGGCCCCGGTCGGGGCCGTTTCGGCCGCCCCCCTCGGCAACGCCGCGGTGCTGCCGATCAGCTGGATGTACTGCCGCATGATGGGAGCCGAAGGGCTCAGGCGGGCCACCGAAACGGCCATCCTCGCAGCCAACTACGTGAGCGTCCGGCTGCGCGATCACTTCCCCACGCTCTATTGCGGGTCCGGCGGCAGGGTGGCCCACGAGTGCATTCTCGACCTGCGGCCCTTGAAGGAGACCAGCGGCGTCACCGCCGAGGACGTCGCCAAGCGGCTGATCGATTACGGCTTCCACGCGCCGACGCTCAGCTTCCCGGTGCCCGGCACGCTCATGGTGGAACCGACGGAGAGCGAGCCGCTGGAGGAACTCGACCGATTCGTGGAGGCGATGATCGCGATCCGGGAGGAAATCCGGCGGGTCGAGGAGGGCGTCTGGCCGCGGGATGACAACCCACTGAAGAACGCTCCCCATACGGCCGCGGCAGTGCTCGGTGCGGACTGGGACCGCCCCTACTCCCGCGAGGCGGCCGTGTTCCCGCTGCCGGGGCTCCGGGCCGCGAAGTACTGGCCGACGGTCGGCCGGGTGGACAACGTCCACGGCGACCGGCACCTCTTCTGCAACTGCGTGCCCGTGTCTGCCTGGGCACACGACCAGCCGGGTGAGCCGCTTGAGTGAGATATTCCGGCTTCGAGGAGGGGTTGCCCGTGCCCTCGAGCGGGCTGTGAAAGCAAGCGCAGCAAGGATTGCGAAGCGCAGCTTTCACCGCAGTGAGAGGCGGGCACGACGCCCGCTTCGAACGTCCGGCGAGAGGGTACGGGCCACCCCTGCGGCCCTGGGTAACCCCGGCGGCCCTGGATAACCCGCTCACTTCTCAGATCTTGTAGCGGTCGCGGCCGATGTCGGGCTTCACGCCCTCGGGAGTCTCGTCGCTCGAGATGTCGAACCACTCCGGCTTGAACACGATCCGCGCCTGCGTCTCGGGGTTCGCCAGCGCCACGTTGCTCACGAGCGCGATGACCGCGTCGGCGATGGCCACCTCCGGCTTGCAGCGGGGCTGGTTCTCGGGCGACGGATTGCGGATGCACCAGGCCCAGTGTTCCATCTCCTCGGTGTAGCCACGGGACGGGGGGGCGTCGCCGCCGCCCTTGCCGGCGGCCGCCTGGCTGCCGCCACCGCCTCCACTCTCGGTCGTGTCGAGCGCCGGAGCGCCGTCCTTCCCCTTGGCGACCGTCACGCGGGTGTCCTTGGCGGCACCCTTGTAGAGCATCACCTCCTGCTCCCGCTCGAGCACGAGCGTGCCCTTCGTGCCCATCACGACCTCACCGTAGTCCCCGAACCCGTTTCCGTTGATGGAGGAGTAGGTGACGACGATCTTCTTGTTCTTGTCCTGCTCGTAGCCGGGGGCCGGGTACTCGTACATGCAGTAGACGTGGTCGTCGATCTCCCGATCGGCCGGGAAGATGCTGCGGTTGCCGACGGCGGTGACCGTGAGCGGCTTCACCTTCTTGCCCTCGCCGTGCATCGCCGACACGAAGATGCCGGCGGCGTCGAGTTGGTGGCTGCCGAGCTCTGCCATGAGGCCGCCGCCGGTGCGGTTCCACAGCCGCCACCGGATCAGCTCCTCGAGCGGCGTCCGCGTGCTGCCGTCGCCGAGCGTCATCGGCGTGTAACCGTACGTGGCCGCGTCGACGGCCTTGTCCGTGATCTGCGCCTCGAGCTGGGCGATTTTCTTGGTGAGGGCCGGGATGTCGGCCGGCTTGGCGGCGTCGAGGTCCTTCTTCCAACCGACGAGCTTCTTCGCCAGCGACGCGTCGTCGGGCATCGGCGGCTTCCAGCTGTCGTTGCCCGGGAGGTTGCCGCGGTGCCACTGGGCCCGGATCGAGTGCAGGTCGCCGAGCAGCCGGGCCTTCCCGATCGTGTGCACGGCATTGTCGTAGAGCACGCTGTAGTGCCGCTGGTGGCCCGTGGCGAGGATCTTGCCGGTCTCGCGGGAGACCCGGCCCATCTCCTTGCATTCGTGGATCGAGTGGCCCATGAGCTTCTCGGTGAGCACGTGCTTGCCCGCCCGCATCGCCTTGATCGCCGCCTCGGCGTGGAGGTGGAGGGGCAGGGCGATGATCACTGCCTCGATAGCGTCATCCGCGAGCAGTTCCTCGTAGGCTCCGTAGACCTTCACGTGCCGGCGGGCCTCGTCCTCGCTCGCCCACTTGTACTTGGCCATGAGGCCAGGCCGGGCGGTATTGGCGCTCGGGCTCGAGACGTCGCCGTGGAAGGCGCGAAACTGGTTGTAGGGACGGATGTCCGCGATCGCGACGACATTCAAGTAGTCGGGGTTGTGCGCGCCGAGGAGCACGCTGCCTTCGTCGCCGGTGCCGAGCACGCCCACCCGCAGCGGGTCGCCGACGCTCTTGCCGTAGCCGAAGTAGATCGATCCCAGCCCCGCACCGGTGGCCAGGCCGGCCGCCAGTGTGCCGGTGAGGAAGTCGCGCCTCGTGATGGCCACGGCGTCGGCGAAGTTCTCCTTGCCGATCACCTTCTGGGATTCCGAAAGATGCATCGCATTGCCTCCCGTGCGGGGATTGCGCCGGCGTCAGCCGGCTTCGGTCGTCCGGCCGCACCCGGACAAGGGACACCACCGACCCAGCAATTTGCCCAGGAAAAAGTCCAGGCCGCTCCAGCCGCCGGCCGGCAGGCTGGCGATCGCCAAGAGCGCGGCCAGTTCCACCCATTGATCGTACGTGGCCTGCGCGCCCGGCACCCAAAACGGCTGCGAGGCGACCACGCTGGCCAGGAAGCAGGCGCCCCCCATGGCGTGGAACGGCACGAGGAAGCCCACCACCAGGCAGGCGCCGATGGTCACGAGCGCCCAACTGACGAATCGATCGGCCTTCCACAGGGGCGGCCGGGAGGCCTCCCGGCCGAGCGTTAGCCGATCAGCGGCGGACAAGGGACGATCCCAATCCGCAACGAGGCGGCTCCCGATCGCGTCGACGTCCTTCATCCAGCCCGCGGCCTGGGCCGAGAGCTCCCGACGCTTCTTCGCCACCCGATCCCGGGCGAACGGCACCTGCGTCGCCGTCGGCGACTGTTCCATGGCGGCGAGCCGCTCGCTTTGGAGCCGATATTCCGCGAGGTCTTCGCCGAGGCCACCGACGAAGTCATCGAGTTCCCGGGCTGCAGTCGCCAACTGCCGCTCCGCGGCCTCTCGGGCGGCGGCGTCGAGCGGCACGATCCGCTGGCGTTCCGCAAGGGCGAGCCGCCAAGCGGCGACCACGTTGCGCTTCCAGGCCTCCGCCGCTTCGGCCAGCGGGCGACCGTCGGCCTTCCCGAGCGTGGCGGACCAGTCACCGGTCTCGGGCAACGGCGCCCGGTAGAAGTTCGCCAACGGACCCACCGCCGCCTTGCGGAAGCCCGCACTCGACCAGCCCGGATCGCGGAGATGGCTCATCCCTTCCAGGAAGAAGTGCAGGCCGATCACGATCCGCAGGAACGCCAACGCGGCGACGGCCAAGAGGGTCGAACGCATGAACTCACCGGGAGGGCACGGGCGCGGGGCGGGGCGTCGGCGCAGCGGCTGACACGCACGTTCCAGGCACGGATTCGCTTCCGACCCGAGACTGCCAGACCAACGCCGCCCAATCGCTCGATATCGATCAATAGAACCACGAAAACCGTGGACAGCAAGCCTGGGGACTGCCGCCCGTCGGGCCTCGCGGAAAACGACTTGTCAATTTCGGTTCGTTCGGGCGAAAACCGTGACCATGCGAATCGTCCTGTGCTACCCGGTAGAACCCCGCCACATTGCCCAAATCCAGGCCGCGGCCCCGCAGGCGGATGTCATCGACGCCGGCCAGGAGCGGGTGGCCGCGGAGCTGCCCTCGGCCGACATCTTCTGCGGCCATCCGAAGGTGCCGGTGCCCTGGGATGCGGTCGTGGCCGGCGGGCGGCTCCGTTGGCTCCAGTCCTCGGCCGCCGGCCTCGACCACTGCCTCGTGCCCTCGGTCGTGGGGTCCGACATCATCGTGACGAGCGCCTCGGGCGTCTTGGCCGACCAGGTCGCCGAGCACGGCCTCGGTTTGGCGATCGCCTGCACCCGCCGGCTGCCGCTGTTCCTCGAGCAGCAGTCGCGTGGGGAGTTCATCCGTCGGCCGACCCGTGACCTCACCGCGGCCACCGTCGGCATCGTGGGGCTGGGCGGGGTGGGCCGACGATTGGTCGAGGTGCTCGCGCCCTTCCGCCCGCGCATTCTCGCCACCGATTACTTTCCGATTCGCAAGCCGGCCGCCGTCGAGCGGCTCGGCGGCCCTGAGACCCTTGCGGACGTTCTCGCCGCGGCGGACATCCTCTTTCTGTGCGCGCCCTTGACCCCGCTGACACGCGGTCTGATCGATGCAGCGGCGCTCGCCCGCATGAAACGCGGTGCGATCCTCGTCAACATGGCGCGGGGCCAGCTCGTGGAGGAGAACGCCCTCGTCGACGCCCTCGAGAGCGGCCACCTCGACTCCGCCGCGATCGACGTGGCACCGGTCGAGCCGCCGCCGGCCACGAGCCGACTTTGGACTGCCCCGCGGCTGCTGATGACGCCACACGTCGCCGGGCAGTCGGCCCGCCGAATCGATGCGATGACCGACTTTTTCTGCGATAATCTCGGGCGGTATCTGAAGGGCGAGCCGCTCCGCAATCTCGTCGACAAGCGGCTCGGCTTCCCCGAACCTCCCCCGGATTCCACGGGTTGCTGCACGCCATGAACGGCCGCCCGGACAGCATGAACACGACCGTCTTCCAGGAAGGGCCCCCGACGGTCTCTGTCAGCGGAGAGGTCGGCAGCCGCTGCCCAGAGGAACTCCTCTCGCGCTATGGAGAGATCCTGGAGGCGGGCCGCCTGCAGTGGACGGCCTACCACGCGCTCACCCGGCGGCTGGGGGCCGGCGGCCAGGGTGTGGTCTTCCTCACCGAGCGGCGGGGCACCGACAACTTCAGCCTGCCCGTCGCGCTCAAGATCTTCTCGCCCGAACGGTACGAATCGGAGTCGCTCTACGACGAGGGCATGAACCGCATCGCGAAGGTCGCGGCCCGCGTCGCCCAGATCCAGCAGGACAACCTGCTCGACGTCCACAACTTCGTCGAGCAGCGGCGGATCCGGATCATGGAGATGGAGTGGATCGACGGCTACGACCTGTCGCGGTTGCTGGCGCCCGAACTGCTCGCCGAGACACGGGCCAACGTCGGCGACGACCGCTGGCGGCACCTGAACGACGTGATCGTGACGGCCGGCCCGGTGCAGTCTCGGCTGAAGCCGGGCGTCGCGATCGCGATCGTGCGCGAATGCCTCGCAGGCCTCGCGGCTCTGCACCGCGAGGGGATCGTGCACGGCGACATCAAGAGCTCCAACATCATGGTCAAGCGGACCGGCAACGCGAAGATCATCGACATCGGCTCGGCGCTCGCCCTCGACGACATGCCGCCCA
>JBJOKF010000051.1:0-5581 GCA_046046235.1 Planctomycetota bacterium | reverse complement strand
CCGCGGCCCGGACGTGGAGGTGGGCCTTGTTGATCTCCTCCCACATGGGCGTGCTGATCATGTCGCGGACGGTGCGGGCGTTTTCCCGGGCCGACTGCAGGCAGCTGGCGATCGAGTTGGGGTTGGCCAGGTCGAAGGCCAGGAATGTGATCACGTTGGCCTGGTCGGCGAGGCCGAACCGGGCCCAGAAGTCGGCCTCGTCGCCGAACGTGCAGACCAGCGCGTTCCAGAGGCGGCCGGGGCTGATCGTGCCGTCGAGGGCGAGATCGAGCGTGGTCTCCACGGCGCGGGCCACGTTCTCCGCCCGCTCGATCTGGCGGTTCATCCAGTAGACGCTGTTGGCGACCCGGGAGAGCATCCTATCGCCTCCCCTCGTGAACGACCCAGGTATCCTTGCTGCCGCCCCCCTGCGACGAGTTGACCACGAGCGAGCCCTTCACGAGCGCCACGCGGGTGAGCCCGCCGGGCAGCACGAAGATCTCCTCGCCGTAGAGGATGAAGGGCCGCAGATCGACATGCCGCCCCTCCAGCGAATCGCCCACCACCGTCGGCACGCGGGAGAGCGCGAGCATCGGCTGGGCGATGTAGTTCCGCGGGTTGGCCTTGATCCGCGCCCGACACTCGTCGAGCTGCTCCTTCGACACCCGCGGCCCGAGCACGATTCCGTAGCCGCCGCTTTCGTTGGCCGGCTTGATCACGAACTCGCCGAGCCTGGAGAGCACGTGTTCGCACTGGGCAGGCTCGCCGCAGACGAACGTGGGCACGTTGGGGATGATCGCATCCTCGCCGAGGTAATACCGGATGATCTGCGGCACGTAGGCATAGACGGCCTTGTCGTCGGCGATCCCCGTGCCGGGCGCGTTCACCAGCGCCACGTTGCCGGCCCGGTAGGCCCGCATCAGCCCCGGCACGCCCACCAGCGAATCCTCCCGGAACGCGAGCGGGTCGAGGAAGTCGTCGTCGATGCGGCGGTAGATCACGTCGACCCGTTCCAGGCCGCGGGTGGTCCGCATGAAGACCACGTCGCCCTGCACCACGAGATCGGAGCCCTGCACGAGCTCCACGCCCATCTGCCGCGCCAGGAAACTGTGCTCGAAGTAGGCCGAGTTGTAGATGCCCGGGGTGAGCACCACGACCGTGGGATCGCGGGCCTGCGGCGGCGCGATGTATTCGAGCATCGCGAGCAGCTTCTCCGGGTAATCCTCGACCGGGCTGATCCGCTGGCCCGCGAAGAGCTGCGGAAAGGTCCGCTTCATCACCTCGCGGTTCTCGAGCACGTAGGACACGCCCGAGGGCGTGCGGAGATTGTCTTCGAGCACGTACATCACGCCGTCACCGCCGCGGACGAGGTCGGTGCCGGTGATGTGGCACCACACGCCCCGCGGCGGCTTGAGCCCCGCGCACGGGCCGCGGAAGCACTTGCCCGAGTCGACGAGCCACTCGGGCACCACGCCGTCGGCCACGATCCGCCGGTCGTTGTAGATGTCGTCGATGAACAGATTGAGGGCGTGGATCCGCTGGGTGAGACCGCGGTCGATCGTGGCCCACTCGGCCGCCTCGATCACGCGGGGGACGATGTCGAAGGGCCAGATCTTTTCCGTGCCGGCCTCGTGGCCGTAGACGTTGAAGGTGATGCCCATCGTGAGCAGCATCTTGTCGGCCGCCCGCTGCCGCTCGGCGAGTTCACCGTCGGAGGCTTCCGCGAGCCGGCGGACGAGCGACTCGGCTCCGGCGCGGGGCCGCAGCGAGCCGTCGAACAGCTCGTCATGGAAACCCTCTGTCTGATACGCCTGCAGGTCCATGGCGGCCGTCGTCCGGGGGAGGGGGCGGGGATCGCGATGGCCGGCCGCCTCTGCACAGACGCCGCGATGGACGACCAAGATAGCCGACGGGAGCCGCCCCACAACCATCCCACGGCCTCACGGCCGGTCGGCTTGGACGAGGGCCCGCGGCCTCACGCCTTCGACCCGGCCTTGCGGCCGACGATCTCGGCGAGCACTCGGCCGATCTCGACCGGCTGCAGCGGCAGCGGCACGATCCGCCGCCGGGCATCGGCCTTCGCAGCGGCCGACACATCGGCCTGCTTCGGGCTCACGAGCAGGATTCCTGGCACGTCGGCGAGGTAGGCATCGGTCGAGAGCTTGTTGAAGGCCTCGACCGCGGCCATGCCGAGCTCCCGGCCGCTGAGCACGAGAAAATCGGCCGGCGCGGGCGTGGCGGCGAACCGTGCCAGCGCCCGCTGCGGATTCTCCGTGAGCAGCACACGGTAGCCCAGCTTGCCGAAAAACTCCCGCAGGGCCTGCTGCGCCCGTTCGCCCGACTCCACGAGCATCACCGTGCCCTTGGTGGCCGCCGCCGGTCCGCCCGCGGCCGGCTTCGCGGCGGCGGCTGGGGCCGTCGATGACGCCGGCGCGGCGGCCTGCCCGTCGGAGCGACGGGCGATCGCCGCCTCGAGTGCGGCCTTCACGTCGGTGGCTGTCTGCCACCGCTCGATCGGGTCGATGTGCATCATCCGCGACACGATGTCGACGACGTCCCGCGGCAGGTCCGGCACCCGCGTGCCCAGCGGCACCACCTGCGTGAACCTTCGCGGATCGCCCCGCACGCTTCGATCCCGCGATTCCGTCAGCGGGGCGACGCCGGCCAAGGCGAGGTAGGCGACCGTGCCGAGAAAGTAGATGTCGCTGCGGACGCTATCGTCGCGAACCCCCGTGGCCTTCTCGAGCGCCACGTAATCGATCGTCCGCGGCTTGTCGACCCGGCCGAGCGCCTTGTCTCCCGAATCGTCGACGCCGGCGAGACCGAAGTCGACGAGCTTCGCGCGGCCCGACGACGAGATGATCACGTTGGAGGCCTTCATGTCGCGATGGGTCACGCCGCGGCGGTGGGCGTATTCCAGGCCGCAGACGGCCTGGTGCATCAGGTCGAGCACGCGGGGCACGTCCACCGCGCCGCGAATCTTCACCAGTTCGCGGAGCGTCTGCCCTTCGACGAACTCCATCGTGATGTAGCTCGAGCCGTTCTCCTGGCCGACATCCTCGATGGCCACGATGTTGGGGTGACGGAGCAGGCGGCCCATCTCGCCCTCGTGCTGGAACGCGCGGCACTTGTCGGCATCGTTTGAGAACCGGTTGCGGAGCACCTTCACGGCCAGCACGTCGCCGCTGTCGCGATGGATCGCGCGATAGACCCGTGCGAACGATCCGGCGCCGATCTGGTAGAGCACCTTCGCGCGGCCGTAGTAGTAGCCGCCGCGTTCGCCCCGCAGCAGCCGCTCCAGCTGGAAGCCGGTGACGAGTTCCCGCCTCACGAGGGCCTGGCCGAATGCTGCGGCATCGAGCGCGTGACCGCCCGATTCCGCGAAGGCCTCGCCGAGCGCCACGGCCGGGACGAGGTCGAGATCGCCCACGAGGTGCAGCAGGTTGTCGGCCGTTGACGGCTTCATGAACGTGGGCGGCGATCAGGACGGAACACACGGCGGCCGGAAGACCCTCATCAAACCACGGACTCCCGCATTTTGCGACAGCCTCCCCCCATTTTCCCCATCCCGCGCGGAGTGGCCCCGATTCGGCCGCGGCACGCGGCGGACAGGCGGGGGCGTCGACGCCGGCCACACCCGGCTGCGCGCGGAGCGGCGTTGGGCTTTCTCGCCGCGGCGGCGGGCTGGTAGAAGCCCGCTCGCCCGCTCCTCCCCGGATTCCCATGGCCGGCCCATCTTCCGCACCGCTGCAGGCTTCCCGCGAAACGCCCCCCTCGCGGCGGCGCGGGCGGCGCATGGCCATCGCGGCCTCGGTCGCCGTGGGCCTGATCCTGGGTGGCGGATCGATCGCCCTGGCCGGCGAGATCCAGGAGGGCTTCGAAGGGCCGGAGCCATCATGGACAGCCACGGGAGCGGCCCGGGCCACCCTCCACGAACGGAGCCACGACCGGCCGCATCGGGGCGCGAGCTGCGAGCGGCTCGCGGTCGAATCGCCGGCAGGGCAGCCGCTGCTGATCGAGATGCCGATCGGTCCCGCGGCGGTCCTCGACGAGTTGCACACGACCGTCTGGGTGCGGGGCAGTCGGGCCGCCATCAGGCTCGGCCTCCGCGTGGTGATGCCCGGCTGGATCTCCGCGAAGACCGGCCGGCCCGTGGAAGCGGTTGTTCCTGGCGATGCCTCGCGCGACATCGACCGCTGGGAGATGCTCGAGGCCGGCGACCTTCCCCGAGCGCTCGCCCGGCAACTGCCCGCGCTGCGGCTGGAGCATGGCCCCGGCAGCACCGACGCCGCCCGGGTCACGCATGTCGTGCTCGACGGCCCTCCCTCCCCGGGTCGACTCGACATCGCGATCGACGACCTGCACGTGACGGGCCTGCTGCCGCCTCCGGATCTGGCGACGCGGCCGGGAACGGCGATCCCCGATCCACTCGTGAAGCCGGCCTCGGCGGCCGCCGAGGTCGTGGACCCGCCGGCAGGACTCTCCCGCGGCGTGCTCGAGATCGACGGGCTCCCGTTCTTCCCCAGGTCGATCGACTTCAGCGGCGAACCGCTCGCGGCCCTCGCGGCCCTCGGCTTCAACTGCGTGCGATTCGCCTCTCCCGCCACCGGTGAGCAACTGGCCGAAGCCAGGCGGGCCGGCCTGTGGGTGATCTGTCCGCCGCCGCCGATTCCCGACGTCGACATTCGCGAGCCGGAGTCGCTGCCCGCGCTCCGCAACTGGGACCGCGTGCTGATGTGGGACATGGGCAGCGGGCTGGCCGACAGCGATGTTGAGCAGCTCGCGGAATGGGGCCGCCGCGTCCGCGCCTGCGATCTCCGGCCTGGCCGGCCGCTGGTCGCCTCGGCCGACTCCGGTCTGCGGACCGTCTCCCGGCACATCGACATGCTCGTGGCCCGCAAGACCGTGCTCGGCACGAGCCTGGAACTCGCCGACTATCTCAAGTGGCTGCGAGAACGACCGCGGCTGACGCGGCCCGGCACGCCGCTGCTCGCCACGATCTCCACCGAAATCGATCCCCGGGCGGCCCGTCAGGCGGCGGCACTGGCGGGCGTGGGGGGCCGTGGGCTGGCCGTCGACGGCGAGAGCCTCTCGCTCGCGGCGCTCTCGGCGATCGCCGCGGGCACGCGGGGGATCTTCTTCACCTCCACGAGCCGGCTCGACGGCGACGATCGCGAGGCCCGGGCCCGGGCGGCGGCCGCCCGCGAGATGAACCTCCGGCTGCAGGTGCTCGAGCCGTGGGGCGCGGCGGGGCGATTCGCGGCGCAGGCCCAGACCAGCAGCGACGAGGTGCAGGCCTACGTGATGGAAGCGGCCCGCGCGCGGATGGTCGTGGCCTGGAGGTGCGTGCAGGGTTCGCAGATCGTCGCGCGGCGCTACGCGGGAGCCGACATCCCGCCCAACGAGGCGCCGCTCACGATCCTGGTGCCCGGTGTGCCGGAGGCGCACCAGGCCTGGGAAGTGTCGGCCGGAGGCCTTCGCCCGGTGCGGCAGCAGCGGGTGACCGGCGGCGTGTCGGTGACGATCGACGACTTCATGAGCCACGCGATCATCCTCTTCAGCGGCGACCCGGCCGTCACGGCCCACGTGCAGGATCGGATTC
>JBJOKF010000177.1:0-5799 GCA_046046235.1 Planctomycetota bacterium | reverse complement strand
GCGTCGCCATAGAACGAACGTGCTATGGGCGGCGCGGAAAAAGGGAGGAAAAGAGCTGCGTCCCCTTTTCGATATGCTGGGTCGTCATGAGGCGTCTCGCAGTGGCTGTCGCCGTGTCGGTCTCATCGCTGCTTGGATGCTGCCTGAGCGTCGCAGCGATCGGCGACGCATCAATGGCCGAGGAAACGGTCGCCACTACGGCGTGGGCGCGGCATGCCTGGCAGCCGCGGGACGGCCTGCCTGATGAGCCCGTCACCGCGATCGTGCCGCTCGTCGATGGCTCGCTGCTGGTTGGCAGCAAGACCAGGCACTGCCGGCTCGACGGTGAGCGAGTGCGGCTGCTTGCCCCTGGCGACCCTCAGGCGGCGAAGCTCGACGAGGTGCCGCTCGATCCCTGGCTGGCGGCCGGTCGGGCCGCGGCCAGTCCCTGCACGTCGCGATGTCGCACCGCCGACGGCACGGTCTTTGCGGGTTCATTGAACGGGCCTCCCCGCCGCAGCCGGGATGGCGCGGAGCATCGGTTCACCGCCGCCGAAGGCGTGCGGATCGACGCCGATTCCCATGTGGCCGCCGATGCCCACGGCCGCGTCTGGCTCGCGCAGAGCGGACTGCTCGCGGAATACGAGCCGAAGCAACCCCTGTTCATTGCCCGTGCCGAACTCCCCGTGGGCAGGATCACGATCGCCCCGGCCCGCGACGAGGGTCTCTGGATCAAGGTCAATACGCAGGTGTTTCGGTATCGCGACGGCGCCGGCCTCAGCCTTCAGGGCGGCAAGGCGCCCCACGGATCCACGATCCTTTACGAAGACTCGGCGGGCAGGCTCTGGGCTGGCAGCGACTTCTTCGGGCTGTATCTGCTCGACAACGGCTCATTTGAGCCCGTGGCCACGGATGGCGAAGGCGTGTTTGCGATCGCCGAAGACCCGGAGGGAGGCTTGTGGATCGGGACGTCCACGGCCGTGAACCGGATGTGGCCGAGCGTGATCGGCGGCATCGTCGCCGCGGAATCGGGAATGCAACTGCCAAACTCGCTCTGCGAGGATCGCGATGGTCGCATCTGGCTGGCGACCGAGAGCGGCTGGCTGGGCAGCATCGATGCACGCGGGGGTCAGATGCGATTCTTGAAATACGGTCAGGCCGAAGGCTGGTCGGGGATCGCACACTGCGTCGCGGCTGGACCGGATGGGGAGATCTTCATCGGCACGCGAACCGACGGGATCCATCGGTACGACGGCAACGTGTTCGAGAAGATCGAATCACCCCCAGACACGCCTCCGACGCTTGAATTCGGCGAATACAGGATCTTGCAGCTTCTCGCCTCGCGATGCGGCGACCTCTGGGCGGTCACGTACTCCGGCTTGTGTCGACATCGCGACGACCACTGGACGAGGGCCAAGGTGACGGGCGACCGGGCTGTCGACCTGCGATTGCCCAAGGCCATCGTCGAAGACACCGCGGGCACGGTCTGGGTGGCAGCGGCTGATGGGAGCCTCTGCCGGTTTGCCGCCGGAGGCGGACTGGATGCGGAGGGGGAGGCAGTGGCCGTCGAGACGTCTGCAGCTGGCCGAGTCGCGGGGCTGGCCGCTGCACCCCATGGCGACCTCTGGGCGGTCGTCCGTGACGTCGGGCTCTTGCGGATTCGCGACGGCCAATCCGCGCTGGTCGGGGCCGGCGCCGGCCTGCCGTCGGCCACCATCGTGGCGATGGCGGCCGATGCCTCCGGCCTGCTCTGGTGCGTGACGAGCCGGCAGATCTTCGCGGTGACGCTCGCGGAGCTTGATGCGATTGCGGACGGGAGACAGGACAGCCTGCACCCATGGCTGTTTTCGGGGGAGGACGAGGGCGTGGTGATCGACCCTGCCGACCGGCCGCACTGTCAGGCGGTCACGACCCACGACGGCAAAATCTGGATCACGCTCCGCCGCGGCCTGGCCATCGTCGATCCAGCCCGGCTCGCCCGTCTGGTCGGGCCCCCGCCGGTGGCGATCGAAGCCCTGCTGGTCGCGGGTCGGCCCGTCGCCATCGAATCGATTGCCGCCTCGGGATCGGCCGGCGAGCGGGTCTCGCTGCCTCCCGACCCGCGGGGCGTCGCAATCGAGATCGCAGTCCGCGGCTTCACGCGGCCCTCGAATGCGCGGGTCGCGTATCGGCTCGACGGGTTCGACGCCGACTGGATCGAGCGCCCGGACGGGAAGCCGATCCGCTATGAGCGACTGCCCGTCGGCAGCTACGCCCTGCGGCTCCGCAGCGAGCACGACCGGGGCTCGTGGGAGAGCGGCCCACGGTCGTTCGTCATCGAGGTGCAGCCGCAGCTCTGGGAGCGGCCGTGGTTTCGCGCCGGCGCGCTTCTGCTTGCGGCGGGGCTCGCGGCCGCGGCGGCGCTGGGCGGTGCGGCGCTGCGGAATCGATCCCGGCTCGCGCGAGTCGAGCAGCAGGCGGCGCTGGAGCGGCAGCGGATGCGGATCGCCCGCGACATGCACGACGAGGCCGGCACCACCGCCACCCAGCTGGCGCTCCTGGCCGAACTGGCTCGCGCTTCGAGCGACGGCCCGGCCCGGGCCGAACGGCTCGAGGGCGTGGCGCGGATCGCCCGCCAGCTCGTCACGAGCCTCGACGAGATGGTCTGGGCGGTGAACCCCACCAACGACACGCTCGCCCATCTTTCCAGCTATCTCGGCCAGACGGCGAGCGTCACACTCGGGAGGTTCGGTGTGGCTTGCCGCGTCCGCGTGCCTGATCCCCCGCCTGCATCCGCCGTAACGGCCGAAGTGCGTCGCGGCCTGCTGCTGATCGCCAAGGAGGCGATCTCCAACATCATCGAGCATGCCGAGGCGACAGCCGTGGAGATCGAGATCGACGTCCGTGACGGTTGGCTGCGGATGACGATCCAAGACGACGGTCGCGGGCTGGACAACTGTCGCGGGCTGCCTGAGGCGACGAACGGCCGGCCGCATGGCTCCGGTGGCAACGGCCTGGGCAACATGCAGGCGCGGGCTGCGGACCTCGGCGGCTGGTGCCGCATCGAGCCTGCCCTGCCGCCCGCGGCGCATGGCACACGGGTGATCGTCGAGGTGCCGCTCGAGAGCGAGGTGCACGCATGACGCCGCGGGCCACCGCCGGGAGTCGTTTGTCGCCCGATCGCGAGGCGGCGCGGCGGCTGCGGGTATCGATCGTGGAAGACGACCGCATCCTGCGGGAAAGCCTCGCCGCGGTCGTCGGCGGCACGGCCGACATGGAGCTTGTCGACACCTATCCCGACGCCGAGTCGGCGATCACGGGCGTGCCCCGACTGCCGCCCGACGTGGTCGTGATGGACCTGAACCTCGCGCCGCCAGGCTCGGGCCGCAAGAGCGGGATCGACTGCGTGGCGGCGATCAAGGCCGCGGTGCCGATGCTGCAGGTGATCGTGCTCACGGTCTACGACGACGCCGACAAGGTCTTCGAGGTGCTGAGGGCCGGCGCCAGCGGCTACCTGCTCAAGCGGGCGACGATGGAGGAGATCCTGGAGGCAATCCGCGAGGTTCGCTCTGGCGGGGCGCCGATGTCGATGCAGATCGCCCGCCGCGTCGTCGAGTCGTTTCGTGCCGAGAGCCGGCCGGCCGGCGAGCTCGACGTGCTGACGCCCCGGGAGCGGGAGATCCTCGGCCTCCTGGCCGAAGGCGGGCTCTACAAGGAGATCGCCAAGTCGCTCGGACTCTCGACGAGCACCGTCCGCGTGCACCTCCACTCGATCTACACGAAGCTCCACGTGCAGACCCGTACCCAGGCGGTGCTCAAGTATCTGGGCCGGTGATCCCGCCGCGATGCGTTGAATGCTCGCTGGGCTTCCTGCGGAAGGATGCCGATCACGCGGCGAAGAGCTCCTGCAGCACTTCGAGCACGCGCTGGGCCGTGCGGGCGTCGATTCGACCGAGCTTCTTCACGAGCCGTGACTGATCGACGGTGCGAATTTGGTCCAGCACGACCTGGCCCGACTTGCCGCCGAATCGGCATGGCACGCGGGTCGGATACGCTCGTCCCTTCGTCGTCATCGGTGCGACGATTGCGGTGCTGATGGCGTGGTTCAGCTCATCCGGCGACACGACCAGGCAGGGCCGGGTCTTGCGGATCTCGCGGCCGACCGTGGGATCGAGGACGACGAGATGCACCTCGAACCGGCTGATCACCATGACCACTCGTCCCTGTCCCAGGCCGAGGAAGACGACGGCGGATCATCCACCATCCGGTCGTCCTTCCGCGCAGCCATGGCGCGGAAGGCCTCGGCCCAGTTAGCCCGAGGGCGGCTGAGAGCACGAACGAGCAGCATCCCATCTCGGGCGACGAGTTCCACCTCGCCCGAGAGCCCGCTGCGTTCCAGAAGCGGCTTGGGGATGCGGATTCCCTGCGAATTACCGATGGGCACGATCTTCGATTTCATGGCCTGTTTCCGCGGCGACGACCCCATGCCATCACGGCGTAAGCACATGGTAGCTACGTGGCCGTGGGCTCGCAAGCGGAACGGACGAGCCTGACGGAGCCAGAGATGCGAGGGGTGTGTAGTACGAACGTTTTATTTCGCTGGCCACGGCGGCGTGATACACCCGATGGAGAGACGGAGACACGCGCCGTCTTCCCGCCTTCGGAGCCCCGCCATGCCCAGCCGCCGACAGTTTCTCCGCGCCGCGGGCGCCACCGTCGCCCTGCCCTGGCTCGAATCGCTCGCGGCCGGCGCCGCATCCGCCGCGCCGCCGCAGCGAATGCTCTGCATCATGGCCGACATGGGCGTGCTCCCGGGCAACTTCTTTCCACAGACGGCCGGTCGGGACTACGAATCGACGCCCTACCTCGACATCCTCGCGGGCCACCGCAGCCGGATGACCGTCTTCAGCGGCCTCTCGCACCAGGACAACTCCGACGGCCATCGCTCCACGCGGACCTTCTTGAGCGGCGCCCCGCAGCCCACGGCGAGCAACTTCAAGAACACGATCTCCATTGACCAACTGGTCGCCGAACAGATCGGCGCGCACACCCGCTTCCCCTCGCTCCCGCTGCTCGTCGGCACGATCGGCACCGGCACGCCGTCGATCCTCCGGAGCGGCGTCGAGATGCCGCTGATCGGGAGCCCGGCCGCCGTCTATCGCAAGCTCTTCGTGCAGGGCTCGCCCGCCGAGACGGAGCAGCGGATCGCCGAGCTCAATCGTGGCAAGAGCGTTTTGGACTTCGTGCGCGACGAGGCGCGGGGGCTGGGGCGGCGGGTCGGCGGACGGGATCGGGAGCGGCTCGACCAGTATTTCACGTCGGTCCGCGACGTCGAGCGGGCGCTCGATGCGGGAGAGGCCTGGGAGCGGCGGCCCAAGCCGACCGTCGAGATGGCGGAGCCTGCGGACGTCAAGCACGAGGAGATGGAGCAGGCCACGAACCTCATGTACGACATGGCCCGGCTCGCCCTCCAGACCGACAGCACCCGCGTCGTGACGGTGTGCCTCGGCCAGATCTACGTCCGGCCGAACATGGAGGGGATCACCGACCAGATCCACGGGCTCACGCACCACGGCGGCGACGAAAGCAAGATCGCGCAGCTGAAGATGATCGAGACGATGCTCTTCCGGTCGCTCGACCGCCTGCTCTCGGACATGCAGGCGATTCCCGAGCCGGTTGGAACGCTCCTCGACAACACCACCGTGCTCTACGGCTCCAATCTCTCCGACGCCAACAAGCACGACAGCCGCAACCTGCCGATCATCCTCGCGGGCGGCGGCTTCCGGCACGGCCAGTATCTGAAGTTCAAGGAGCAGACGCCGCTGGCCAATCTCTACGTGT
>JBJOKF010000099.1:0-4974 GCA_046046235.1 Planctomycetota bacterium | reverse complement strand
CCGCGTCGGCTTCCGGGCCGAACGCCGCAGGGGTGCCCTTGGGCCAGCCGCGGGCCAGGGCCGTGATCGCCGCGACCGCGACGGGCTGCGGGGCGTCGGGGAGCCGCACGAGCAGGGCGGCCACCGCCGGGCCGTCGGCGCCACGGGCGACGTGCTCCGCCACGCGTTCGACGAGCAAGAGCCGGGCGGTCGACACCTTCGCCGCGGCCGGTTCGGCTGTGAGCAGGGCCGGCAGCACGCCGGCCGCCTGCACGGCGGCCGCGCTCGTGGCCGCGTCGGCGAGCACCGGATCGGCGAGCGTCCGAGGATCGGCGAGCATCTTCGTGACGAGCGTCGCCGCCTCGGGCGACGGGGCCCATTCGCCGAGCGCCTCGAGCACGGCCAGCCGCACGAGCGGCGCGGGATCGTCGCAGACCGTCGCGCCGGAAAGCTTCACGAGCGTACCGGCGTCCCGCGGCAGCGCCTTGATCGCGTTCATGCGGACGCCCGCGGAGGGATGCGCAAGCGCCGACTGCACCCGCGCGACTGCCAGCGAATCGGCCTGCGGACCCTCGAGGGCGCCGAGTTGGCGGAGCGTCCAGATGGCGTGGATCGCGGCGGGATTCAATCCAAGCGCATCGACCGAGGAGTTCTCGACGAGCCGGATGAGGGCGGGGACGACGTCGCGGCCGCCGTCGGCCCGGCCGCCCCCCCGCTCGACGAGCTTTCGTTGGGCCCGCTCCCGCCAGAACATGTTGTCGTCGCCGAGGGCGGCGACGAGCTCCTCGGGCGCAGCGGACGCGAGCGACTTCCGCACGGTGCTCGGCGCAGCTTCGTGGACCACCCGCCAGATCCGGCCGTGCGTCTTGTCGCGGAGCGGCGTGACGTAGGCGCCCCGCCTGCCGGTCTCGAAGCCGGCCGGCGTGGGGTTGTGCTGGACGATGAAGTTGTACCAGTCGATCACCCACACCTGGCCGTCGGGGCCGACCTCGGCTTGAATCGGCGCCGTCCACTCGTCGTCGCTGGCGATGAGGTCCCAGGCCATGCGGCTGCGGAAGGCGGCGCCGGTCGGCAGGAGCTGGAACGTCGCCACGATGTGGCCCGTCGGCTCGCAGACGAACGCGGTGCGGTTCCAGTACTCCTGCGGATAGGCCCGGGCCGTGTAGAGCCGGTGGCCGGCGGCGGCGGTGAACCGGCCGTGATGATCCACCTGTCGGATCGCGACGGCGCCGTCGCCCGTGACCTTCGCTGCGAGTTCCATCTCGGGTGAGCCGGCGATACCGCCGAGGGTCGTGGCGCTCCAGCCGCGGACCCGTTCGTAGACCCGGTTGGGCAGCGGCATGTGCTCGCTGGGGTTGCCGTTGGCCGTGGAGCCGAAGACGAGCCCCTCCTCGCTGAAGCCGAAGCCCCAGGAGTTGTTGTTCGTGCTGCGGAGATATTCGACCTTCGAGCCGTCGGGGCGGCACCGCCAGAAGCCGGCGCCAAACCGGAGCGTCTCCCCGCCGACCGCGCCGTTGAATCCGGAATAGCCCACGATGCCGTAGATCCAGCCATCCAAGCCCCAGGTGAGGTTGCTCGGGCCGGCGTGCGTGTCGCCGGTGCCCCAGCCGGTGAAGAGGAGCTTCCGCACGTCCGCCTTCCCGTCGCCGTCGGTATCTTTGAGATAAAGCACATTCGGCGCCATCGCGACGACGAGCCCGCCGTCGTGGGCGAGCAGGCTCGTGGGGACCGAGAGCTTTTCGGCGAACACGTCGCGGCGGTCGGCGCGGCCATCGCCGTCGGTGTCGGTGAGCTTCACGATCCGGTCGCGGCCCTCGACGGGCGCCGCGGGATCGTCCTGCGCCGGCTCGACCAGGTCGTTCGGATAGTCGACGCTCTCGGCCACATACACGGCTCCGTCGCCGTCGAATGCGAATGCCAGCGGTTTGCCCTCGAGCAGCGGCTCGCTCGCGAACAGTTCGACGCGAAAACCCTGCGGCGTGATCGCATGCCGCCGCGACTCCTCGGGGGAGAGCGGCTTTTGCATCGTCGTGATCTGGTCGTCGCCCTTGCGGGTGCCGCCGGGGGCATAGAAGGGCACCTTCGCCGGCTGGTACTCGAAGGCCGTGAGGCCTGCCGGCGGCCTCGTCATCACGGGGTGATCGACGTAGGCGCCCGCCGCCGCGGGATCACGGCCCGCGGCGAACCGGATGCCGCGCTCGACGAGATTGTGGAAGCCGGGATGGCTCCAGGTCCGCTGATCATGGCCCCAGGCCGTGTAGAAGACGCGGCCCCTTCCTTCCTGGCGGACCCAGGTCCAAGGCTCGCGGCCGTCGCCCTCCACCCGCTCCTCGAGGATCGTGCGGCCGCGGTCGTTGTGCTTCGTGTGGACGTAGGTTTCGTCCCAGCTCTTGAAGCCGCCGAAACCCTTCATGATCGGGTGCTCAGGCGCGACGTTGACCGTGCGAAACTCGCCGGTGCCGTGCTTCTGGAACTGGGCGCCGACGAGATCGACCCAGGCGGGCGAGTTGCGAAAACAAAAGCTCGCGCAGTGGAGCGGCACGAGCCCCTTGCCGTCGCGGACGAAGTCGAGGATGGCCGCCTCTGCCGCCGGCGGCAGGGTGTCGGTGTTGGCGTAGACCGCGACCGCGTCGTACGCAGCCAGCACCTGGGGATCGAGATCGGACACCCGGTCGGTGTAGACGAGCTCGATGCCCCGCGGGGCGAGCACGGGCTCGAGCTGCGCGAACCGCTCCGCGGGCTTGTGATGGCCGTTGTCGCCGAGGAAAAGCACCTTGAGCGGTGGCTCGGCCGCGGCCGACGTGCCCAGCATGGCCGCGACGAGCAAGGCCCACAAATACCGACGCATAAGTCACCTCTCCGGGGATGCGATGGGCGGAACCGGGATGCAATCGCGGTCGATCAGCTCGAAAAACTCCACTCGGGCAGCTTGAGGATCGCGCCGCCCTGCAGGGCCGACTCATGGGCCAGGATGCCGGTGCAGGTCCAGTTGGCGCTCTGCTTCGCGTTGGGATACGGATCGCGGCCCTCGACCAGGGCCGATACGAACTCGTGCACCAGGTGCGGATGGCTGCCACCGTGGCCGCCCCCCTGCGTGAAGGAGAGGTGCTGGTGGTCTTCGGCATCGTAGACGCCGCCGGTCGTGAACCGCCGGATCGGCTCCGGCAGCAGATGCGCGAAGTCGGGCACCGGCACCCGGGCGGGGATCTCGGCCTCGGGCTTCTTCGCCGTGTGGAGCACCGGCTCATCCCCTTCGACGAGCTGCCACTCGAAGCTGGCCTTCGAGCCATAGACATCGAAACTCTCTCGATACTGCCGGGCCGTGTCGAAGAGCGAGCGGATCACCCTCGCGACGACGTCGCTGTCGCGAAGCCTCACGTGCGCCGTCTCGATCGCGAACGGCGAGCCGTAGTGCTTGATCAGCTCCTCGCGGATGCGGCCCGAACCAAAGCAGCTCACCTCTTGGGCGTCCTTCCGTTCGAGCGCGAGGCATGGCCCGACGCAGTGCGTGGCGTAGTGCATCGGCGGCAGGCCCGGCCAGTAGTTGGGCCAGCCGTCCATGTCCTGCTGGTGGCTGGCCTGCACGAACTGGATCCGACCGAGGTCGCCCCGGTCGGCCAGCTGCTTGATGAACAAAAACTCGCGGGCGTAGACGACCGTCTCGGCCATCATGTATTTCAGCCCGGTCTTCGCGACCAAGTCGACGATTCGCCTGCAGTCCTCCACGCTCGTGGCCATCGGCACGGTGCACATCACGTGCTTGCCCGCCTCGAGCGCCGCGATCGACATCGGTGCGTGGTCGGGGATCGGCGAGTTGATGTGGACGGCGTCGATCTCCTTGTCGTTCAAGAGGTCGGCGTAGCTCGTGTACCGCCGCTCGACGCCGTAGGCCTTTCCGACCTGGTTGAGCTTCTCCTGCGACCGCTGGCAGATCGCGATGAGTTCCGCATGGGGATGGAGCCGGTGGATCGGGATGAACTCGGCGCCAAAGCCGAGGCCGACGATGGCGGTGCGGACCTTCCGGGGGGTGCGAGACGTCTTCACAGGCGGACTCCAGAGGGACGGCTGACCAACGGCATCTAAGCTTTATTCCACGCGGAACAATCGGTGTCCATGATGATTTGCACGACTGACTTGAGATTTTGCACCGCCCTCCCGGACGACCGGCGGCCCGCCCCGCCGAACTCATCCAATTCTCACGGCCCGCTCGCAGCCCGCTGACGGGGCCGCCGTAGGTTGACGCCGTCGACGGGCAGGCATGTCGCCGGCCCGGAGACGAAATCCCTCCCCAGGAATCCAGTCATGTCGTCATCCTTCGCCCTGCGAAAGCGACACGGTTTCACGCTCGTGGAGCTGCTGGTCGTGATCGCGATCATCGGGCTGCTCGTGGCCCTCTTGCTGCCGGCCCTCTCCTCGGCCCGGCAGACGGCCATCGCCGCGGGTGCCAATACCACCCTCAACGGCTTCGGCCGGTCGTTCCTCATCACCGCCGACCAGGACGTCGCCGAGCGCGGCCAGCTGTCGACCGGTGCCTTCGACCACCTCCGCGACGGCGACGTCCGCCGCGTCGGCTGGGTGGCTGACGTGATCAAGAACAAGGTCGTCAACCCCGGCAAGGCCCTCGACGCCCTGAACCCGTCGAAGGTCAACGAAAAGGTGGCCGACTACACCGGCGCGGCGACCACGGGCAGCGTCAACAAGACCCGCTGGAAGACCAAGACCTCGGCAGTGAACTTTGGTGGTGCGAACGGGCCTGCGGACGTTTCGACAGCGGCCCAGAAGCAGAAGATCTGGGACGATGGCCACAACACCAACTTCTGCTCCACGTGGCACTTCAGCCGAGGCGACGTCCTCGGCTCGAGCGGCACCGTGCCGGCGGACATGGACTTTTCCTCGGCCGACCCCAGCAAGTGCCCGATGGACGGCGACGGCCCGCTCAGCGAGTCGAAGCTGATGAAGACCACGGTCAGCCGGGATCTCATCGCCTGCATCGGC
>JBJOKF010000034.1:0-3501 GCA_046046235.1 Planctomycetota bacterium | reverse complement strand
CGACGTGCACCTCGTGCCCCTGCTCACAGAGGCGGATGAAGGTTCCGCCCATGCTGATCACGTCGTCGTCGGGATGGGGACTGAACACGACCACCCGCTTCGGAAACTCGTCGTGAGCCTCGGGCGTCGCCCGGCCCCGGATGCGTCGCGCCGCCCCCGGCTTGCCTCCCGGCCAGCCGGTGATGGTGTCTTGCATCCGCCGGAAGATCTCGATGTTGATGTCGTAGGCCCGGCCGCGTTTCGAGAGCAGATCCTGGAGGCCGTGCTCGTTGTAGTCCTCGTCGGTGAGCTTGAGGATCGGTTTCCCGACCGCCAGCGCCAGCCAGATGACCGCCTTGCGGGTGAGTGCGTCGGTCCATTCGAGCCCGAGCGACTCGAGCGGCCCGACGAGCCAGGGCGACTCGAACCGCGTCAGCCGGGCGGCGGCCGCCCGATCGAGCACGAATCGCGCGTCGGGATGCTGCTGGAGGGCGCTGGCCGAGACGTGCATGCAGGGCGGCTGCTCCACCGCCTTCTGCACGATCGGAGACTTGTGCTCGCCGAAGGCCAAGAGCACGATCCGGCGGGCGTCGAGGATCGAGCCCACGCCCATCGTGATCGCCTGCCGCGGCACGTTCCATTCCCCGAAGAAGTCGCTCGCGGCGTCGGATCGGGTCACGCTGTCGAGCGTGATCATGCGGGTGCGGCTCTCGACGGCGCTGCCCGGCTCGTTGAAGCCGATGTGGCCGGTGCGGCCGATGCCGAGGATCTGGAGGTCGATGCCGCCGGCCTCGCGGATCCGCTCCTCGTATCGCTGGCAGGCCTCGGCGACCGTGGCCCGCGGCAACGTGCCGTCGGGAATATGGATGGCATCGGCGGGAATGTCGACATGGTCGAAGAGATGCTCCCGCATGAAGCGGTGGTAGCTCTGCAGGGCGCCTGGCTCCATGGGCCAGTACTCGTCGAGGTTGAACGTCACCACGGAGGCGAACGACACTCCCTCCTCGCGGTGCAACCGGATGAGCTCGTCGTAAACGCCGACGGGCGTGCTCCCCGTGGCCAGCCCGAGCACCGTCGTCCGCCCCGCCCGCGCCCGCTCCACGACCAGGTCGGCGATCTCGCGGGCCACGGCGCGGCTGGCGTCGGCCGGCTGCTCGTAGACCGTCACCGGCACCCGTTCGACCGCGGTGACGTGGGGCAGCGGGCCCCGGTAGATCGGGGGGACGCTCTGGGCGAGACGCGAGGCGTTCATGGCGTGTTCCTTCATCGTACAAGCTTCGTTCCGGCAAAGATCATCCCGGGCAAGATCATCGCAGCACCATCATCCCAACAGGGCGGTTCGCATCTGGTCGAGAACGGCGCGCAGGCGGCTCACGTCGCCGCCGCCCACTTCGGCCGTGACCCAGCCGGTGAAGCCGATGTCGCGGAGCGCCCCCCGCACGGCGGCCCAGTCGATGTCGCCGGCGTTGATGTCGACGAAGCCCTTCCACTTCCCCTCCTTGTCGCCCAGCGTCTTGGAGTAGCCCTTGATGTCGAGCTTGGCGATCCGGGGGCCGAGTTCACGCACCCAGGCCGCGACGTCGCCGTAACGGGCATGATTGCCCAGGTCGAAATAGGCGCCGACCCACGGGCTGTCGAAGGAGTCGATGTAGTCGGCCCAGGGTTTTGCGGATTGATCACGGGGGCCGTCGTCGGCATAGAACATGCCGTTCCAGACGTTCTCGAACAGGATCCTCTGGCCGAGCGCGGCCGCCAGCGGCAGCGCCTGGCGGATCTCCGCGCGGGCGCGGTCCGGCCCCTCGGGCCCGTCCGCCGCTTTGCCGATCACGAGCAAGACACCGCTGCCACCGGCGGCATGCGAGACCCGCAGGCAATGCTTCAGGTTGGCCAGGGCCTCCGCGCGCGTCGCCGTGTCGGGGCTCGTGAACGTCTTCTTCCAGTGATCGTGGTTGATGGCATTGTGGATGAACACGCCGGTGCGGCTCGCGGCCTCGCGGATCGCCTCGGGCGTCACGCTCGCGGCGGCGTCGAAATCGACGCCGTCCATGCCGGCCTCGCGGGCCGCAACGAGTCGCTCCTCGAGGCTCGCCCCCTGCGTCATGCCATACTTGCAGGAGAAGAGCAGGCCTTGCTCCGGGCGGGGCGGCAGGAGCACCGGTTCGGTCGCCGGTTGAAACGCTCCCGCCGGCTGGGCCGTCGCTTCGCGACCGGCCAGGCTCTCCACGGCCAGGCTCGCCACGGCGATGCTTCCGGCGGCTCCGAGCAACTGACGACGGCGAATCGGCATGGGAGTGTTCAATGACGGTGGCTGGCTGCTTGCCGGTGGAGCCCCGATCTTTTCCGGCCCCCTGTCGGCGTGCCATGTCCAAAGGTACAAACCAATATACTTTTGTGCCTGGTCGGGCGCCGCCCGAGCGCGGGGCGTCTTCCCGGCGGCAGGCCCGGCACAACGGCCCATTCGGGCTCCCAGCAGGTCGACGACGCATGCGTAAAAGTGCCAAGGAGTACTACCGCTATCTGGCCGTGAACCCTCGGGACCATGTCTGGGGCTTGAGCGTGACCGGCGCCGGCTATCAGCCCGCCGGCCCCGGCGTGGATCAGTTGCCGAAGCGGCGGCACCCCTCCGGCCACTTTTACGTCTGGGACGCGGGCCGCGTGCTCAGCGAGTATGCGATCGTCTCCGTCACGCACGGCCGGGGTGAGTACGAATCGCGGGCGACGGGGCTCGTGCCGCTCGAGCCCGGCGACGCGGTCGTCCTCTTTCCGGGGGTCTGGCATCGCTACCGGCCGACGAAGGCGACCGGTTGGGGCACTTATTGGGTGCACTTCATCGGCACGACGGCCGACAAGCTCACGGCCGCAGGCGCCTTGTCACCCAAGCGGCCGCTCGTCCGGATCGGTGCCACGAGCGACCTGGGCGGGACGTTCGCCTCGATCCTCGACCTCTTGCGGTCAGAGTCGCCCGGCTTCGCCCAAGTCGCGGCGGCCCGCTTGCTCGAGATCCTGGCGCGGCTGGCGAACGCGTCGACGGTCGAGCGGCCGGTGCCGCGGCTGCAGGACGTCGTCCGCCGCGCGCGGCTGGCGCTCGAGGAGGATCCTGGTGGGCTGCCGGTGGTCGAGGATCTGATCCGTCAGTTCGACGTCAGCCGCACGCACTTCTTCCGCGTCTTCAAGCAGCAGACCGGTCAGACCCCCTACCAATATCACCTGGCGCTCGCGATCGGCCGGGCGGGCGCGATGCTCCGCAATTCGTCGCTCTCGGTAAAGCAGATCGCCCTCGGCCTCGGGTTCGAGAACCAGTTCCACTTCTCGAAGCTCTTCAAGAAGAAGACCGGCCTGTCGCCGAAGCAGTATCGCAGCCGTTGGCAGGATGGCCGCGACGGTGCGGGTGGTTGACCGGTGCGGGCGGGCCTGGCGGCTCTTTCCCGAAGGCCGCTCGGAGGCGATATTGCCGTGATGTCGCGGCGTCGCCTGCGGCTGACTCGGGCCCGTAGCTCAGCGGTTAGAGCAGGGGACTCATAA
>JBJOKF010000032.1:0-14534 GCA_046046235.1 Planctomycetota bacterium | reverse complement strand
AGCTTGTCGCAGGTCGCCTTGATGAGCTTCGCCCGCGGGTCGTAGTTCTTGTAGACGCGGTGGCCGAAGCCCATGAGCCGGAAGCCGGAGTCCTTCTTCTTGGCCATGTCGACGTACTTCTGCACGTTGCCGCCGTCGGCCACGATCCGCTCGAGCATCTCCACGCAGGCCTGGTTAGCGCCGCCGTGGAGCGGGCCCCAAAGCGCCGAGATGCCGGCGGAGATGCTGGCGAAGAGATTGGCGTCGCTCGATCCGACCATGCGCACCGTCGACGTCGAGCAGTTCTGCTCGTGGTCGGCGTGCACGATCAGCAGCATGTCGAGGGCGTCGGCGAAGTCCGGGTCGCAGTGATACTCCTCGCAGGGCACCGCGAACATCATGTGCAGGAAGTTTTCGCAGTAGGAGAGGTCGTTCCGCGGATACATCAGCGGCTGGCCGATCGACTTCTTGTGGCTGTAGGCGGCGATCGTGGGCAGCTTCGCCAGCAGCCGGTGCACGCTGATCTCGACCTGCCGAGGATCCCTGACGTCGAGCGAGTCCTGGTAGAAGGTCGAGAGGGCGCCGACCACGCTGCCGACGATGGCCATCGGATGCGCGTCACGGGGAAACCCGTTGTAGAAGCTGCGCATGTCCTCGTGGATCATCGTGTGGTGCGAGAGCGACTGCCGGAAATACTCGAGCTGCGATGCGTCGGGCAGCTCGCCGTAGATCAGCAGGTGGGCGACCTCCACGAAATCACACTTCTCGGCCAGCACCTCGATCGGATAGCCGCGGTAGCGGAGGATGCCCTTCTCGCCGTCGAGGAAGGTGATGGCGCTCGTCGTGGAGCCGGTGTTGACGAAGCCCTCGTCGAGCGTGATGGCGCCGGTGACGCCGCGCAGCTTGGCGATGTCGATGCCGTGCTCGCCCTCGGTGCCCACGATCACGGGCAGGTCGACCGTACGGCCGTCGATGTCCAGCCGCGCGGTGCCGGCCGACTTGCTTCCAGGCCACGGCGGCGCGGCGGGGGCGGGGGTCGGGGCGGAGGCGGGAACACTCATGGGCGTATCTCCTGGGCGTCGCGGCAGCCTGCGGGGGGCTCGACCGCCGGAGGCACCGCGGCCACGGATGGGGCAGTGGAGTCTAGCCCGCGCGGCGCGGGGCGGCAATCGCTGCGGCGGGTCCCGCGACAGCTCACCGCGTGGTGCGGGGCTGGGACGCTGTCTGGACGGGACCGCCGCCGGCCTCGTCGTCGAAAATCGTCCACACCGGCGTGCGCTCGCGGATGGTCGCCAGGTAGGTCTCCATCTCGCGCTGGCGTCGCTCCTCGTGGAGCTTCGCGCGGATCTCGACCTGAGCCTCGATGAAGGGGACGCGGCCGGCGTCGGTGCGCTCGGCGACACGGACGATGTGCAGCGCCGTCCCGTCGTCGAGGATGGGGCTGAGTTGGCCGACCGGGAGCGTGAACACGGCTTCGTCGACCGCCTTGGAGACCAGGCTGCCCTTGGTGGTCCAATCGTAGCCGCCGCCGCTCGACGCGGTCGGCCCTTCCGAGCGGGAGCGGGCGACGTCGGCGAACGGCTTGCCCTGCTGGACCTCGTTGCCCATCGCCGCGAGCAGGTTCCAGGCCTGGCCGCGGGTGCGTCCGGAGCCGAACTTGACCGTGAGCTGCTCGAAGCGGACCTTCGCCGGAAAGTCGTAGTCGGCCAGGTGATTCTGATACCAGGCGATCATCTCGGCATGCGGGATCTCCGCATCGTCGATCACCTTCTGCTGGATCCACTGCTGCGCGAGCGCCCGCTCGAAGAAGGTCTTGCGGATCCGGTCGAGCGACTGGCCGCGCGACCTGAGGAGCTGGTCGTACTCGATGGCGTTCGCGACCCCCGCCTCCTTGACCAGCCGCGGCAGCTGCTGCTGGTCGAACGCCTCGTTGACCTTCTTCTCGATGTCCGGCAGCCGGTCCTCGGGGATCGTGCGGCAGGCGTCGATGTAGACGACGAGCGATTCGACGTGCGGCTTGATCAGCTGGCGGCAGATCTGGGTCCGCAGCTCGCGGACCTGCTCGGGCGTGAGCCCGCCCGATACCTTCTCCAGCCAGGCCAGGGCCGACGGCGTCAGCAGGTCGCCCTCGAGCACCACTTCCGGACCGACGCGGGCCACGACCCGCGCGCTGTCGAGGGAGTGCACGAGCACCTGCTGGTCGGCGAGCTTCGCCCCCGCGGGCAGGCCGTCCTCGAAGCCGGCCTGAATGACTCCGGATCCCTCCGCCAGCGTGCCATCCTCCGGGATCGCCGCCTTGGCGTCGCGGGCCGGCAGGAGCTGCTCCAGCGGTCCGCCTGGGTTGGGCAGGATGCTCGACAGGACATGGTTGTCGGTGGGCTTGCCGCCGCGCCGGGGCTTGTCACCTTCCGCTCCCGGCCAGCCCTCGGGGCGCGTCAGCGGCTTGGGCACGTGCGGCATCTGGCCGGGGCCGACGGCGGCACGCCCGCCCTGCCTGAGCGCCTCGACCGGATCGTCATCAGCTGCGGGGCGGGCGGCGGGCGGATCCTCTGCCAGCGCGTGCGTCGCGTGCCAGCCAGTCAGCAAGCAGCCGCCGGTCAGCCAGCCGGCGCAGAGGCTCGCCCAGACCGCCCAGGCTGCCGGGCGCATCCGGGCCGAGGCCGGCGCGGCGTCGACCGTCACGATGGCTGTGCAGCCTGCATGGGGCATCGCGGACTCGCTCGAGGTTCCAGGGCGGCCCGTCGAAAGCCGCGTCATGGCCGCGCGGCGGGCGTCTGGGGGCGAGGACTATAGGGACGGCCGCGAGCGGGTCGCAAGAGCGTCCTGACGAGCTTCAGAAGACGATCGGGATCCTCGGCGGTCCTTGATTCCAGCGGCACGACCGCGGTCCGGTCGCCCACCACCCGCATCGTGCCCCCGCCAGCCTGCCAGGTCGCCCGGAGCCGCTGGATCGCCTGGATATCGTGGTGGCCGATCATCAGGAGCCCCGGCTGCCGCGTGATCGAGTCGATGCCGTGCGTGGCGGCGGCGATCCGCAACCGGGCAAACTCCAGCATCCGCCGCACCTCGTCCGGCAGCGGCCCGAACCGGTCGGCCAGTTCGGCGGCGAGGTCGTCGACCTGCGGCTCCGCGGTGACCCGCGACAGCCTGCGGTAGACGTCGATCTTCGTGCGCACGTCGGGAATGAAGTCACGGGGCAGCCAGGCGGCGCCGGGCAGGTCGATCGTCACCGGGGGCGGCTCGGAGGGAGGCAGGGCTTTGAGGCCGCGGACCGCCTGCTCGAGCAGCCGGCAGTAGAGCTCGTAGCCGACCGTCGCGATGTGGCCGCTCTGCTGCGTGCCGAGCAGGTTGCCGGCGCCCCGGATCTCGAGATCCCGCATCGCCAGCGAGAAGCCGGCGCCCATGCTCGAAAACTCCTGGATCGCGCGGAGCCGTTTGGCGGCCGTGGACGTGAGCGTGGCGGCCTCGTCCACGAGCAGGTGGCAGTAGGCCCGGTGGTGCGACCGGCCGACGCGGCCCCGGAGCTGGTGCAGGTCGGCCAGGCCGTAGGTGTCGGCCTCGTCGATGAAGATCGTGTTGGCCCGCGGGATGTCGAGGCCGCTCTCGATGATCGTGGTCGCGAGCAGGATGTCGGCCCGTCCCTCGACGAAGGCGAGCATGACGTCCTCGAGCTCCGCCTCCGACAGCCGGCCGTGTGCGATCACGATCGACGCCTCCGGCACGATCTGCTGGAGGCGTTGGGACACCTTGTGGATGTCGAGGATGCGGTTGTGGACGAAGAACACCTGCCCGCCGCGGGCGAGCTCGCGGTCGATCGCGCCGCGGATCAGGCGGGCGTCCCAGCGGGCGACGCGGGTCTCGACGGCCATGCGGTTGGCAGGCGGCGTGGTGAGGTTCGAAATGTCGCGGATGCCGAGCATGGCCATGTGGAGCGTGCGCGGGATCGGCGTGGCGGTCATCGTGAGCACGTCCACGCTCGCGCGGAGGGCCTTGAGCTTCTCCTTGACGTCGACGCCGAATCGCTGCTCCTCGTCGACCACGACGAGCCCGAGGTTCGCGAAGTGGATGTCGTTCTGCGCGAGCCGGTGGGTGCCGATCACGATGTCGACGGTGCCGCGGGCGAGCCCCTCGAGCGTCTCCCGCTCCTCGGCGGTGCCCGTCAGCCGGGAGAGGGCGCGGACCGTGAACGGGAACTCCGCGAAGCGGGCCGAGAAGGTCCGGCGATGCTGCTCGGCGAGCACCGTCGTCGGCACGAGCACCGCCACCTGCGCGCCGGCCTCCACCACCTTGAACGCGGCTCGCATTGCGACTTCCGTCTTGCCGAAGCCGACGTCACCGCAGAGCAGCCGGTCCATCGGCCGCGGCCGTTCGAGGTCGGCGCGGATCGCCTCCATCGCCGTGCGTTGGTCGGGGGTCGCGTCGTAGGGGAAGGCGTCCTCGAAGGCCCGCTGCCAGGGCGTGTCGGGCGGAAACGCCACGCCGGGCCGGCTCTCCCGGCGGGCCTGCAGCTGGAGCATGTCGGCGGCCATGTCGGCCACGGCCCGCTCCACCGCCTGCTTCTGCCGCTCCCAGAGCGTGCCGCCGATCTTCGCGAGCTTCGGGGCGAGCTTCGAGCCGCCAACATACTTCTGCACCAGCTCGATGCAGGCCGCCGGCACGTAGATCCGCGTGCTCTCGGCGAACTCGAGCTCCAGAAACTCCTCCGTGCGGCCGTGCTTCTCCAGGAGCTTGAGCCCGCGGTAGCGGCCGATGCCGTGGGCCACGTGCACGACGTAGTCGCCCTCGTGCAGATCGAGGAAGGTGTCGATCGCCCGCGCGAGCCTGTGCTTGGCAGGCCGCGTGGCGGCGACATCCTCGCGGCGAAACAGTTCCCCGCTCGAGATCAGGACGACTTTCTCCGGGACGAGGCGGAAGCCGCCCGAGAGGTGGCCGCGGGTGAAGTGGAGCCGCCCGGCCCGGGCCGGGCCACAGGCCGCGAGCAGTTCGCGGAGCCGGGCCTCCTCGGCGTCGCTCGGGGCGACGAGCCAGACCTCCTGGTCCTTGCCGACCGTCTCGAGTTCCGCCTGCACGCGGTCGAGCACGCCGGTGAACCGCTCCACGCTCTCGATGGCCAGCGTCGCGGTGGCCTCCAGACTCGAGGCCGCGACGGCGGACAGCGTGACCGACGGAAACCGATAGATTCGGGAGAAAGTCTCCTCGGGTGTGGAGAGCCCGGCCGCCGGGCCGGCGTCGGCTCCGGCATGCGACAGCCGCTGGTGGGCCCGCACGGCCTCCTCGGCCATCTCCCCCGGCTCGACGAGCGCCCACCAGGAAGCCGCCGGCACGATGTCGGCGAGGTGCGTTCGTCGACCGCCGCCGGAGGACCGCTCGAGCGCGGTGAGGTCGATCGAGTCGAGCGTGTCGACGCTGCGCTGGCTGACGATGTCGAAGGTGCGGAGCGACTCGATCTCGTCGTCGTCGAGCTCGACGCGGACCGGCCGATCCCAGTCGCACGCGAAGAGGTCGAGGATGCCGCCGCGGCGGGCGAAGGTGCCGGGCGCGGCGACGGCGTCGGCGGCTTCCCAGCCGCGGGCGGTGAGCCAGTCGGCCAGTTCGGCGGGATCGAGGCGGCCGCCCACGGCCAGGCGGCGGGTGCCGTCTTCGACGGCGCGGGGGTCCGGCAGCGGCGTGAGCAGTGCCTGGATGGTCGTGACCACGATCCGGGGGCGGTGGGCCGCGGGGCCGGTGAGCCGCTTCACGAGGGCGAGCCGCTCCGCGTCGGCCGGGTCGGCCGTCGTGAGATCGTCGTCGAACCGTTCCGGCGCCGGCAGCACCGCGAGGCTGTGGGGCGTGAACAGGGCCAGATCGTCGGGGAAGAGTTCGGCGTCGGCCGCGTGCGGCAGTACGACCACGAGCAGGCCCGGGGACGCGCTCGCGTCGGCGAGGGCCGCCGCCGCGAGCGCAGACGCCGAACCCCAGGTGCCGCCGATCGTGCCGCCATGCCCCGCGCGGAGGCTGGCGACGACATCGGCGAACCCGCCATGCTGCGCGAGCGATCGGGCCAGGCCGAGCAGCCGCCCGGCAGGCCCGGAATCCTTGGAATCGGCCACGCGATCATTAAACCCGATGCTCACCCGATGCGAAGCCCCGACGCGAGTGCCGGCCGCTCGCGGGCCACGAATTCCGGCCAATCGGGCGACTCTGGCCGTCCCCGGCCCCCCCTGACGACACGGCCCGTTTATCGTGTATTTTTAAACAGGCGACCCGTCGCCCCGATTGGTCCCCGATCGTCCCCCCGTTCCAGGAGACTCCCCATGGCCACCGTCTCACGCCCCCGCGCCTCCGAAGCCTTCACCAGCGGGGCGGACGTGGTCGTCGAGTCGCTCGTGCGGCAGGGCGTGGATGTGATCTTCGCCTATCCGGGCGGCGCGAGCATGCCGCTCCACCAGTCGCTCACGAAGTACAAGGACAAGATCCGCACGATCCTCCCGCGGCACGAGCAGGGCGGCGGCTTCGCCGCCCAGGGCTATGCCCGCACGACCGGCAAGCCGGGCGTCTGCATGGCCACGAGCGGCCCGGGCGCGCTCAACCTCGTCACCGCGATCGCCGACGCGAAGATGGACAGCGTGCCGCTCATCGCCCTCACCGGACAGGTGGGCACGAGCGTGATCGGCACCGACGCCTTCCAGGAGACGCCGATCGTCGAGGTCTGCCGCGGCATCACGAAGCACCACTACCTCGTCACCGATGCCAACGACATCGCTCGCGTGATGCGGGAGGCCTTCCACATCGCCACCAGCGGCCGGCCGGGGCCGGTGCTCGTCGACCTGCCGAAGAACGTGCAGCTCACCAATATCGTGCCGGATTACGACGCGCCCTTGAACCTCCCGGGCTACCGCCCGGAGCCCCGTGCCGCCCATCCGGAGCAGATCGCCCAGGTCGCCGCGGCCATCAAGCGGTCGAAGCGGCCGGTCATCTACGCCGGCGGTGGCGTGATCACGGGCGACGCCTCGGACGAACTGCGGGAACTGGTGCGGAAGACCGGCATCCCGGTCACGATGACGCTCATGGGCCTCGGCGCCTATCCCGGCGACGACCGGCTTTCGCTCGACATGCTCGGCATGCACGGCAGCGTCTATGCCAACTACGCCGTCGATCAGGCCGATCTGTTGATCGCCATCGGGGTGCGGTTCGACGACCGCGTGACGGGGAAGGTCAGCGAGTTCGCGCAGCACGGGTTCATCGTCCATATCGACATCGACCCGTCCGAGATCAACAAGAACAAGCTCGTGCACGTGCCGATCGTGGCCGACGTCGAGGACGCCCTGCACCAGCTCAACAAGATCGTCGAAAAGCCGACCGCCTCGCTCCAGCCCTGGTACGACCAGATCGACGCGTGGAAGAAGGAGGATCCGTTCTCCTTCGACACGAGCTACCCCGGGATCGTCGGGCAGCGGGCGATCGCCGAGCTCTCCCGGCTCACGGCCGACCGCGACACCGTGATCACCGTCGGCGTGGGCCAGCATCAGATGTGGGCTGCCCAGTTCTACAAGTTCCGTCAGCCGCGGACCTGGCTCTCCTCGAGCGGTTTGGGCACCATGGGCTTCGGGCTGCCGGCGGCCATGGGAGCGAAGGTCGCCCGGCCCGACGCGATCGTCGTCGACATCGACGGCGACGGCAGCATCCTGATGAACATCCAGGAGCTCGCCACCTGCAAGACCGAGAACATCCCCGTGAAGGTGCTGCTGCTCAACAACCAGCACCTCGGCATGGTGGTGCAGTGGGAGGACCGCTTCTTCAAGGGCAATCGCGCCCACACCTACCTCGGCCCGATCGGCAATCCCGAGGCCTGCGGCCAGGGTGACGGCATCTCGCCGGAGTGCCGGTATCCCGACTTCGTGGCCATCGCCCACGGCTTCGGCTGGCAGGCTGAGACGATCGCGGAGCAGAAGGATCTGGTCCCCGCGCTCGAACGGCTGATCAGCGCGCCGGGGCCGGCCCTGCTCGACGTGCAGGTGCCCTACCAGGAGCACGTGCTCCCGATGATCCCGTCGGGTGGCACGGTCCGCGACCTGATCAAGCGGTAATGAGGACGGCGGTCACCGGGCTGCGGCAGGAGGCTGGCCTTCGCCAGCCTCCTCGGCGGCCGGCGCGGCCGCTGCGGGGGCCGGCTTGAGCTCCCGGAGGACTTGTCGCAGTACGGGGTCCTCAGGTGTCGCATCGAGTTCAATCGCGGCCCGCCGCAGTCGCTGCGCCAACTTCTCGGCCGGAGGGCGGTCGGCCTCGGGCAGAAGTGAGGAGAGGCCCCGCTTGCGATCCTCGGTGAGGATGGCGTCGGCGAGCGTGCTCAGCCGCCAAGCCGCGCGGCGGCAGACCTCGCGCGGAATGAGTTGCTCGCCGGGGGGCTGGAGCGACGGATCGGTGAAGCCTTCGGGCGAAGGGCTGAAGCCGGGCGGCGGCCCGCCCGGGAACCCGGGCCCGAATCCCGGGGGCGGCATGCCCGGCGGCATCCCACCCGGCACCTGATCGGAGGCGCCGCCATACAGCCGCTCGAGCAGGATGCGGTCCGCCTTCGCCACGTCCCGCTCGAGCCCGCCGATGCCCACGTCCTCGATCGACCGGATCGCGGCCGCGACGTCGATCTTGGAGTCGGCGCCCGCGGAGAGGCCCAGGGCCGACGCCGCCCGCACCCGCAGATTCATCGCGCACGTGTCGTCGCCGAGGATGCGAACGACCTCCGTCGCGGCGTCCGGCGGCAGCGGCCCCAGCGCCGGGAGCATCGAGAGGCAGCGGGCCGCCAGCCATTCGGTTTCGGCCGGTTGGTCCGCGCCCTTCGCAGCGGTCAGGATCGCGCGGATCACGGGCATGACGATCGGCCCGAGCCGCTGTTGGGCTTCAACCTGGCCCCGCGCGGCTTCGACGTGTCTGGCGAGTCCCACGACCGCCGCCACCCGCACGGCCTTGGGCAGGTCGGCATTGACGGCCGCGTTGGCGAGCACCGGCGCGGCGGGAGGCCAGGGCTTACGGTCCGCGCCCTGGAGTTCGCCGACGAGCAGCAGCGCATTCACCCGCACCACCGGCTCCGCTTCACCATTCGCGGCGAGAGCCTGCATGACGGTCAGGAAGGTCTTGGTGGCTTCCTCGGCCGCCTTGGCGTCGCCGATGTCCGCCAGGAGATACTCGCGCATCCGCTTGCGGATCCGCTCGATGTTGGGCCGATTGGCCTCGAGGGCCAGTTGCGGCAGGGCGATCTGCTCGAGATACCCGCGGGCGGTGGCGTCGAAAGTGCCCCCCTTGAGCGCCTCCTTGTAGGCGCGGGTCTCGGCGGCGGTCTCGATCCGCGTCCAGTTCGAGAAGCGGGCGTCTTCCTCCTGCTGGCCGAAGGCTCCCGGCGCGCAGACGGCGATCACTGTCAGAGCGGCCCAGGCCGCGGCGCACGGCGGCAGGAGAGACGGCGCCAGGCACACGCGGAAGTCGGACGATGACGGCATGAGGCGGTTTCTCTCGATCATCTCGTGGGAGCGAACGGATTGCCGAACCCGGGCTCGGCGCCGGGCTGCGGCTGGCCCGGCGCCTGCGCGGGCCCGCCCCCTTCGGCGGGCAACGTCGCCGCATACCGGTCGAGATCCTGCTGCGAATCGGCCGCCGACACCAGGTCGAAGCCGCCGTCGGGCCGCAGGAAGAGCATCTCGACCGGCTCCGGGGGAGGCGTGGGCTTGCCGCCGCGCGTCTCCGCCCGATCCTCGAGCCGGCCGCGGTAGTCGAGCAGCACGCGATCGGTGACGATCGCTTCGCCCCGGGATCGGGGGTCGCCCTTCTTCGTCGTGGCGGGATCGACGTTCGCGAGCCCGCCGACCTCCATCAGCAGCGACCGCAGTGCAAGCGAGCCGGCCTGCGGCTTCTCGCCGAGAATCATCACGGCCACCGTGCCCGGCTTGATCCGCTTGAGATCCTGCTTCTTCAGCGGCTGCACGAGCAACTTGCTGCCGTCCGGCACCACGACTGGCGTGGTCGGGGCGCTCGAGTCCGAGTCCAGCTTCTGCTTCTTGGAATCGGCGGTATCCGCCAGGTGGCGGCCGGGAACGTTGAGGTTCGGGTTCCAGCAGGAAGCCCGGACGCGGTAGCGATAGGTATGTCCCGCCTTGACGTCCATGTCGATGAAGCGGAAGAGCCGGTATTCGGGACCGAGCTTCGTCGGATCGACCATGCCCGTCATGTCAGGATTGTCCGGCGGCATCATGCCCGGGCCATCCGGCCCGGCGCCGAACCCGGGGGGCTGGAAGCCGCCGTCGAAGGGGCTCGACGGCCCGCCGCCGGCGAACACGTTCGTGTTCTCCTCGGACTCTCGGCGGAGCTTTTCAGCGGCCGCCTTTTGCTCTTCCGCCTGACGCTCGAGGTAGCCGGCGAACCAGGGATGGAGGCTCTTGAGACCCCAGGCTCCGTCGGCCAGTTGCGGCAGCGGGCTGCAGAACGGCAATGGGGCGACCGTGCGGTCGCGTTGCTCCTGGTCGGGAGCGAGCGTGAGCTGCTGCAGGAACGGTTCCGGATGCACCGCCGCCCACTCGGCCGAGTAGCTGCGGACCAGTTTCTTCATGTCGATCTCTTTCCAGCGACCCTCCGTCCCCGGGATGTCCTCCATCCGCTCGATGACAAACCCGTTCCAGTGCGGCGTGTCGAGGTTCGGGTCGCGCAGGCTCGCCATGCTGAATCGGCTTTCGTACTCCGCCTGCTGTTTGGCCACCGGAATGAGGCCGGTCACGAGCACGTAGGGCACGATCCTGCCCTGCATCTGCATCTGCGTCGGATCGACGCCCGGCTGCGGGAAGCCCATCATCTCCGGCGTCGGCTGCGGCGGCGCGAGCTGGCCCGGCCCCGGTCCCCGTCCGCCTCGCGGTGGCTTTCCGCCCTTCTGTGGAGCGGGGGCCGGGCTGTCGAGATTGATCGTTCGCTCGGCCGCGGGGCGGCCGGCCACGGGCCTCTGCTTGGCCGCGACCACCGCCACGCCGGCGACCGCCCGCAGGTCCTCGACCGGCAAGATCGTGGGGCTGCTCCGGCGGGCAAGTTCGGCGAACAGAGGCTTGTCGAACAAGGCACGCGGCGGGGCCGGCTGGACCTCGGGTGACAGCCACTGCGTTACCGTGGCGGCCAGACCTTTTTCGCTCGTCAGCTCGTCGTCCGGGGCGATCTTCACGGCTTCGATGTGTGCGGCGGCTTCGGTAGCCTCTTTGATGATCGCCTGCGGCTCCTGCTCCTCCGAGGGGCGCATGGCGCGCAGCGACGAAAGGCCGCCCCAGGCGACCGCCAGCGAGACGATCGCGAACAGCCCGACGCCGAGTTTCTCTCCGTGCTCCACGAGGAACCGCAGCACGGAGTCTTTGCTGAGAGATGGTTTGGCAATTTTCATGACGCGAGCCTCCAGCGTTCTCGGCGCACGGTCGCCGCAGCCTTGGCCGCCGGTCGCGACTCGGGTTCCGCGGGTGCGGCGGGCTGGCCCGCGCCCTCGCCTGGCTCGAGGCCGACCGCCTCCTCGTTCGGCTCGGTGGCCAGGCCCACGGAGCCCCGTAGTTCAAGCGTCACGTCGTAGAGCCGGCTGCCCGTGCCGTCTCCGCCTGGCACGCCACCGGCCCCCAGCACCGCTCCCGACATTCCCGCCGCTGCGGCTCCGCCCGGGCCGCCCGCCGCGTTGATCCGCAACTGCCGTACGTCGATGGGAAGCGTCGATGTGGCAAGCTCCGTGAGGAGCACGTCGATCTGTCGCTGGTCGATGACGATCCGCAGGACGAACGGCAGCAGGTGCACCATCTGGGCATCGACGGCCGATGCCAACTCGGCGGCCGAGAGCGGCTTGCCGGTGAAGTCGACATAGATCCAGTTGCGAAGCTGCTCGTCGGGATTGGCGGGCTCGGACGCCGCCATGTCGCCGGGCATGCCCCCGCCGCCCGAGATCGCCCCCGTGAACCGCGGATGCGGCGGGCGGCCGACCGCCGCGCCCTCCATGCCCGGTGCCGGCATGTCCGGCGGCGCCATGCCCATCGAGGGGTCGGCGGTCGCCGGCGCGACCACGGTGATCCGTCCTCCGCCCACGCCCCCCGGGTTGTCCTCAGCCGCCGGATAGCCGACGAACAGCTCATCGACCGCCGCGATGGCCACATTGTGCGGACCGGTGCCCGATTTGTTCATGCGGGCGATCAGCTCGCACAGCAACCCATAGACCCGCAACTCTTCCTGGGCCAGTAAAATCTTGGTCGTCGTGGGGGGTGTCTCCCAATTGAACGAAGCGTAGATCGTGTTTTGATTCGGGGCATTCCAGGTCAGAAAAAAGGGAGACACTTCACCCGCCTCGCCGGGAACGCCCGCCCCGGGACGTCCGAGCCCCGGGAGCGGCGGACGGGACGGCCGCCCGAGCGGTGCGCCGCCGGATGGACCGCCCGCCTCGCCCGCCTCGGTCATGGCATTCTCCGCACCCATCATTCCCGGCAGCTCGCGCACCAGCCCGCGGACCCGGTCCTGATACCGTTCGAGCATCGGTCGTGGCAGGCTGCCACCCGGCTTGAGGCTCTCGACCGCCTTGACGAAGTCGGCCCCGAGCTGCTTCGCGGGCCAGACCCGCAGGGACTTCTGGCTGTCCCAGAACTTTTTCCACTCGGCGAACGTCTCGAGCTTGACCTTCTTGGTGCTGGCGTCGATCTCGCTCGTCCAGGAGCTGTTGGGGTGCTGGGGAATGCGCCGCACGCCCCGCAGCCCGTCGATCGCCCCCTTGATCTGCCCCTGCATCGCCGTGATCTGCTCGCGCAGGTTTCCCTCCGCCATGAACAGCAGCGGCACCAGCACCAGCGGCACCAGGAGCGCCAGCAGCCAAAAGTGGTGCTTGAGCAGGATCGCCACCGCGGGCGGCATTTTGCCGGGAACGGAGAGTTTGGCCATGATCAGGAAGTCGTCGGTGCGGTTTCGGGCAGCGCGGGAGCGCGGAGGGTCACTGCTCGGGCTCGGGTTGGGCGGCCGCATCCGTCGGAGGCTGGCCGGCAGGATGCGGTTGCCAGCAGAACTGGATCACAAAGTCCTGACGCTTGAGGACGAGCTCCTGGGGCTCCTCCGGCAGGTTGGGGTTGGTGGGGGCGGAAGGCCGCCCGAACGGCTCTCCGCCGCGGGTCGCACCCTCGCTCAGATCCGCGATCGGGATCGTGATCGTACGGATCTTCGACGACCGCACGATCACTGGATAGCCGATGCCGAGCGCCGACACCGGCACTTCCTGGCCGGCCAGGGGACCCGCCGAGACCAGGACCGACTTTCCCTTGCCCATCAGTCCCTTCACGATCGTGGACCTGAGGAACTGGGCGCCGGTATCGGGCTCGTGCCGCTGTTCATTATGGAAGTGGTATCCCTGAAGCTCGACGACCCATCCCGCCCCCGTGGGACCGGCGGCAGCGGGGGCCTGGTCCGGCGGCGCCGCCTCACCGGCCGCGGGATCGGCGGGCGGCGTCTCGGCGGCCGCGCCATCGGCGCCAGCTTCGGAGGCGGCCTGCTTCTCCTCGTTGACGTGGGTCTCCTCCCACTGCTGCTTGAGCCCACCGAACCAGGTCGCGAGGTCGGGGAAATATTGGCAATCGAGCCGCTCGATGTGCATCTCAAGACGGTCCGCGGGATTCTCCGGCGGAGTCTCCCCCTCGTCGCGGGGCAGCAGTGTCTGCACGGCCCGCAGCATGTCGAGCGACTCGAACCGTCGATTGCGCACCTTCGCCAGCCATTGCTGCTGGTCGATGGCGGCCTTTTGCCGGTCCCGCACCTGACCGATCGCGGACTGCGCCTCGCCCGACTGCTTCTTGACGTCGTTGGCTTTGGCGAACGCCGCCGCATACAGCTCGGGAGCGTAGGACGTCCACGCGGCGAAGACGCTCGTGAAGCTGATCAGAGCCGCCGCGAGCAGGCCGACGAGGGCGGCCACCGCCCAGGGCTTCTTCGCCTCGATGATCCGGTCGCGCACGATCTCGTCGGGCAGGAGGTTCGTGCCGATCGAGGCCATCTCGGCGGCCTGCAGCGCCAGACCGTAGGCGGTGCCGAAGGCCAGTTGCTGCTCGCGGAACGCGGGGGTCGCTATGGCGGCGCCCTCGAGCCCGTTGAACTTCTCGAGCCGCTGCACGTCGAGCTGGAGTTGCTGGGCGACGTAGTCGGTCAGCCCCCGGAGCTTGGTCGCGTTGCCCAGCAGCAGCACCTTCTGGATCGTCGCCGAGCGGTCGGTGCCGCTGAAATAGTTGAGCGAACGCTGCAGGTCGGCGGCGAACTCCGTGAAGACCGGCTTCATCGTCTTGAAGACGGCCTTGGGATCCTCCGCCTTCACGGCGTTGCGCTTGAGATTCTCGGCGCGCGAGAAGGTCAGCTTCATGCCCTGCACGAGCGCCTTCGTGAAGTTGCTGCCGCCGACCGTCATGCTCCGCTGCCAGATGCGGTGGCCGTTGGTGATCACGAGGTCGGTCGAGTCGACGCCCACCGAGACGAGCGCGACCGACGGAGCGGGCTGATCGAAGGCGTCGGCTGCCGGGGGCGGGAGCTGGTCGAAGATCACCATGTTCGCCAGC
>JBJOKF010000119.1:0-4167 GCA_046046235.1 Planctomycetota bacterium | reverse complement strand
GACATAAGCGCGAGCAGCACGAACACCGGCAGCAGGACGATCCGCGCGGGGGGCAGAAAGCGATACCAGGCCATGACGATCGCCATCAGGCCGAGCGTGATCGCGAAATCGACGAGCGCCACGATCACCGAACTGGTGGGCAGGATGATCCGCGGGAAATAGATCTTCGTGATCAGGTTGGCGTTCGTCACGAGACTGGCGCTCGAATCGGCCAGCGCCGTGGCGAAGAACTGCCAGGGGAGCATGCCGCCCAGGACGAGCAGGGCGTAGGGCACGCCGTCCGCGGGCAACCCGGCGATGCGGCCGAAGATCACGACGAAGACGAGCATCGTGAGCAAGGGCCGGAGCACCGCCCAGAGCACGCCGAACACCGTCTGCTTGTAGCGGACGAGCAGGTCGCGCCAGGCGAGGAAGACGAACAGGTCGCGGAACCGCCAGAGGTCAGCCCAGTAGTGGGCCTCGGTCCGCCCGGGCTCGAGGATGATTTCATCCATGGAAGCGGTCCACCGTGGCGAGGAACCGTTCCGCGGCGGCGTCGGCCGATGCAGTCGACGCCATCGCGTCGCGGATCCGGCGCCGCTCTTCCAGCCGCGGCCGGCCGGCCGCCACGGCGGACTCGAGCGCCGCGACCAGACCGGGCGCGTCGGCCGCCACGACCCGCATGCCCGGCCCGACCACGTCCGCGAGCGCCGCGGCGCCGCAACTCCCGGTGCAAATCACCGGCGTGCCCGCGCCGAGCGCCTCGCTGGCGACCATTCCCCAGCCGTCGAACCGGCTCGGCATCACGGCGCAGTCGGCGCCGGCGAGCGCCGCCGAGACGGCCTCCTGCGGCGCGACGCCGTGGAAACGCGCCCACGCCGCCAGGCCGAGGCGGTCGGCCTGTGCGCCGAGCCGATTCCGCTCGGGTCCCTCGCCGTAGATATCAAGGCTCCAGCCGCCTGCGGGCAGCCGCCCGCAGGCGTCGAGCAGCAGGTCGATTCCCTTGCGGCGGATCAGCTGGCCCGCAGCCACGAATCGAAACGGATCCGTCGCGGTCACGGCAACGGCAGCGGACAGCGGCGGCACGTCGAGGTAGTAGCCGAAGGGGACGATCTTCCCGGCGGGCACGCCCGCCCGCGCGAAGAACTCGCAGCCGACACCGCCGATGGCGAGCACGAACGCGATCCGCCGCGCCCACCGGGCCATGAGCAGCCGGCCGCGGAGCCGCTTGAGCCAGCCCGTGGCCGGCGGCTGCTCCGGCGCCTCCGAGTAGACGGCGAGCCGGGCCCGCGAGCGGGCCAGCCGCCGGAAGCCCGACCAGACCAGCGGATGCGAGAAGAATCCCGAAAAGACGTGCACGGCGTCGGGACCGTCGCGCCGCTCGAGGTCGGCCCGCGCCTCGGGCCGGACAAGTTCCACGACACGGATTTTCATATGCTTCGGCGACCGCCAGCCCTGCTCCATCCGGTCCTGGGGCAGCGACCGCTCCACTCCCAGGATCACCTCGCCGGGAAACCGGCGGGCGACGGCCTCGAGGAAGGCTTCCTGATGCGGACTGGCGATCGGCTGCCAGAACACGAGCGTGTTCATCGAACCCACGGCCTGCATGGTGCCGCTCAGTGGAGCAGCGGCCCCACGCGGCCCGGCACTCCGTAGACGATCCGATCGGGGGGCACGTCGGCGAGCGCGCAGGAGTTGGCGCTCACCTTGCTCCGGGCCCCCACGCTCCGCCCTGGACCGATCGAGGCGTGCATGCCGAGGAAGACGTCCTCCGCCGCGCGGGCATGGCCACCGAGCGACGCATACGGGGACAGGACGCAGTAGTCGCCCGCGGAGGCATCGTGCCCCAGCGAGGCGTGGTAGTTGACGAGCGCGCAGCGGCCCAGGCGGGCCGCATCGCTCACGATCGCGTGCGGACAGACGATCGAGCCCGGGCCGATCGTCGCGGTCGGCGCGACGATCGCCGTCGGGTGGACGAGCGTCAGGAAGTTCGCTCCTCGCGCCTCTAACGACTCGGCCACGCGTCGACGGACCGACGGAATGCCGATCGCCAGAAGGAAGCCGTCGCCGGCGGCTGGCGCATAGGAGGCCGGATCTCCGACCACTCCCAGGCCGCAAGCATGCCCCGCGAGCACGTCCGCGTCGGCGGAGAGAAAGCCGGCGATGCGGCTTGCGTCGCCCGGCCAGGCGGCACGGGCCCAGGCGAGCACCTCGCGGCCGAAGCCACCGGCGCCGACGACGAGAACACGCGCGATCGAGGAGGGCAGCACGGGCTGTGGTGGGCGGCGAAAGCCCTGCCCCCCATAAAGAATGGGCGAGGCTCGTCGGCGCGGACTCCGTTCCCTTGGGTGGCATCCCTGCGAAGACACCCGCGGCGGCTTTTTGGCTGAAATGGCGGCGGACACTCGACTATAGCTCGTATTTTCAGCCGCCGCCGTCGATCGTCACGGCCTGCCCCGTGATGAACCCGGCCCGCGGGCTCGTCAGGAAGTCGACGGCCCCGACCACGTCGTCCGGCAGCCCGAGCCTCCCCAGGGGGGTGCGCCGGACGATCCGCTCACGGGCCTGCTCCGAGAGCGGCGCCGAGAGGTCGGTCTCCAGAAACCCCGGGGCGACCGCGTTGACGCGAATGCCGCGGCCTCCGAGCTCACGGGCCAGGCTCCGGGCGAAGCCCTCGAGCCCCGCCTTCGTGGCCGCGTAGACCGAGAGGCCCGGCGCTCCCCGGGCCGCCACGACCGACGACACGACCACCACCGATGCGGCGGTCTCCGTGGCGGGATGCAGCAGCATCTCCCGCACGCACTCGCGGACGAGCACGATCGCGCCGCGGAGATTCACCGCGAGCAGGCCGTCGATCTCGTCGTCCCGGGCGGTCGCGAGCACGCCCTCGTGGGCGATGGCGGCATTGGCGATGCAATGGTCGATGCGGCCGAACCGCCCGGCGACCCGGGCGACGAAGCCGCGCACAGCGTCGGCATCGGCGGCGTCGAGACGTTCCACATGCAACCGCGCCGGAGAAGCGGCCGCGAGCGCGTCCAAGGCCGCCGAGCCCGTGCGGGAGAAGGTCGCCACCCTGTCTCCCCGAGCCAGCAGCCGCTCGACTACGGCGAGTCCCAGGCCGCGAGAGCCGCCCGACACCACGGACGTGGGCACGGTGCCGCCGGCAGGCGGGAGAGTGTCGGACTGACTCACGGCAACGGGCTCGACGGCGGCCGGCTCACGACGCCCGCCGCGGCACCTTGCCGGAAGGGTTCGTGGCGATCTTCTTCACGAAGTCGAGGATCCGCGGCACGCCGTGCGGCTCGAGCCCGGCGCGGCAGGCGGCGAGCGCCGCGGCCCGCACGCTCTCGGGGGTGCCGCCGGGCGGCAGCGGATCGGCCAGCACCGCCTCGGCGGCGACGAGCTCGCCGGTGATGGCGCTGGGCATGCCGTACACGCGGACATCGGAAATGCCGGGCACCGAGCGGAGCAGCTCCTCGACCCGCCGCGGAAACACCTTCGCCCCGCCGACGACGATCACGTCGCTCCGCCGACCGGTGAACTCGTACCGCTCGCCGCGCCGCTCGACGAGGTCGCCCGTGGCCACCTCGGCGGTGTCGCGAGAGAGCTGGACGAGCAGTTCGCCGTCGCGGCGCATGCCCAGCCGCGCGCCCCCCGGCAGGGAACGCCCGAGCCAGTTCGCCGGGAAGCCGGGCAGCCCGTCGGCCACGCGAAACACCTCGCCCAGCTCCGTGGTCGCGTAGACCTGCGTCACTTTGGCGCCGGGAAAGGCCGCCTTGGCCTGTTCCAAGAGCGGTCCGTCGGCGGCCTCGCCACCGAGCGTGATCCGTTCCACCTTGGCCCGCGACAGCAGGCTGCGATCCCCCGCCGAGAACAGCCGGCGCAGGAGCGTCGGCGTGGCGGGCAACACGGCCGCCTGCTCGTCGACGATCGACCGCAGCACGGTGTCGGGATCGCGGGAGGCCGGCACGATCAGACGCCCGCCCGTGAGGAGCGCCTGCAGCCAGACCTGCATGCCCGCCCACCGCGTCGCGTCGTAGACGAGGATCCAGCCGAGCCCGTGCCACTGTTCGGCGAGGCGCGCCGCCGCGAGCAGCGAATCCCAGGAGTGCTCGACGAGCTTCGGAGGCCCGCTGGTGCCGGAGGTGGCGACCACCACCTGCGTGGCGACCGCCTCGAACTCGCGCC
>JBJOKF010000191.1:0-35764 GCA_046046235.1 Planctomycetota bacterium | reverse complement strand
TGGCCTGGGACGGCTTCAACTTCGAGGACGCGATCATCATCAGCGAGGAGCTGGTGGAGAACGACGTCTACACCTCGATCCACATCGAGGAGTACGACATCGAGATCCGCGACACGAAGCTCGGCCGCGAGGAGTTCACCCGCGACATTCCCAACGTCGGTGAACGGGCTTTGCACAACCTCGACGAGAGCGGCATCGTGCGGATCGGCACGTACGTCCGCCCCGGCGACATCCTCGTCGGCAAGGTCTCGCCGAAGAGCAAAACCGAGCTCACGCCGGAGGAGAAGCTCCTGCACGCCATCTTCGGCCGTGCGGGCGAAGACGTGAAGAACGACTCGCTGGAGGTGCCGTCCGGCGTCGAGGGCGTGGTGATCGCCGCGGAGAAGTTCTCGCGCCGCATGAGCCTCTCGGAGGAGGAACGCCGCGAGTTCGAGAAGCAGCTCAAAGAAGCGGAGAACGCCGGCAACGCGCAGATCGCCGAGGCCTTCGGGCATCTGGTCACCGAGGTCGAGAAGGTGCTGCAAAAGCCGCTCACGGCGGCCGACGGCAGCCCGCTGGTCCGCAATCAGGACCACAAGCTGGTGGCCGAACGGGCCGCCGCCTTCAAGCTCGAGGAACTGGATCTCCGCTCGCCACAGCGGAAGGCCGACGTCGAAAAGCTCCACAAGACGCTCTGGCCCGCCGTCGAGGAGGCGATCGACGCCCGTGACCGGCGGCTCAACAGCATGAAGCGGGGCGACGAGCTGCGTCCCGGAGTGCTCCAGATGGTCAAGGTCTACGTCGCCGCGAGACGCGTGATCTCCGTCGGCGACAAGATGGCCGGCCGGCACGGCAACAAGGGCGTGATCGCGAAGATCCTGCCGAAGGAAGACATGCCCTTCTTGGCCGACGGCACGCCGGTGCAGATCCTGCTCAATCCCCTGGGCGTCCCCAGCCGGATGAACGTCGGGCAGATTCTCGAGACCCACCTGGGCTGGGCCGGCATGAAGCTCGGCTTCCAGGCGATCACGCCGGTCTTCGACGGCGCGACGGAAGACGAGATCAACGTCGTGCTCGACGACGCCGGCCTGCCGCGGCACGGGAAGGCGCAGCTCTACGACGGTCGCACGGGCGAGAAGCTCGAGCAGGAGACCACCGTGGGCTACATCTACATGCTGAAGCTCCACCACCTGGTCGACGACAAGGTCCATGCCCGGTCCACCGGCCCTTACTCGCTCATCACGCAACAGCCGCTCGGTGGCAAGGCTCGCTTCGGCGGCCAGCGTTTCGGCGAGATGGAAGTCTGGGCGCTCGAGGCCTATGGCGCCGCCTACATCCTCCAGGAACTGTTGACCGTCAAGAGCGACGACGTGGAGGGCCGCACCAAGATCTACGAGAGCATGGTGAAGGGCGAAAACACCCTCGAAGCCGGCACGCCCGCCAGCTTTGACGTGCTCACCAACGAGATCCGCGGCCTCGCGCTCAACATGCAACTCGAGAAGCGGCGGGTGTAGCGGAGGCTCCGCGGATTGGCTCGTGGCTGATTGCCGTTGGTACGCGCAGGATGAAGACTCGCCAGGTTCGCAAGCCAGGTTCGAAACAAGCCGGGTTCAAAGCTTAAGGGAGACGACACGTGAGCATCGGTGAATCCACCTACGATCGCGTCAACGATTACTCGGCCGTAAAAATCAGCCTGGCGCGTCCGCACGACATCCGCAGCTGGTCGTTCGGCGAGGTGAAGAAGCCCGAGACCATCAACTACCGCACCTACCGTCCCGAGAAGGACGGCCTGATGTGCGAGAAGATCTTCGGACCGGAAAAGGACTGGGAGTGCTCCTGCGGCAAGTACCGCGGCATGAAGTACAAGGGCATGATCTGCGACCGCTGCGGGGTCAAGGTCACGCACAGCCGGGTCCGCCGGAAGCGCATGGGCCACATCGAGTTGGCGGCTCCGGTGGTTCATATCTGGTTCTTCAAGGCGATGCCGAGCCGGCTCGGCGCGCTCCTCGACATGAAGACGTCGAGCCTGGAGAAGGTGATCTACTTCCAGGACTACGTGGTGCTCGACCCCAAGGACACGCCGCTGAAGAAGCAGCAGCTCCTGACGGAGGAGGAGTATCGCGAGGCTCGCGCCACCTACGGCGACGGGGCTTTCGAGGCCGAGATGGGTGCCGAGGCGGTCCGCAAGCTGCTGCTTTCCCTCGATCTCGTCACGCTCTCCAAGGAGCTGCGCGAGGAGCTGGCCACGACCAACTCGAAGCAGAAAAAGAAGGACCTCGTCAACCGGCTGAAGATCGTGGAGGCCATCCGCGACAGCGAGAACAAGCCGGAGTGGATCGTGCTCGACGTGATCCCGGTGATCCCGCCCGATCTCCGTCCGCTCGTGATGCTCGACTCCGGCAACTTCGCAACGAGCGATCTGAACGACCTCTATCGCCGCATCATCAACCGCAACAACCGCCTCAAAAAGCTCGTCGACCTGAACGCGCCAGAGGTCATCATCCGCAACGAGAAGCGGATGCTGCAGCAGTCGGTCGACGCGCTGTTCGACAACAACCGCTGCAAGCGTCCGGTCCTCGCATCGAGCAACCGTCCGCTCAAGAGCCTCACCGACATGATCAAGGGGAAGCAGGGCCGCTTCCGCGAGAATCTGCTCGGCAAGCGGGTCGATTATTCAGCCCGCAGCGTGATCGTGGTCGGGCCGACGCTCCGGCTCCATCAGTGCGGCCTGCCCAAGAAGATCGCGCTCGAGCTCTATCAGCCGTTCATCATCCGCCGGCTCAAAGAGCTCGGCCACGCCGACACGATCAAAAGCGCCAAGAAGATGCTCGAACGCAAGGACGCCGAGGTCTGGGACATCCTCGAGGAGGTGATCCGCAACCATCCGGTGCTTCTCAATCGCGCTCCGACACTGCACCGCATGGGCATCCAGGCGTTCGAGCCGATCCTGGTCGAGGGCAACGCCATCAAGCTCCATCCGCTCGTTTGCAAGGGCTTCAACGCCGACTTCGACGGCGACCAGATGGCCGTCCACCTGCCGCTCTCGATCGAGGCCCAGGTGGAGGCGCACACCCTGATGCTGGCCACCAACAACATCTTCAGCCCGGCCAACGGCGCCCCGATCATCAGCCCGTCCCAGGACGTGGTGATGGGCTGCTACTACCTAACCATGCAACTGCCCGGCTGCAAGGGCGAGGGGATGGTCTTCAAGAACGTCGCCGAGGTCGAGCTCGCCCACTCGCTGGGCAAGGTCGACACCCACGCGAAGATCCGCGTCAAGCTGCCGGCCGGCCGGCGGCTCAAGACCGAGGTCGAATCGCAGGCCCAGCCCGGCGCCGTGATCGAAACCACGGTCGGTCGCGTGCTCTTCAACTCGATCCTGCCCGAGGGAATGCTCTTCTACAACATCCCGATGCGATCGAGCGAGCTGGCCCGCGTGATCTCCGACTGCTATCAGGCGCTCGGTCGACGCAAGACGATCGACCTGCTCGACAACATGAACCGCGTCGGCTTCAGTTGGAGCACGCGCAGCGGTCTCTCCTTCGCCACCGACGACCTGATCACGCCCGCCAACAAGGGTCGGATCATCGGCGACGCCGAGAAGAACGTCCTCAAGATCATGAAGCAGTACCAACGCGGCATGATCACCGACGGCGAGCGGTACAACCAGGTGCTGGACGCCTGGACGCACGCCCGCGAGCAGATCACCAAGGACATGATGGCCGAGTTGGAGAAGGACACCGCCAGCGAGCGGCGTCGGTCGGGCTATGTCAATCCGATCTTCCTGATGGCGCACTCCGGCGCCCGCGGCGGCGTGGAGCAGATCCGCCAGCTGGCGGGCATGCGCGGCCTGATGGCCAAGCCGTCGGGCAAGATCATCGAGACGCCCATCAAGGCGAACTTCCGCGAGGGGCTGACCGTCCTCGAGTACTTCAGCTCGACGCACGGCGCCCGCAAGGGTTTGGCCGACACGGCCTTGAAGACCGCCGACTCCGGCTACCTCACCCGCAAGCTCGCCGACGTGGCGCAGAACGTCGTCGTCACCATGCACGACTGCGGCACCACGCAGGGCATCGAGAAGACGGTCATCTACCGGGGCGAGAAGGTCGAGGTGAGCCTCGCCGACAGCATCCGCGGCCGGGTGAGCCGGGCCAACATCGTCAACCCGATCACCGACGAGGTCGTGGTGCAGGAGGACGAGCTGATCACCCCCAAGGTGGCCCGCCGGATCGAAGAACTCGGCCTCGACAAGATCCAGGTGCGCAGCCCGCTGACCTGCGAGGCGCCGCTCGGCGTCTGCCGGCTCTGCTACGGCATGGATCTCTCGACCGGCTCGATGGTCGAGGAGGGGATGGCGGTCGGCATCATCGCCGCCCAGAGCATCGGCGAGCCGGGCACGCAGCTGACGATGCGGACGTTCCACATCGGCGGCGTCGGTCAGCGTGCCATCGAGGAGAGTGAGAGCCGGGCCAAGCGGGCCGGCACGGTGAAGTTCACCCGACTCCGTACCGTGCAGAACGAGCAGGGCGAGCAGATCGTTCTCGCTCGCAACGGCGAGATCGCGATCATCGACGCCAAGGGTGCGGAACTCGAGAAGTTCGACATCCCCGCCGGCGCCATCCTCAAGGTTCAGGAGAACGACGAGGTCAAGCCGGGTACCGTGCTCGTGCAGTGGGACCCGCACTCGATCCCGATCCTCTCCGAAGTGGCGGGCAAGGTGCGGTACGAGGACGTGATCGAAGGCGAGACCCTCCGGGTGGAAAAGGATCCCAGCGGCCACGTGCGGCGGATGGTGATGGAGCACAAGGGGATCTACCACCCGCAGATCGTCCTCGAGGACGAGTCGGGCAAGATCCTCGACTTCTACTACCTGCCCGAAAAGGCCTATCTCGAGGCGTCTCCCGGCGAGCAGGTGGCGGCCGGCCACGTCCTGGCCAAGACGCCCCGCGAGGCCTCAGGCACGCAGGACATCACCGGCGGTCTGCCCCGTGTCACGGAGATCTTCGAGGCCCGCAAGCCGAAGGATCCCGCGATCATGGCCGAGATCAACGGCAAGGTGGAGGTGAGCGGTGAGAAGCGCCGTGGCAAGCGGACGATCATCGTCCGCAACGAGAGCGGCATCGAGCGCGAGCATCTCGTCACCCACGGCAAGCACCTGCGGGTGCACCCGGGCGACTACGTGAAGGCCGGCGAGGCGCTCGTCGACGGCCCGCTCGTGCCCCACGACATCCTGCGGATTTCCGGCGAGGAGGAGGTGCAGAAGTATCTCGTCCGCGAGATTCAGAACGTCTATCGCAGCCAGCGGGTGGACATCGACGACAAGCACATCGAGATCATCGTGTCGCAGATGCTGCGCAAGGTGAAGGTCGAGACCGTCGGCGACACCGATCTCCTGCCGGGAAGCGTGCTCGACAAGTTCGAGTTCCGACAGGCGAACGACAAGCTCGCCAGCGGCCTCAAGATCACCGACAAGGGTGACAGCGAGTTCGCGGTGGGCAGCGTCGTGCCGAAGGATGTGCTCGCCCAGACCAACGCCCAGATCGAGGCGCTCGGCGGGACTCCCGCGAAGGGCACCAAGCCCAAGTTCGCGACGTCGAGCACCCAACTGCTCGGCATCACGAAGGCGAGCGTCCAGAGCTCCAGCTTCATCTCCGCGGCGAGCTTCCAGGAGACGACGAAGGTCCTCACGGAGGCGGCCCTGGCCGGCAAGGTGGACCAGCTCGTCGGCCTCAAGGAGAACGTGATCCTGGGTCACCTCATCCCCGCCGGAACCGGTTTCAACACGTTCCAGTCGGCTGAGGTGCGGGTGCGGCCGGAGGCGCTCGATGCCCTGCGAATCGACCGTGACAACGTGCTCGCGCGGCAGTTCCCGCTGCTCGAGGCCGCGACGGACGGCGAGGCCGTCGCGTCCGGCGACGCCGGCGATGCCTTCGCGGCTGCGGGCGACGGTGGCCCCGAGGGGCTCTGACAGACGGGTGTCCGGGACTCGGGGCAGTCGTCCGTGACGAGAAGCCCCGATGTGAGGAGTGCCGAGGCTTCTCGTTCGTGGATCGATTGCTGATGAAGGCCTCGAAGCGGCGGACGCGCAGCCCCGAACCCCGAGCACATGCCGGCCGCGTCGCAGCGGGTCTGCTGGGAATGCGGCTCGAAGACGTCTGGATCGCCTTGCAAGCTGCCTGCGGACCGCAGGCCCTTCCCGAGGAAATCCACAGACTCCGGGTGGCGACCCGCCGCGGCACGGCGGTGATATCCGCCTTTCGGGAACTGATCCCTTCGAAGGAGCGGGCATGGTTCCGCAAGCGTCTCGCGAGAGTGCGCCGCACGGCGGGTAAGGCTCGTGATCTCGATCTGCTGGCAGGGCGAGTGTCTGCCACCTCCGGCAAGCCCCGCCGTCGACTGGTGAAAGCCCTCTCGAAGTTGCGGGAAAAGTCACGACGCCCCCTCGGCAAGCACCTCTCGCAACTCGTCGCAAAAGACTGGCGGCATCGAGTGGACAGGCTGCTCGAGCACGTGCGCGGCTGCCATGGCATCGCCTTCGGCACGGTCGCTCGGCGCCGTCTCGCACCCTTGGCCGAGAGCTTTCTGCAGGCAGCCTCCGGCAGCCTGCGGCGGCCGGAGGAGCTTCACGCGCTGCGCATCCGGTGCAAGAAGCTCCGCTATGTGCTCGAGATTTTCAGTCCGGCCTTGCCCGCGGCGGCAGCCCGTGACCGCTGCCGGAAATCGCTCGAAAGGCTTCAGGAGACGCTCGGCGATTTCACCGATCACGTGGCGGCCGCGCAGCGGCTCGATCGCTGGGCGTACCGTGCCGAGACCGGCACCAGCCGCGACGATCTCCTCGCGCTCGTGGATGACGAATGGCAGCGGGCGGCAGCGGCCCGCAAAGCATTCCGCACATGGTGGAATCGATCGCGGCGGCGCGCGCTGCGCCACGGCCTGGAAATCACGCTCCGGAGGCGATTCGCATGACACGGCCAGCCCCTCGACGCCGGGAACCGCCGGTGGCCGGCGTCGGCATGCGTCGCTGGATCGTCGTTGTCGGCCTCGGGCTGGCGGCTGCGGCGGCCGTCTGGGCTCTGTCGCGGACGGCGCTCGACAGCGGCCCGACGGCGAACCGTCGTCCCACGGGGCCATTCGCGCCGACCACTCCCGCAGCCATGCCGGCCGGACTCGAACCTCCGGACGGCATGGTCTGGGTTCCGGGCGGCGAGTTTTCGATGGGCTGTGCCGACCCGCGGGGCCAGCCCTTCGGCGGCCCCGATCCGATGCGCGACGCCCGCCCCGTGCACCGCGTGCAGGTCGACGGCTTCTGGATGGATCGCACCGAGGTGACCAACGCCCAGTTCGCCGCCTTCGTGGCGGCCACCGGCTACGTGACCGTCGCCGAACGGCCTCCACGGGCGGAAGACTTCCCAGGCGCCCCCCCGGAAAACCTCGTGCCCGGCGCCCTCGTGTTCACGCCGCCGGAAGGACCGGTGTCTCTGACGGATCATTACGTCTGGTGGAACTACGTCCCCGGCGCCGACTGGCGCCATCCGACCGGCCCAGCTAGCTCGATCGAGGGCCGCGACGACCACCCCGTCGTCCAGATCGCCTTCGACGACGCGGTCGCCTACGCCCGATGGGCAGGCAAGCGGCTGCCCACGGAGGCCGAATGGGAGTTTGCCGCGCGCGGCGGCCTCGCCGGCACGATGTATCCCTGGGGCGGTGAGTTTCAGCCCGGCGGAACGTTCATGGCGAACACGTGGCAGGGTGTCTTTCCGGGGAACGACTCCGGCGCGGACGGCCACGCCGGCCTGGCGCCCGCCGGCCGGTATCCGGCGAACGCCTATGGCCTCCATGACGTGTCGGGCAACGTGTGGGAGTGGTGCTCGGATTGGTACCGCCACGACACCTACGCCACCGCGACCGCCGGTCCACCGCCTCAGCGGAATCCGGCCGGGCCGCCCGACAGCTTCGATCCGCTCGAGCCGGGCGAGAAGAAACGCGTCCTCCGCGGGGGATCTTTTCTCTGCTCGGACCAGTACTGCGCCCGCTACATCGTCGGCACGCGGGGCAAGGGGGAGTCGTCAAGCGCCGCCAACCATATCGGCTTTCGCTGCGTGAAGGCTCGTTAGGCCGCCCCAGCAGCTAGCGCTTCATCAGTTTGCGGAGGCCGGCAAGCGTGCGGGTGTTGGCCACGTCGTCAGCCGAGAGGCCGGCACGGCGGGCCTGCAGCACGCCGCATCGCATGACGTCGAGACCGCGGGTTGAGTGCGCGTCGGTCGAGATCACGATCTTGACGCCCGCCTGCCGGGCGGCGGCGGCGTGGTGGTCGTCGAGATCGAGCCGCCACGGATTCGCGTTGATCTCGAGGAACGTGCCGGTTCGCGCCGCGGCCGCGATGACGGCCTCCATGTCGACGTCGTAGGCCGGCCGCCGGTTGATCAGCCGCCCGGTCGGATGGCCGATCACGCTCACGGCCGGATGATGAATGGCCTCGACGATCCGCGCCGTGATCCGGTCGCGCGGCTGGTTCTGCCCGTAGTGGAGGCTCGCCACCACCCAGTCGGCCTGTGCGAGCACGTCGTCGGGCAGATCGAGCCCGCCCTTCTCCAGGATGTCGACCTCGATACCCTTGAGCACCACGATCGGTGGCCGCCCTTCCTCCGCCAGCGACTCGTTGAGCGCGTCGATCGCCCGCCACTGCGCGAGCAGCCGGCGCTCGTCGAGGCCGTGCGCCATCGTCACCCGCTTGCCATGGTCGGTGATCGCGACGTAGCGGAGCCCGCGGGCGATCGCCGCACGGACCATCTCCTGGAGCGTGTCCTCGCCGTCCGTGGCCGTCGTGTGCATGTGGAGGTCGCCGCGGATGTCGGCGAGTTCCACGAGCGCGGGCAGTCGCCCCTTTTCGGCCAGTGCGAACTCGTCCTTCCCTTCCCGCAGTTCGGGCGGAATCCAGGGCAGCCCCACGGCCGCATAGATCTCCTCCTCGGTAGCCCCGGCCACCCGACGGCCCTTGTCGCCCGACCGCGTGCCCACCTCGTGCACGCCGTATTCGTTGATCGTGAGCCCGCGGTCACGGGCCAACGCCCGCAGTCGGACGTTGTGCTCCTTCGATCCGGTGAAATACTGCCAGGCCGCCCCGAACGAGCCCTCGTCCACCACACGCAGGTCGACCTGCAGGCCCCGCGGCCCGCGGATGCTGGTCTTCGTGTCTCCCCGCAGGAGCACCTCCTGCGCCTCGGGCCAGGACAGGAAGCGGTCCATCACCGTGCCCGATGCATCGCTCGCGGCGACAGCGTCGAGGTCGCCCACCGTCTCGCGGCCGCGGCGCCAGCTCCCCGCGCCCTCGATCCGCCGCACGGCCGGACAGCCTCTCATCCAGGCCAGCAGGTCGGCGATCACCTCGTCGGCGTCGTTCCAGAGGAGGCGCGCGTGGGCGGGGTCCCGGGCGAACGCCACGTTCGCGAGGATGGCGGCCTGCGTCTTCGCGCCGAAGCCCTTCACCGTCGCGACGCGACCTTCCGTGCAGGCCCTCTCGAGGGCCTCGAGCGAGTCGATGCCCAAGTGCTCCACCAGCGCCCTGGCCTTCTTCGGCCCCAGGCCGGGTACGCGCATCAGTTCGAAGGCGACCGGTGGCACGTCGCGCCGCAGTTCCACGAGCAACGGCAGCGCCCCGGTATCCAGGAGCGTCCCGATCTTCTCGGCGAGGTCGGTGCCGATGCCCTCGAGGTCGGTCAGGGCCCGGCCCGGCTGCGACCGCACCGTCGCCAGCGACTCCACCATCCCGTCGATCGTGCGGGCGGCGTTGCGGTAGGCACGCACGCGGAAGACGTTCTCGCCTTGATACTCGAGCAGGTCGGCGACGTGCTCGAACGTGGCGGCGATGTCGGCGTTTGTCACGGCGAGCCTCCGGGCGTCGATGCGGGACGGGACGGCCGCATCGTATCAGCCCGGCCAAGGCTCACTGCTGGCTGCGGATCGGCAGCGCGGCCGTCGGGTAGGCGGTCGGTCGCACGAACGAAGCCGGCGCCGGGCCGATCGCCGGCCGCCACGACGTGGTGTGGCCGGTGGGCTCGAGGAGCTTCGGAAACGCCCCGGTCGCGGCGCCCGGACCTCCGCCCGGCAGCACGGGCATCCCGTTGGTGCCGCTGGTGACACCGCCCGAGGTGCCGCTGGTGCCGGCGCCCGGGGCGATCAGCGCGGGAGCCTGCGTGGATGGCGACGTCCTCAGCGGCGACATCGCTGGAGGCATGGTCGAGGCTCCAGCGGCAGGACCGCCCACACCGGCCGCCGGTGCCGGAACAACCCCGGCTGAGCCGTTCTGGACCGGCGCCCTCTGCAGTTCGGGAATCGGCTTGAGCGACGGCGTCGGCGCCAGGGTCGGCGGCGCGGTGGGCTGCGGCTGAACACCGCCCGGCGCGGGGGCGGCATACGTGCCGCTCTGGGGCACGACCGGCTGTTGGAACGTCTGCTGCGGATACACGGGCTGCTGGGCACCCGGAGCCGGCGCCATCGCGGGCACCATCGCCGGGGCCGTGATGGCCTGCGGGCTCGGCTGAATGAGCTGCTGGGGCACGTCGGTGCCCGCCGCGCCCCAGGCCTGCGGCGTCGTCTGGACGGTGGACGCGAACGGGCTGGCGGCCGGCGCCGCTACCGTGCCGCCAAAGGCCGGGGCCGCGACGGCACCGGGGACGGCGTTCGGCATGGCTCCCGGAGCATAGCCCGGCTGCATCTGCACGTACTTGGTCGAGTAGACGGCCCGATACTGCGTCACGGGCACGTTGACCGGCTGCTGCACATACTGCGTCACCTGCGCCATGCACTCGCGCGAGCAACCGGTGCAGGGATCGATCTCGGTCGACGGCTTGTAGCTCGTCACGGGAACGCACTGGTACTGCGTGCGGTAGGTCGTCTCCGGCACGTAACTGACCTGCTGCACAGGCACGACCACGGGCGGCGGCGGAGCCGGGATCGGCGCTGCGATGGGGGCGACGATCGGCGCAGCGACGGGCGCCACGGCGTATGCGGGCGGCTTGCGGCAGCCCGCAAAGAGGTCGGACAGGCAGCACTGGGCCTCGCCCACACCGGGCGCCGCGCTCGCACAACCACCCGCCACCAACGCGGCGAGGAAGGAACGCCGGATTCTCATCGCACACTCCTCTAGCTCGGGAACCGTCCGGGGCGGGGATCCGACCCGAACGTCATCTTCCCTAGCCTAGGTTGCGCTCTGGTGCGCCTACGTAAGAAAAACGGGCTGTCGATTCATGAATTCCCGGCCCCGTCCCCCCACGATCGTCACGACCGTCACCACCGTGCCGCGATGGCAGGCCGCCCGCGGCCGTCCGCCGCGACTCGACGCGATCGTAGAGCGCGTACAACGCCTCGCGGACGTCGCCGCCATGTGCCGCGAAGGCCGCCTCGACGTCGGCCGCGTCGACCGTCGCGCCCCGCCGCGGCGGCCCGACAAGCCGTGAGACGAGGGCCTCGAGCAGCCGCGGGGTCGTCTCGCACCGCACGAGGGTCGCCAGCCAGGCGACGGGCCGATGGGCGGTGACCAGCAGCCGCGCACCGACGGCACGGGCCGTCACCACCAGCACAAGCCGCTCCACCAGCCCAGCGCGTTCCCAGCTGTCGATGCAGACGGTGCCGCCACTGCCGGCCAGGCCGACCGCGGACAACGCCCGTAGCGAGTCGTGGCGGGACTGCAGCCGCACCCGCGCCACCCGCCCCCCTCCCGCGTCGATGGCCGCCGCGAGGTGGTGCAGGAGATTCGATTTGCCGCTTCCATGCGGCCCGACGATCGCGGCCCCCCGCATCGCCAGCACCCGGCCGACAAGGTCGCCGACGTCGAGCGGATGCCCCGAGGCGTCGAGCGGCGCCAGGAGGCCGGGCCGCGTGTGCCGCGTCGAAAACGGATTACCACGCGGACACGTCATCCGGGCGTCCTGACGGGCGGCATCCGGGCCGGCGGGATGCGGCCCACATCGAACACGTGCTCCGAGACGAAGTCGCGGGATCCCGTGAAGAAGATCCGCACCCGAACGCACCACCGCAGCTTGACGATCACCCCCTCGTAGGACAGCGGGCTCTGCGGGAGCGACGTGGCGAAGCTCCCGGAATCCGCCTGGGGCGGCAGCAGCGCCCGATCCGTGATCCGCTGGAAGAAGTGCACGCCGAGATCTTCCTCCCCCTTGCCTTCGGTGTACCAGAGGACGGAGTGCTCGACCGCATGGATGCTCTCCTCCGCACACCCTTCGATCCGATAGCGGACCGCGAGACGATCGCCGGGCTCGTGCTCCCGGTTGGGTCGATCGAACTGCACCTCCACGCGTGGCACCACCGGCGAACGCTCGAAACCCCGCGTCATGACGACAACTCCGCCGTGCGCAAGGAGGCCGACGACGGCGCCGCCGGGGCGGCGCGCGCCGGCAGCACGACGACGGGAAACGTCCGCACGAATGCGGGCCATCGCTCCGGCACGCCCCGGACGACGAGCTTCCACCGCACCGCGTTGTGCGGCGACGTGAAAGAATGCATGGCGTCGGCGGGAACCTCGACCGAAACCCGCGCCTCGAAGCGGGCATCCGCGTCGGGCCGCACGTCTTGAAACCGTGCGGGGACCACCTGCCACACCACGATCTGCTCCGAGCGGGTGTCGGTCCCCTGACGGAAGGTGGCCTGCTCCTCGAGTTCGAGCGACATTTCCAGCGACCGAAGCGCACCGGTGCCCCCCTGGGAAAACCAGATGTCGTAGCGGCCACCGGGGAGCAGCGGGTGATCCGAGATCTCGAGTTGCGTGGGACCGATGGCCGTCGCCAGCACGAGGTTCCTGACGAACAGCGCGATGGCGCCGATGCCGACCGCCATGAAGGGGACGAGCAGTCCGAGCAGCCACCAGTCACGGCGGCCGCCCAGCAGGTCGATCCCGGCGCCCACCGCGAGCACCACGACCACCGCGTTCCACAGCAGCGCGAACAGGCCGATGCCGACGAGCGCCCAGTTCTCCGGGCTCTCGATCGGCAGCCGATGGCGGAGGAACGTCCCGGGAGAGTTCACCAAGTCGTCCCACGCCGGCACCGCCGGATAGCCGGGCGCGGCCGGCGAGGGATGCGCCAGCGGATCGAGCAGTTCGGAGAGTCCTGCCGACGCCGCCCGATGCTCCTCCGACTTGCCCCACACTCGCAGGCTCCTCACGAGGCCCGTCGCCCCGATGACGACCAGCGCCCCGGGCAAGAGCAGCGACAAGAGCAAGAGCCACCAGTTGTAGCCGCGCTCGAGCACCACGGTCTCGGGAGCGGCGGGATCGTACCAGCACGGCACCTCCGCCTCGAGCCGCCACGCATCCAGCCGCTCGATCGCCTTGGATCGCTGGGCGAAGCCCTCGGCATGGGTGCCCCGGCTCCAGGCCTCCCGCATCGCGCCGTCCGCCGCATAGCGGAGCCTGAGGCATGGCCGCCACTGGGTGGAGACGCTGCCGGGCGGGTCGGCGATCGACACGCGGGCGAGCCCCTTGGCGATGATGGTGCCGCGGGTCTCGCGGAAAGCGTGGTTGACCCGCCACTCCGGCGCGGCCACGCCGGCCAACAGCAGACCGCCGAAGAACAGCCCCGCCAGCAGGAAGGCGCCGTGGAACAGACCGTCTCCGACGACTCCCCACGCCCTGGAGCCGGTCCGCCGATGGCCGCGTTTCTTTCCGAAAAATCGCGGCAGCCTCACGCTCACTCTCCCACGGCCATCCCGCGCCGTCCGCGGCGGCACGCGGCGCCCCGCACCGGCCGGGCGGCGGCGCCGCTCGCTCGTCCCGTCACGGCCGGACGCAGGCTTCCTCCCGGTGCGATTCATTCCGGTGCGATTCATCCCGCTGCAGCGTCCGCTCCGTGACCTCGTCACCGGCGCCTCGCAACGACCGCGGGGCCGAGACGGCTGCCGTGTCGGCCGGGCTGCTGCGATAGAAGCCGATCTTCTCGAGCGCCCGGTAGACCTCCTCGAGCGTCTTTTCGCCGAAGTTCGAAATCGACAGCAGGTCGGCTCGGGTGCAGTTGAGCAGGTCGTGCACCGTGAAGATGCCCTTCTCCTCGAGGCAGTTCGTGGTGCGGACCGACAGTCCGATCTCGGCCGTGCTCATTTCGAGCTTCTCGGCCATTTCGTCCGACTGGGTCAGGTTTTTGTAAGGAATGCGGGGCATGGGTTCCCTCCCGTGCGACATGGGGCCTTCAATGATGGCAGCGGGCGCTGCGGCGCCCCTGAAGTCTGGCGTCAATATACTCAAAGAGGTGGAAATCGGGCTACCGCCACAGTTCGAACCGTCATCTGCAACCCCCGCTCGTGCGTCCCCTCGCTCACTCTCTCGACCTGGATTCGCTCAACCCGTCGCAGCGGCGCGCCGCGACGCACGTCGAGGGACCGCTCCTGGTGCTAGCAGGCCCCGGGAGCGGCAAGACCAGGGTCGTCACCCACCGCATCGCCCACCTGATCTCGGCGGGTGTCCCGGCCGACCAGATCGTGGCCCTGTCTTTCACCAACAAGGCCGCGGACGAGATGCGCCGCCGGGTCACCGAACTGGTCGGCCCCCAGCCGGTGGAGATGGGCACGTTCCACCGCTTTGCCGCCCGTCTGCTCCGCCGCCACGCCCGCATGGCCGGCCTCACGAGCGACTACTCGATTCTCGATCCCGACGACGCCGGCTCGCTCTTGAAGCGGGCCGTGAAGAAGCTCGGCCTCACGCTCTCCCACACGCCGGTCGACCGGCTGGCGGGCGTGATCAGCCGCGCCAAGAACGACCTGGCGACGCCCGAGACGTTCGAGCCCCGCTGGGGCCGACCGGCGGAGGAGGTGGCCCTGCGGGTCTGGCCGGTCTACCAGCAGATGCTGCTCGACGCCAACTCCGTCGACTTCGACGATCTGCTGGTGCACGTCGCCCGACTCCTCCAGGATCACCCTGAACTGCGACGCACGCTCGATGCCCGCCACCGCTGGATACTCGTCGACGAGTATCAAGACACCAACGCCGTGCAGTACTGCATCCTGCGCGGCCTGTCGATCGACCATGCCAATCTCGCGGTGACCGGCGACCCCGACCAGGCGATCTACGGCTGGCGGGGCGCCAGCATCCGCAACATTCTCGAGTTCGAGCGGGATTATCCCGCGGCGACGGTCGTCAAGCTCGAGCACAACTATCGCAGCACGGCCAACATCCTCGGCGTCGCCGACCGCCTCATCGCCCACAACAGCCGCCGCAAGCCCAAGCGGCTGGTGACCGACGCGCCGCCCGGCCCCCCGTTGCGCATCGTGCTCGACGCGACGAGCCGTGACGAGGCGGACCGTATCGCCGACGAGATCGCCTCGGCGGTGGCCCGTGGCGAGCGCACGCCCCGCGACTTCGCGATCCTCTTTCGCACCAACGCCCTGTCCCGTTCACTCGAGGTCGCGCTCCGCGGCCGCGGCGTGGCCTACCAGCTCGTGCGCGGCCTCGAGTTCTTCAAGCGTCGCGAGATCCGGGACGTCGTCGCCTGGCTGCGGCTGCTGAAGAACCCCCGCGACGACGAGGCCTTGCTGCGGGTGGTCAACGTGCCGCCGCGCGGCATCGGCAAGCAGTCGCTCGACCGGCTCGTCTCCTGGGCGACCGACCGCAACCAAAGCCTGCTCGCCGCCGCGGCGGTCGCTCCGGGCATCACGGGCATCTCGAAGCGGTCCGGCACGGCGCTCGTGCAGTTCGCCCGGCTCCACGGGGAGCTCGCGGCCGTGGCCGCCACGCCCGCCGCCGGCGTGGCCGGGTTGATCGAGGCGGTACTGGACAAGTCGGGCTACCGCCAGATGCTGTCCGAGGACGGTGGCGACGAGGAGGGGGAGGACCGGCTGGCCAACGTCGAAGAGCTCGTCACCGCGGCCCGGCAGTGCGACGAGTCTTTCCAGCCCGCCGGTCCCGAGGACGACGCGCTGCATGACGCCTTGGGGGCGTTTCTCGAGACGACGGCGCTCGTGGCCGACACCGACGTCTGGAATCCGCAGGAGAACCGCGTCTCGCTCATGACGCTCCACGCGGCGAAGGGACTCGAGTTTCCGGTCGTCTACCTGGTGGCGATGGAAGACGGCATCCTGCCGCACGAGCGCAGTCTCGATCACCCCGACCAGCTCGAGGAGGAGCGGCGGCTCGTCTTCGTGGGCATCACCCGCGGCCGTAACGAGGTGCATGCGAGCGCCTCGCGGCTCCGCGACTACCGGGGCAGTCGCCGGATCTCCGCACCGAGCCTGTTTCTCACCGAGATGAACGGCAGCGAGACGGTCGTCATCGGCGCGGAGGCGCCGACGTTCGAGCCGACCTGGCGGGGCGGCCGGGACGAGGGCTACGACGAATACGCCCAGGTCGCTCCCGGCCCGTCGGACGACGACGGCAGCGACGTCTCGGCCACGGGCCGTCCGGTGCCGCCGCGGCCCGACGGCCTCGTGCTCGAACTCGACGACGCCGCCCCGGCCGCCCGGCCCGCGAAGCAGAAGCGGACGGCCGCAGCCCTCGAGCGTGCCATCGACTTCGCGACCCGGCTGGGGGAAGGCGGCCCGCGGAAGCACGACTACCGGCAGGGGCAGCGGGTGCGGCACGCGGAGCACGGCGAGGGCGTGATCGCCGCCATCAGCGGCGTCGGGCCGCGCTCGGTCGGCACCGTCATCTTCGACGGCCCGGCCGGCACCAGGAAGTTCATCCTCGGCCACGGCAGCCTCGAGCCGCTCGAGTGACTCGCGCGGGCTCAGCCGCCCTTGGCGCCGTGCTGCCGCCACCAGGCGACCGTCGCGTCGAGGCCCGCGTCGAAGTCCTGCCGCGGCTGCCAGCCCAGCAACCGGCGGGCGCGGGAAATGTCCAGCCCGCGCCGCGGCTGACCGTCCGGCTTCGAGGCGTCCCACTCGATTCCGCCGGAATAGTCGCAGGCCTTGGCGATCCTCACGACGAGGTCGCGAATCGGGATCTCCACGCCCCCGCCGAGGTTGATCGGCACCGGCTCGTCCATCACCTCGGCGGCACGGACGACACCCTCGGCGGCATCGTCGACATAGAGAAACTCCCGGGTGGCGCCGCCGGTGCCCCAGCAGACGATCGCCGGCGCGGCCGAAAGCCGCGCCTCCTCGCACTTGCGGATGAGGGCGGGAATGACGTGGCTCGACCGCGGATCGAAGTTGTCACCGGGGCCGTAGAGATTCACCGGCACCACGACGGCGCTCCGCAGGCCGTACTCGCGCCGGTAGCCGTCGAGCATCACGAAGATCGCCTTCTTGGCGACGCCATACGGGGCGTTCGTCTCCTCGGGATACCCGTTCCAGATCTCCTCCTCGCGAAACGGGATCGGGCAGTGCTTCGGGTAGGCGCAGACCGTGCCGGTGTGCACGAACTTCTCCAGCCCCCGACGTCGGGCATGCTCCACCAGGTGCAGCCCCATCGCCATGTTGGCGAAGAAGAACCGCCCGGGGTGCTCCATGTTCGCCCCGATGCCGCCGACCTCCGCCGCCAGGTGGATGACGACGTCCGGCCGGGCCTCGTCGTAGAGCCGCTCCACCTGCGACTCGATCGTCAGGTCGTAATCCCGCCGACGCGGCACGAAGATCCGCTCCGGCGCCACGCCTCGGCCCCGCAGCACCCGCACCACGGCCCGGCCCAGGAAGCCGGCGCCTCCGGTGACGATGATTCGCTTTGTCGACAGATCCATCATGAGGACGACCGGGCGGCGCCGGCGAATCAGCGGTGCGGCAGGCCGCTCGAATGCCCGGCGGCCAGCAGCACCTGCTCGCGGCGGGCCAGCTCCAGGTCGGCGTCCACCATCATCTCCACCAACGCGTCGAACGGCACGCGGGGCCTCCAGCCGAGCTTCGTCCGCGCCCGCTGCGAGTCGCCCAGGAGCAGATCCACCTCCGCCGGACGGAAGTACCGCGGGTCGATCTCGACGAACTCGCGGTAATCCAGCCCGAGGCGGGCGAACGCCTTCTCGCAGAACTCGCGCACGGAGTGGGTCTCGTCGGTCGAGATCACGTAATCGTCCGGCTCGTCCTGCTGGAGCATCAGCCACATCGCCTCGACGTAGTCGCCGGCGAAGCCCCAATCCCGCTGGGCGTCGAGATTGCCCAGGTAGAGCTTCCGCTGCAGGCCGAGCTTGATGCGGCCGGCGGCCCGGGTGATCTTCCGTGTGACGAAGGTCTCGCCGCGGCGGGGGCTTTCGTGATTGAAGAGAATGCCGCAGGAGGCGTGCAGGCCGTAGCTCTCGCGGTAGTTGACGGTGATCCAGTGCGCGTAGAGCTTGGCCACTCCGTAGGGCGACCGGGGATGAAAGGGGGTCGTCTCCCGCTGCGGCGTCTCCGCGACCTTGCCGTACATCTCGGAACTCGACGCCTGGTAGAACCGGATCCGGCAGCCGACTGCGTCCTGAAAATCGCGGATCGCCTCCAGGAGCCTGAGGGTGCCGACCGCGGTCACGTCGGCTGTGTAGGTCGGCTGGTCGAAGCTGACCCGGACGTGGCTCTGGGCGGCGAGGTTGTAGACCTCCGTCGGCCGGATCTCACGAATCAGCCGGGCCAGGCCGTTGCCGTCGGCCATGTCGCCATGATGCAGCACGAGCGGCCGATGGACGTCGTGGATGTCGCGGTAAAGATGCTCGATTCTCTGCGTGCCGAACGTGCTCGAGCGACGCACCAGGCCGTGCACCTCGTAGCCCTTCTCCAGGAGCGACTCGGCCAGATAGGAGCCGTCCTGGCCGGTGATGCCGGTGACGAGGGCTCGACGTGGGCTCGCTGACACGAATGCTCTCCTGACCTCGCTCGGAAACGCCCCTGGGCCGTGGACTCACCCGACGATACCCGGCGGCGGCGACTTTACAAGCTTGCCGGGACGGAACCGTCGTGCCGCAGCGCCGCATCGAAGCCGGGCAGCAGGTCGGCGAGGAACTCGCGGCAGACCTTGGCGCCGACGCCGGGAGGCAGCGGCGTCTCGTCGATGATCACGTAGAGCTTGTAGACCGCCTTGGCGTCGGCAAGCTCGATCCGCGCGATCTGCGGCGCGACCCACTCTCCCTCGACGCCGTAGGTCCAAAAGACCCGCAGCGTCTGACCGGCACGGCGAAAGGTGCCCGTGAACACCTGGGCTTCGCGGCCGCCGGGCAGCGGCACCGTCTCGCGGTGTTCCGTCTCCGCGATCTCGAAGCCCGCGCCGGGGTAGCAGCGATCGGGCGTGTGGCCGGAGGCGTCGCGGGGCGTCGCGCAGACGACGAACGTCGAGACGGCCGATTTGCTCCTGGCGTGGCGATAGATCCTGGAAACGTGCCCGACCGCACCGGCCTTCTCGAGCTCGCGCGGGCTCGCCTCGATCTCCTCGACGCTCTCCCAGCCGCCGAATCGCTCCGGAAACCGCGACTCGAGCAGCACCGCGGCCTGCTTCAGGTCCTCCGTCACGTTGCGACCGGACCAGCGGTCTGTCATCCGGCCCTGCAGGTAAGTCGCGCCGACCACCATGACCAGGGCGACACCCGCGGTCCAAAACGCAGCGAGTTGAATCCTCATCGCCTCACCTTCCGCTGTCGGCCTGCGGCCGGACGGCCGCGGTCGTCGTCATGTCGCCGCCGCCCGTCGCCTACCACCCGCAGCACCGTGCACAACGGCCCCCACCGGCCGCAGCCCCACCGACCGCAGCCGTTCGACGGCGTCCACGACCTGCGGCACGCGGCTCACGTCGATCATGATCGACAGGATCACGGCGTCGCTCTGCTGCCCGAGCAGGAGCGCATCGGAGACGTCGAGCACCGGGCCCGCGTCGATCACCACGTGGTCGAAGGTCTCGCGGAACCGCGCCAGGATGCGGCCGAGGTCGGGCCGGGCCAAGGCCGAGACGGCGGCGTAATCGCAGGCGCCACCCGTCACCGCGAACAGCCCCTCGATGCCCGTCGGCTCCACCACCTCGTCGTTGGCCTTCTCGCCGCGCAGGAGTTCCGGCAGGCCGGCCCGCATGTCGAGCGACAGCGCCGCATGCACCCCGGGCTTCCGCAGATCGCCGTCGAGAAGAAGCGTGCGCTTGTCGGAGCGGGCGAGGCTCGCGGCCAGCTGCGCGGCGCAGGTCGTCTTGCCCTCGTGCTCGACCGCGCTCGTGACGAGGATCACGCGCGGGGCGTTGCGGCCCGCCTGGCAGACGAGGGTGCGGAGCGTATCCCCTCGCTCCGCCATGATCGCCGCGCCGTCGGTCCGTTTCCGCAGTTGCGACGCGAGGGGATAGGTCGCAAGCACCCGCACGCCGACCCGCCGCGCGACGTCGTCGACATTGCTGACATGGTCGCGCAGGTACTCGCTCAAGACGATCGCCCCGCTCCCGAGCGTGAATCCGGCCATGCCGGCCAACCCGGTCAGCAGGATCCGGAACAGACGGTCGTTGCCCTGGGGCACGCCCGCCGGCTCGATCAGCGTGACGCGGTTGGGCATGTCCAGGTCGATCGCCGAGCTTTCGAGCTCGATGCCGATCTGATCCGTGACCCGTTGCAGGTGCTCGAGTTCCACCTTGCGGGCGTCCATGTCGGCATTGGCCTTGCCAAGCTCGGTGACCTCCTTGGTCAGCTGGTCGAACTCCTTCGAGGTCTCCTCGAGGGTATTCACGAGCATCTCGCGCCGCTTCTTGAGGATGGTGGGCGTTTCTGTGCGCCGCCCCACCATATCGATCATCAGCTGCGACACGATCGCCGGCCGCAGTTCCCGCTTGCGGCTCTCGATCCGCCGCGCCAACTCCTCCCCCTGGGCGCGCAATCGGCGGACCGCGGGCTCGCTGCCGCCGCGGGCGCTGCGCTGCTCCTGATAGGAGATCGCCTCGTCGAGATCCGCCAGACGGTCGTTCATCTCCACGATCTGCGGATCGCGGGCCAGCGTCGCCTCGATCATGTCCTCCGGGAGCGATTCCTCGGGCGAGATCTCACCGCTGGCGCGGGCGTCGGCGATCCACAACTCCGCGTCGATGGCGGCGATTTCCCGCTGCGTCTGGGTGAGCAGGCCGCGGAGGGTGCCCACGTGGTCGAGGAGCAGCCCGCGCTGATTGGCCACCTCGGCGCTGTCGCGCGTCCCGAGCGTGCGGGCGAGGCTGTTGAGCGTCTCGCGGCGGGCCCGCAACTCGGCCATGTTCTCCTTGAACTTCTTCTCCAGGGCGTCGCGGCGACCGAGCCGCTCGGTGCGCTCCTTGTTGACGACGTCGTCCAGGAATGCCGACGTCACCGCGTTCACCAGCTTGGCGACGTCGTCCGCCTTTTGCCCGCGCAGCCTCACCTGCACCACCTCGGAGTCGGGCGTGGCGGTGACCTGCAGGGCCCGGGAGAGCCATCCGACCTGGTCGGGCACCGCCTCCCGCAGCGTCTCGAGGTCGGCGATGCCCGGCCGCCGCAGCGCCGCCTGCAGCACGTACGGGCTCTTCATCAGCTGGAGCTGCGTCTTCTTGTACGACTCGTACTCGGCCGTGTCGCGTCCGCGGCTGAGCATGCCGCCCTTGTCGCGCACGCGGAGCCAGGCGATCGCCTCGTACCCGCGCGGCAGAAACATCCACGCCGGCCCGGCCAGGAGAAGCGATCCGAGCAGGCCGAGCGCCACCGCCGGGAGCCAACGACGGCGGCAGGCATGCAGCGCGCGGAGATAGTCGACGCCCAGCGGCTGCGGTTCCCGGCCGGCCGATGCCACCCCGGGAAAGGGGGCCGGCTGAGGCATGGCGACCGTGGTGTCGCGGACGGCGATCGCGCCGCCGGTCGCGCCGCCGGCATCCGGCCGGGCCTGTTCCTCGACGGCGGCGTTCGGTTCGCTCATCGCATCATGTCCCTGGTCCGACCGCCCAGCCTGCCGCGGGAATCCCGAGGAACAGGCCCGACGGGCCGGCTCGTCGGCCCGTCTAGTCTACCTGCCCCTGGCGGCCGCTCAGGGCGGCGGCGTTCGCGGGCCGCGAATCACAACCCGGGGAGGCCGAATCCGTGGCCGCCAGCGGCGCAGGATGCCCCGCCGCGGCGGCCACCGGCGCATCCGGCGCCACCACCGGCACGACGCCCATCGGCGCCGGCGGCCGGCGCGAGCCGGCCGCCACGAGCATTCCGGAGGCCGGCGCCAGCGGCACCGTGACCGCCTCCACCTCCTCGACGAAGAGGATCGCCAGCAGCTTCTGCACCAGCCACAGCAGCGCGAGCGCCAGCGGCATCATGAAATAGCCGGCCCAGTCGTGGAAGATCTTCTCCGCGAGTTCCGGATTCACCGTATACATGGCGCCGGTGAGCGTGATGCGGATCGCGTTGACGACGAGCGCGATCGGGATCGAGCTGGCCAGGATCACCAGTCGCTCGTACCAGGCGAACTCCCCGAGCATCACGATCGCCACGGCGAGCGCGATGAAGATCGTGAGCATCCGCAGCCCGCTGCAGGCGTCGACCACGCCCAGGTGCGTCTCGCCGACCACGATCTGATTGCCCTCGCGGATGGCGTCGATCCCCAACGTCTGGATCGCGAACGTGCTGACGATCGTGGCGAGCGTCTGCAATGGCCCCAGCAGGTACCGCGTCGCCTCGTCGGGGAGCGGATACATGAAGATCAGAAATCCGATCGGCACGCACGCCCAACGAAACATGCCCCAGCCACCCCCGGCGAGGACCGCCCCGGCCAGCGCCGGCACGAACGTGTACATGTCGATCGTGATGATCCGATAGCGGGCGACCAGGAGCCGCAGGGCCAGGCTGGCGGCCAGCAACGCGAGACCGGCGATCCGGGCCGAACGGGTCACGGGGGCGACCGGCTGCCGCCACCAGAAGAGGATCGCCACGGTGAACAGCGGGACGATCCACCCGTGGGAATACTGCGCGTTGTTCCAGGCCGTGCTCGTGTGCACCAGCCCCGGCCAGTAGCTGTAGACGAGCGCCGCCGTCAGCCCCATGACCACGGCGAGCGGTTCGAACTGCTCCGGGATCCGGAGGTCGTCCAGCAAGGCCCGCCACCGCAGCCCGATCGCCTCGCGCAGGGGTAGTTCGGCGGGAAACACCCGCGCCGGCGGACCGGCGACCGCCGGCGCGGCGGCGGGTCGCTGAGCGGCTGCTTCGGACGGGCCGATGAACGGCATCTTCAAGGGGCGCTCGCTCCGGAAGCCTCACAATCCCGCACGCGGGCGGGAACCGCATCCTACCCCGCCTCGACAGGGCTTTCATCGGGCGGCGCGCCGGGCGTTTTTTTGCCGCTGACAACGGCAGCCGGCGCTGCCATCATGCGGCACCACGACCTTCGCGACACTGCCCGCTCCCCATGGCTGAAACCACGCCCGCCCCACGGCCCTCCAGACGACTGCCCGCCTGGCTCGTGCCGTTGGCCCGCGTGGTGGCCACGCTGGCGCTGCTGGCATTCGTGCTGTCGGGCATCGAGTGGCGGAAGCTTCTGGCGGTGCTCCGCGACTGCGACTGGTGGTGGTGGGCCGCGGGCATGGTGGTCGCGATGTCGGCGCAGGGCATCGCCGCCGTTCGCTGGGCCGCCCTGGCCCGACCGATCGGCTTCCCGCACTCGGTCGGTTTCTTCGTGTGGCGATTCTTCGAGGGGCAGTTCTTCAGCCTGTGCCTGCCGTCGTCGATCGGCGGCGACGTGGTGAAGTCCTACCGCATGGCCGACTCGACCGCCGGCCGCCTCCTGGCGGGCTGCACGGTGCTGGCCGACCGTCTGACGGGGCTCACGGCGCTGGCCGTGCTTGCCGGCACCGCGATCCTGGCGCGGCACTTCGGCCTCGACTGGGCGGCCGCGCTGGCCGTCGGCGCGGGCCTCATGGCCGCCGCCGCCGTCGTGTTCTGGATCCTGGTCGGCTCCCTCAATCGGCTGCTCGACGTGATCCCCGCGGGACATCCGGCCCGCCACTTCATCGGCCGGCTGCTACCCTACCAGCAGCGGCCCGCGCTGATGACGCAGGCGCTCGGCTGGAGCTTGCTCGTGCAGGTGGGCGGCGCCGTGGCGGTCGCGTTCATGGCGCGGGCGCTCGGCGTGACGCAGCCCTTGAGCGTCTGGTTCGCGGTCGTGCCGCTGGTCGCCCTGGCGATGGTGGTGCCGATCAGCATCGCGGGCGTCGGCATCCGCGAGGAGGGCCTCGAGTTCCTGCTCAAGCCGGACGTCCCGACAGAGCAGGCGGTGGCCATCGGTCTGCTCTGGTTCCTGGCCACGATCCTCACCGGCGTCGTCGGCGGTGTGCTGTTCCTCCTCGATCGCAAGCCGGTCCACGACGCTTCCTAGCGTCGGCGGGCGTCCACGAGCAAGATGCCGGCGATCGTCTTGGCGTCCTCGATGCGGCCGTCCAGGCACATCGCGACGGCCTCGTCCCACGCGACCACGCGGGTCTGGATCTGCTCACCGGGCTCGAGAGCCTGCGGCCCCGGCTCGAGATCCTCGGCCACGAAGAAGTGCATCCGCTCCCGCAGGATGCCCGGCGACATCCAGACCGACCCGGCGGCGGTCATGCGGCCCGCGCGGTAGCCCGTCTCCTCGGCCAGTTCGCGCCGGGCCGCCTCCTCCACCGCCTCGATCCGATCGAGCGTGCCGGCGGGAAGCTCGAGGAGCGTGCGGCCGACGGCGGTGCGGACCACCTCGATCAGGCACACCTCTTTCGCCGAGACCAGGGGCACGATCACCACGCTGCCTGGATGACGAATCACCTCACGGTGTCGCAGGCCCGCGGCGGTCGGCTCTTCGAGCCTCACCACCTGAAACCGGCGCGTCTCGCAGAGCACCTCGGCCCCGGCCTCCGGGGGCGGCAGGGGGAGCCCGGCGGCCACCTCCAGCGGCCCGGTCACGATCCGTGCCCGACCGCCGCCCACGTCGAGCGGCCGGCCGCCGTCGAGCGCCTTCGCCTGCACCAGCGCGAGCCCGAGTCCGCAGCCGAGCGCCGGCGACAGACAGGCGGAAGTGAGCCGCCCGACGACGTCGCCCTGCGACCGCACCTCGAGCCCCGCGGCCGGCGTTGCCGCGGCAGCGAACGCCACCGCCACGAGCCGACGGTTCACGTGCCCGAGAGCGTCGATGCGGGCGACCGTCTCCTGCCCGAGATAGCAGCCTTTGGTGAAAGAGATCGCCCAAGCGTCGCGGCCGAGTTCCTGTGGCAGCGTCTTGTCCGGGATGTCGGCGGCCGCCGGCGTCCCGGCCTCGATCCGCGCCGCCTCGAAGGCGGCAGCGTCGCCGCGCGGCACTCCGCGGGCGGCGAGCAGGCCTTCGAGCCCGTCGCGATCCTCCGCGGCGACGCTCACGAGAAACCCCTTCGTGCCGAACCAATCGATCCGCACGAGCCGCGCCTCGATGCCGTCGATCGCCACGACACGATGGTCGTACGAGGCGGCCGGCACGGTCGGCCCGCAGACCGTCGTGAGCCAGGCCGTCGCCTGCGGGCCGGCGATCACCAGGTGCCCGCGCGCGGACGACTCGTCGACGATCTCCAACCGCTCCCGGATGTGGTAGTGCTCGAGATGCTCGCGCAGCGCCGAACCGCATCCGGGCGGCGCGTCGATCACGAGTCCCTCTTCCGTCCGCAGCAGATGCGCCAGGCAGATCACCTGGCCCCGCGCGTCGGTGAAGAAGCCCTCGCTGCCGCCTCCGACTTCCAGGCGGCCGACGGCGGCCGTCGTGAAGCCGTCGATGAACCGCACGGCATCGAGCCCGCGGACCGCGAGCGAAGACCGCGGGCCGACGTCGCCCCAGGCGAGCGACCGCCGGAGACTGTCATAGCCGGACGGCCAAGCCTGCGGCGCGGCAAACCGGGAAGGATCGAGGGAGACGTTCATGCGGCACAGCCTACCAGGACCGCCCGGAAGGACCGGCCGGCAGACCGGCCGTCGGCACGCGCAGGGCGGAATCCACCGAGGCCCCGAAAAAATCCGGCTGCCGCGCGAACGCTCGACCGCACCGCTGCGTAAGGGATGGCACGACACGCGGTGACCCCGCGACGCTGCTCCCGGAGACTCGAACCATGGCGACCGTCGACTGCCGCAACGACTCCCTCCACGATTACGACGACTCGGACGACATGCTCGACGATCCGCTCGCCGTCGCCGACACGGAGCACTCCGATCTCCTGCGGGCGGCGCAGGATGGCGTCGTCCGCGAGCCGCGGCCCGCGAGCCGCCAGGGGCACAAGCTGCATCGGATCGCCGACGTCCGGCGGGTGCAGGGCGTGACGCTCCGGAACGTCTCGCGTCGGCTCGGCGTGCCGATGGCGGTCGTGCGGCGTCAGGAGGAGCCGGATTGCGACATCCGCATCTCCGACCTGCAGCAGTGGCAGCGGGTGCTCGACGTGCCGATCGCCGAACTCCTCGTCGAAGCGGACGGCCAACTCTCGGGCCCGGTGCTCGAGCGGTCGCGGATGGTCAAGCTGATGAAGACCGCGGCCGCGATCCGCGAGCGGTCGCACGACACGACCACCGCGCGGATGGTGAGCATGCTCATCGACCAGATCCTGGAGCTGATGCCCGAACTGGCCGACGTGACTCCCTGGCACACCGTGGGACAGCGCCGGACGCTCGACGACGTCGGCCGCACCGGTCAGCGCATGGTTCCCGAAGACGTCTTCCGCCGGCCGTCCCGCGATTGACACGGCGATCGAACACCCCGCCGGCGGCCCGATCTGTCAGGGGCGCGGGCCGTCGCGGGAAAGACCGCCTGGGCGAACGGGCCGCCTCGTTCGCACAGGCGGTCTTGTTCGCGCGGAAGGTGCCGTCTACCATTTTTCGTACGGCGGCCCCCGCGCGACGTTCGTCTCGCGATGCGGCGGCTCGCGATGTCGCAGCCGCAGGGGCTCCGACCCCGCCGCCCTTCATGCCTGCTTCGGGACCGAGCCGTGTTTTCTTTCCTGGGTGTGCTCGCCATCACCGTCGTCCTGTTCCTGGTGGTCGCGCTGACCGCGCAGCTGATCCTGGGCAAGTGACGCCGGGCGTGGGCCGCGGGCCGTGACGGCCCCGGCCACCATCAGGCAGAAAAAGCCCCCCAGCACGCCGACGAACAGCAGCCACGCGGCGATCGCCAGTCCGACGTGGTCCCGCAGCCAGACCAACGCCGGCGGTTCCGCGCTCTTGGGCACCTTCCGCTGCACCGGGCCGGGCACCGGCCCGTCACGGCCCGACTGCCGCCGCATGTCGTCCCGAAACGCATCCCAATCGGCCCGCACGGCCGGCCGCTCGAGCCGCTCGAGCCACGCCTCACGCTCGCGGAGCAGAAGCAGCGGCGGCCCGGCCAGCAGGGCGAGCCACACGGCGGCCACGGCGGCCGTCGTCAGCCGCCGCCAGGCAGTGCCAGAGGGCGACGGCGCGCCGCCGCTTCCGCAGTGGCTCGCGTTCATCGCCTCGGCCATGGCACACCCCGTCTGAAGGCTGGCGGGCCGATCGGCCGGCCACGATGCCCGGAACCGCCCGTGACTCCCATCTTCCACGCCTTTCCCCCGCGGGCAACCGGTCTGGCGGCCGGACCGGCATCCCGCTATCTTCCCCCGCCTCCCGACCGTCGCCGGCCGGCCCGCTGGGCCCGCCCCGACCGCGTCGCCGCCCGACACCGCCAGGAGCCGCCCGCGTGACTGCCCGAGCGAGTTTCCGCTGGATGTTCCTCCTGCTGGCCGCCGCGCTCGTCGCCGGCCGTGCCGCGGAAGCCCAAAACGGCTGGCTGCCCGCGTCGTGGTTTTCCCAGGATGCGATCGACGAGAAGGCGATGTTCCCGCTGGCCGAGAGCGACGGGCCTTGGCTCGTGCTGGCGACGACCTTCCGCGGCGAAGGCGCCCGCGAGGACGCCCGTCGGCTCGTGCACGAACTGCGCGGCGTCTACAAGCTCAAGGCCTACACCCACGAGAAGTCGTTCGACTTCACCGGCAACCAGCGCGGACTCGGGCTCAATCCCGACGGCACGCCCAAGAAGATGCGGTTCGCCAAGGCTGAGCAGGTGATCGAGGTGGCGGTGCTCGTGGGCGACTTCGCCTCCGTCGACGACCCACGGGCGCAGAAGATGCTCGCGAAGGTGAAGTCGCTCCAGCCGGCGGCGCTCAGCGACGGCGGCGGCAAGAGCCAGTCGTTCGCCGACTTCCGCAAGATGGTGGGGCTCGACAAGAACGCGGGCAAGGGCCCGATGCACCTGGCGTTCGTCATTCCGAACCCGCTGCTGCCCGAGGACTACTTCAACCGGCAGGAGGTGGACAAGTTCGTGCTCGACATGAACGCCGACGTCACGCACAGCCTGCTCGACTGCCCCGCCCGCTACAGCGTGCGGGTGGCCACCTTCACCGGCGCCGGCACGTTCGATCAGAAAGCGATCGCCCAGGGCGGCAAGGACGTCGAGTTCCAAGGCCGCCTGGTCGAGGCCGCCGAGAAGGCGCATCGCCTGACGGAGGCGCTCCGGCGGTCCGGCTGGCAGGCGTGGGAGTTTCACGACCGCGAGTCGAGCATCGTCTGCGTGGGCAGCATCGACCAACTCGCGACCCAGCAGCCCGACGGCCGCATGGCGCCGCACCCCGAGATCGTCCGCATCGTGAAGGAGCTGGGGCCCGACCAGGCGAAGCTGGCCGCCGGCCAGATCATGCCGCGTTCGATCGACGGCGTCCTCCTCGACGTGCAGCCCCGGCCGATCGACGTGCCACGGGTGCCGACGGGACGCCGCTGACTCCACCCGCGCGGCTCCCACATCCAGCGATGTCCACCGCCAGCCACCTGCTCGTTCTCGGCACCACCAACTCAGGCAAGCTCCGCGAACTGGCCGAGTTGCTCGACCCGCTCGGCATCCCCTGCCGCTCGCTGGCCGGCCTGCCCGGCAGCGTCGAGGTCGCGGAGACCGGCAGCACGTTCGGGGAGAACGCGGCCCTCAAGGCGACGACGCAGGCGGTGGCCCTGGGCCAGTGGGTGCTCGCGGAGGACAGCGGCCTGGTGGTCGACGCCCTCGGCGGCGCGCCCGGCATCTACTCCGCGCGGTTCTCCGACCCCGGCGCCACCGACGCCCGCAACAACGCCCTGCTGCTCGAGCGGCTCGCCGCCGTCCCGCACCTGCCGCGCACCGCCCACTACGCGTGCCACGCGGCCCTGTCGGACCCCGCGGGAACGATCGTGGCGGTTTCCAGCGGCACCTGCGGTGGCCTGATCGCCACCGCCCTCCAGGGCGCGGGGGGCTTCGGTTACGACCCGCTGTTCATCGTGCCGGAATACCATCGCACGTTCGGCGAGCTCGCGCCGGCCGTGAAGTCGGTGATCAGCCATCGCGCGCGGGCGCTGCGGGCGCTCATCCCTGCGATCCGGCGGCTGCTGGGGTCTGCGGGGGCGGGGTCTGCTCCGAGCCCACGCCCAGCCGCCGTTCGATGATCCGCAGCACGTCGGGCGTGCCGTCCATCCGCCCGCGGACGGTCGCGAGCTTGGACGCATAGCTGCCGAGGCCTTCGACGAAGCCGCGGACGCGGGCGGCCGTCACCTCCTCGAGCAGGACTGAGTCGCCGCAGCCCATCTCGGCGAGGAAGGTGGCATTCATCAGCTGCTCGGAGTGGGCCCGCTCGGGCAGGACGAGCTGAGGCTTGCCCAGGTGCAGGCTCTCGCCGATGAGCTGGTTGCCCGCGGCGCTCACGAGCGCCCGACAGCCGGCGAGATCCTCGACGAACCGACGCTCGTCGATCGCATGGAAAGAGACCTGCCCGATCGGCTCGCGGACACCGAGCCCGTAGACCTTCACCGGCAGGCCGCAGTCGGTCAGCGACTCGATCGCCGAGAACGGGGTGTGACGGCGCAGATAGCTCAGCAGGTAGCCGCCGTCGGAGGGCACGGCCGCCACGACCTCCCGACGCAGGAGCGGCCCGACCTGCACGACATGCTCCCAGCCACGGCGCAGCGGCGGCCGGAAGAAGGCCGAGACGACGATGTCGGTCGCCTCCACGACGTACATCCAGACGGCGTGGCTCATGAACCAGGCGTTCCACTGGAGCGACCAGGGCAGGCTGTCCAGGTTGTAGGCCAGCAGGAAGTGCTGGTGGTCGACGCTCACGAGAGGAATCCCCTGCCGGCTCGCGGCCCGAGGCAGCGCGGGCTCGAAATCGGTGATCGCCAGGTCGGCCCGGAAGCCCTCGAGCTCTTGGATCATCCTGTCGACGAGCGGCCCGAGCTGCCGGGCCTGGTAGTCGAGCCCGGCGGCGATCGACCGCATCACGTCGAGACGCCCGTCGGTGTACTGAAAGACGATGCCCGGGATCTCGACGATCCGCACCCGCGGATGCCCCGCGCCGAACCGCGTCCTGATCAGGTCGAGCGCGTCGGCCGACGTGAAGATCAGCAGGTCGTGGTCCCGCTCGAGATGCTCGACGAGCGTGCAGATCCGCGTGGCATGGCCCCGCCCCTCGCCGCACAGGCTGATGGCGATCCTCGACATGGGCGGCGGCTCCGGGCGGGCGGCGGGCGGCGGCTCCTGTCGAGGCCGCGGGCGGTGTCCGGTATTGTGAGCGGCTCGCGGCCCCGAAACCATGGGCCGTCGTTCCCGCGGCGGCGGGCGGCGGTCACCATTCCACAGCGTGCTCCGCGACCACTTCCCTTGCACCTCCACTCGCAGGACGACCCCATGCCCCCGGATCGCCGCTTCCGCGCCGGGGCCCACGCCGCGTGGTGCGCGGTCGTGGTGGCCCTCTGGGCGGCGCCGACGACGCGGGCGGCCGAGCCTGCCGGCGGCGCGACCGCGGCGACCCTCATCCGCGGACTGGCCGCCGGCTCGCTGGCCGCCCGGGACGACGCCGAACGACGGCTGCTCGCGCTCGGCCCGGCGGCGCTGCCGGAGATCGCCGCCGCCCGCGCGTCCGCCACCGGCGAGGCGGCGTTTCGTCTCGGCGGCATCCAGCGGCAGCTCGAGCGACGGGCCGCGGAACGGGCGGTCGAGGCCGCGGTGGTGACGTTCGATTGGCGGGCTGTTCCCGTGCGCCAGTGCCTGGATGACGTGTTCGCCAGCACGGGCAACGCGCTGCCGCTCGACGACGCCGTGGCCCGAGGGGCCGCCGGCGACCGCCCGGTGACCCAGCGGCTGGCGCGGGCGACGTTCTGGGAGGCCGTCGACGCCCTGCTCGACCGTGCGGCGCTCGATCTGGAGATCGCGCCGGAGCCGCCGGGGCTGCGGATCGTCGCCGGGGCGCCCGGGTCGGACGGCGGCCGACCGCCCAGCGTGGCCAGTGGCCCCTTCCGTATCGCCGTGGCCCGGGTCGAGCCGGTCGGCGCCGGCACCGCGGCACGGATCGTGCTGCGCGTGGCCTGGGAGCCGCGGCTCGAACCGTTCCTGGTGCGGCTGCCGGCGCGGACGATCGTCGCGGAGGGGCCAGCGGGCGAGTCGGTGGCCGCCGCCCACCGCGCGGCGACGCTCGAGGCCACGATATCCCCGCGCCGGGCCTGGGTGGAGATGCCGGTACCGCTGGCCCGGCCCGAGACGCCGCTCGAAGCGCTCGGCATGCTGCGTGGCACGCTCACGGTCTGGCTCGCCGGCATGGAGCAGGCGTTCGTGTTTCCAGCAGGAGGGGCGGCGGACACCGTGCGGATCGCCGATGCCGAAGTGCGACTGCTCGAAACGGCGTCGCGGCCGGACGGGCTGCTCGTCCGTGTCCGCGTCACCTACGGCTCTCCCTCGGAAGCGCTCGCCTCGCACCAGACGTGGCTGACGGACCGCCGTGTCGCGGCGACACTCCCCGATGGATGTCCCCTCGAATGGCGCGAGCAACGGGTGGAGTCGCGAACCGACCGCGGCCTGACCGCCGCCGTGCTCTTCGCAGCGCCGCCCGAGCCGCCGTCGACCACCGCGCCGCCGGCGGCCTGGCGACCGCTCCCGCCGGTGACCATCTCCTGGCGACTGCCGATCGCAATCCACGAGACCCCGGTCGATTTCGCGGTACGGGACATACCGCTCCCGGCGGCCGGGACGCGGTGAACGGGCCTTCGGCTACAACCGCCGGTTTGCCCAACTTACCGGCTTGGCCCCTGCGGCCGGGGCGCATCTGGCGTGGCTCGAGGGCTCTTTTCGGACGCCGATTTCGCATTGAAGCCCGTCCCCGGCGGGGCTATCGTCCGCGACCTGCCTGGGCCGATCCGAACGCGCCGTCACGAACGGCCGTTCGCGGCCGTTTCCGCATCCCGGCCCGGGCGACCAACCGCAGCGATCCACCATGAAGCTCCGCACCATCCTCCTCGTGTGCTGCATGCTCGTCGTGCCGGCTTGGGCGATGTTCTCACACGCCGTGCCGAAGGCGTGGCGAAAGGCACTCGGTGACCTCGTGTCGCCGACCAAGCCGGCGGTAGCCGCGCCGGGGGCCGCCGAAGCAGCCCGGGGCGCGCCGCCCGTCGGACTGCCGGCCGAACCCGTCGCCGTGGCCGCGACGCCCGTCCCCACGGCGCCCGGCGGCCCACCCGTAGCCGTGGTCGCCGGCGCACCAAAACCGGTCGGCGACGCGACGCCCCCTCAGCAGACTCAGGCGATCGTCTCCCAACTGGCGGATCGCACCCGCCACGTGCGCGACCAACAGGCGCGGGAGCTGCAAGCCATCGAGTCGCAGCTCGCCCTGGTCGGCGCGGTGGGCTTCGACTGCCAACCGCTGGCCGGCGGTGAAGGCCTGCACGGCTGCTCCTGCCGGGTGCCCGTCGACTCGAGCGGGCAGTTGCAACGCGTCTTCCAAGCGGCCGGCCACGACCCGCTCTCGGCGGCCGTCGCCCTCCGCGACCAGGTCACGGCCTGGAAGGAACGCTCTGCCGGGATGGCAGCACCCGCGGCGGCTCCGGCGGCCGGCGTCTTGCCCGCGACCGTCGCCCCCGGGGTCGGGGCCGCCTTCATGCCGCCTGCCGGCGACCGCCTCCGCTAGTCGCCAGCCGCCCGCTCCCGCCGGCTTCACCCGCTGGCCCCATGCTACCGTCCGCCCCGATACCCCAGGCTTGAGGGCCGCCGCGATGCGCCACTCGACGCCCCGCCGGCCACGGCTCCGCGAGCAGCTTCGTGGGGGCGGTCGCACGAGGTTGGAACCAGCCTGGCTGCCGCCAGCGGGCCTGAGGAAGTCCACTGGGGGACGGCCGCGGCTGCGGGTGACCGGGGTGCGGCTGCAAGACACCCAACCGCAAGAGGTCCCGGGGCTCGAGAAACGGTCGGAGGAGCTCACCCGTCTCGAGGCCGCGCTCTTCCTGGCCCGGGAGCCGTTGACGACCCGCCGCCTCGCCAAGCTCGCCGGCCTCTCCGACGGTACCCGGGCCCGGGCGCTCGTCCGCGAGTTGAACCGTCTCTACGAGTCCTCGGGCACGGCCTTCCGCGTGGAGCAGATCGCCGGGGGCTTTCAGCTGCTCACCCGGGCGGCCTTCGGGCCGTGGGTCCGCCGCCTGCTGGGCACCCCGGCCGAAACCAGGCTCTCGTCGGCCGCGCTGGAAACGCTGGCGATCGTGGCCTACCGCCAACCCGTCACCCGGGCGGAAGTCGAGGCGATTCGCGGGGTCGGCTGCGAGGAAATGCTCCGACAGCTGATGGAACGCGATTTTCTCGCGATCGGCGGCCGCACGGAGGACCTCGGTCGGCCGAACGTGTACGTCACATCCCGGCGATTCCTCCAGGCGTTCGGCCTGGCCCGGATCGAAGATCTGCCGCCGATCGAGCCGCCGGCCGCACCGCCGCCCTCCGAGCCCGGACCGGAAACAGCAGGCTAGGCGGCGGTTTCGCGGGCGGCGAAAAAGCCCGCGCCAGGCTGGTCCGCCGGGCGGCAAGGCCCGCCGGTTCCTGCCGGGATACGCCCTCCTGCCGTCCGGACAGAACGGCCGTTTTCCCCCGCCACCGGATTTTTTTGTTCAGCCTGTTGGATCATTTCGGACGATCGGGTAGAGAAATACGCGGAATCCGTCGATGACGCCGGTGTTCCCGCACCGGACCCACGACTGAATGTCGGAGTGTTGAGCGTCTTTCGTTTCGTCCCTTAGTTCGTGTTCACGTGCCCTCTCGTCAGAGGCACCCGTGTCGGAGCGGCGCGTGAACAGTCTTCCGGAGGTACAGCTGTGACGATTGCGACGAGTGGCCGAGGGCATCGGCAAGTGATGGACGCCGACGTCTTTTCCTGGAGCGAGCTTCCCGAACTGCTCGCCGCCGAGGATCTGTTCGATGCCGCTTGCGGCTCGGGCGGCGACCGGCTGACGATCGTCGCGGGCCGGGATGACGACGACGATGACGAGGAGGATGAAGACGAGTTCGAGGACGACGATGACGAGTCCGACGAGGACGAGGACGACGAAGAGCTCGAGGATGAGGACGACGACTGGGAGGAGGTCGAGGACGAGGACGAGGACGACGAAGAGGACGACGAGGACGGCGACGAGGAGGACCTCGACGAGGACGAGGACGAAGACGAGGACGAAGAGTGGGAGGACGACGACGAGGAGTGGGAGGACGACGAGGACGAGGATGAAGACGAGGATGAAGACGACGACGATTGACGGCGCGGCCGTGCCATCGTCGTTCTGACGCATCGGGCCCGCCCCGCACGCCCGCCTGTCGCGTCACGCGTCTCGTTCACTGCGACGCGGCAGTCATCTCCAGCCTGACGATCCTGCCCTTCCGCTCGATGTCGATCAGCACCCGATCCGCCGAGCGGGCCAGCCGCTCGACCATGTCGGCCTGATTGGCCAAAGGCTGACCATCGACCGCGATCACTCGATCGCCGGTCATCATGCCCGCCCGGGCCGCCGGTGATTCGGCCGTCACCCGCACGACGACCGGTGCGGTCGGCTCTGCGGCATCTTCCCGCGTGCCGATGCCCCACCGCGGCCGCGACCGGCCCGTGTCGCCAGGCTGCGTCGCCGGCGAACTGTTCGTCGTGACACCGGCCGTGACCGCCTCGAGCGTTCGCCGCGTCGCATCCGACTCCTGGCGGGCGGCATGGCGAAACGGACGCGCCGGCCCGGGGTCGTCCGCGACCGCCGTGACGAACTCGAGCGCGAGCCGCGCGACGGGCTCGATCCCGGGAAAGTTGACCAGCTGCACGTCGTCGCTCGGGCGGTGGTATTGATCGTGCAGTCCGGTGTGGAACATGACCGTGGGGATCCCGGCGGCGATGAACGGGTAGTGGTCGGAGTCGTCTTCGATGGCCCAGTCGAATGCCAGTTCCAGGGCTTCGCCTCCGAAGGAATTGTTCGCCGCGACGACCGCCGACCGCAGGCACGTTGCGGTGCGGGCGCCGTAGACCTCCAGCCGCTCGCCGCGCAGCCTGCCGATCATGTCGAGGTTCACCGAGAAGACGACCTTCATGCCGGCGACCGCCGCGGGCCGGACACGGACGAAATGGTAGGAGCCGAGCAGTCCCTTCTCCTCGCCGTCCCAGAAGGCGATCAGGATCGGCCGCCTCGGCTTGGCGGGCAGGTGCTGGATCGCCTCGGCGATCTCGAGCAAGCCGGCCACGCCGGAGGCGTTGTCGTCGGCGCCGTTGTGGACGAATCCGAACGGCCCGTAGCTGTTGGCCGAGTTGCCGTAGCCGACGTGGTCGTAGTGGGCGCCGATGACGACGAGTTCGCCGGCGACGGCGGGATCGCTGCCGCGGACGAGCGCGAGGATGTTCCGCATGCCGCCGAACGACTGGTAATAGCCGCCGCCATCCCCCGCCGGCTCGAGGCCGAGGCGGTTGAGATGCTCGACGATGTAGCTGCCGGCGGCGCGGCCGCCCCGACTCCCCCCCTCCCGGCCTTCGAAGGCGTCGTCGGCGAGCGCGGAAACATGCCGCTTGGCATCGTCTGCACGGATCGTCGCGCGGGCGGCCAGGAGTTCGGCCGCAGAGGCAGCGAGCGGGTGCGACACGAGGGCCAGCAGGGCGGCGAAAACC
>JBJOKF010000150.1:0-3839 GCA_046046235.1 Planctomycetota bacterium | reverse complement strand
CCCGATCTGCTCGTCAGCTACAACGCCGAGCGCTACGTCGGCCCGGCGGCCCGGGCCGCGGCCGCGGCGCGCGTGCCCTGGATCCCGATCGTGATGGATGGCGACGATCTCGGGCTCGATCGTTCCTGGCGGTGGGTCGAGGAGGCGGTCCGCGGAGCGGCGGGCGTGGCGTTTCTGTCGCACTGGGCCCGCACGCACTGCCCGTTTCCCGAAACCTTCCACATGGATGGCGGCATCACGTTTCGCGACCTGCCCGATCGGGGCGACGCCTCCGCGCCGAGCGTTCTCTACACCGGCACGAAGGGACCGTGGGGCGGGCTCGACCTGCTGCTCGACGCCTGGGAACGGGTGCGGCATCCGACCGCGAGGCTCGACATCTGCGGGCCGGGGCGTCATGACCGGCTCGCGGCCCTCGTCGCCCGAGGGCCGCAGGGCGGCCCGGCCGGTCGCGTCACCGATCACGGCGTCGTCGGGGAGGCGCGGCTGCGCGGGCTCACAGAGCGCGCCGCGGTGCTCGTCAATCCGCGGCCGCCCTCCTTTCCCGGCAACCGGCTCAACTTTCCCTCGAAGCTCCTCGAGTATCTCGGCACCGGGAAGCCGATCGTGACCACCCGCACCGTGAGCCTCGCGCCGGAATACGACGACGTGCTCGTCTTCGCGGCGGGCGACTCGGCCGCCGGACTCGCCGCGGGCATCGACCGCGTGCTCGGCTGGGGGGCCGACGCCCGGGCCGACTACCGGCGGCGGGTCGCGGCGTTCGCGTCCCGGCATGGCGACTGGCAGGTCGTCACCGGACGATTCCTCGATTGGGCCCAAGGTCTCGGCTGCGACCCGCGGCCCCATCCCGCCTGAGCATGCCCACGCTCCTCGTCATCAGTCAGGTCTATCCGCCCGATCCGGCGGCCGTCGGCCAGCAGTTGGCCGACGTGGCGGAGGAGATGGTCCGACGCGGCTGGCGGGTGCGGGTCTGGACCGCCGCCCGCGGCTATGAGGATCCCCGCCAGCGCTATCCGCGCCGCGAGTCGCGGGGCGGGGTGGAGGTTCGGCGACTGCCGCTGTCGAGCTTCGGGAAGGGGGGCATCGCCGTGCGGCTCGTCGCGCAGGCGGCCTTCATGGCGCAGGCGGTCGTGCGGGCGATCTTTGCCCGCGAGGCGACGACGCTCCTGGTCAGCACCAGCCCGCCGTTCGCCGGCTTCGGCGGCTGGCTCGTGTCGGTCGTGCGGCGCGTGCCGTTGGTGTGGTGGGTGATGGACATCAACCCCGACCAGATGGTGGAATCGGGGAGGCTCTCGGCCCGCTCGCCGCTGGCCCGGGTCTTCGACTGGATGAATCGGCGGACGCTCGCGCGGGCCCGCGACGTGATCGTGCTCGACCGGTTCATGCGTGACCGCGTCTTGGCGAAGGCGCCGGTGGCGAAGAAGCTCCATGTCGTGCCGCCCTGGCCCCACGACAACGTCCTCGAAGACGTGCCCCACGAGGCGAATCCCTTCCGCCGGCGACACGGCCTCGAGGGCTCGTTCGTGGTGATGTATTCCGGCAACCACGGGCTGTCGACGCCGCTGGCGACGCTCCTCGACGCGGCCGGCCGCCTCGCCGCCGAGCCGCGGCTGAAGTTCGTCTTCATCGGCGGCGGCGTGATCAAGAAGGAGATCGACGCGCTCGTCGCCCGCGACGCTCCGCCCAACATCCTCTCGCTTCCCTATCAGCCGCTCGACGCGATCCGCTATTCGCTCTCCGCGGCTGACGTGCACGTCGTGTCGGTGGCGGACGAGGCGGTCGGGATCGTGCATCCGTGCAAGATCTACGGCGCGCTGGCGATCGGCCGCCCGGTGATCGCGCTGGCCGCGGAGCAATCACACGCCGCCGACATCCTCGCGCGGCATCGGGTCGGCTGGCTTATCGAGCATGGGCGGGTGGAGCGGCTGGTCACGCTCCTCGAGCAGCTGGTGGCGACGCCCCGCGCCGAGCTGGCCGCGATGGGCGCCGAGGCGAAGCGGGCGGCGCGGGAATGCTACGCTCGATCCGAGCTGCTCGGCCGCGTCTGCGACATCGTCGCGGGCCGATCTGTCGCGACCCATGCCGGAGGGCGGTCCGCATGAACGTCCCCGACGCCCGCGATCTCCTCGACCGCTTCGGCCCCGAGTTGCGGCTGGCGGCCCTGATCCGCCGCACCGAGGAGCGGCTCCTCGCCCTCTTCGCCCAGGGAAAGCTGTTCGGCACGGTCCACACCTGCATCGGCCAGGAGTTCGCCGCGGTGGCCGTCGGGCGGGCGGTCGCCCCCGCCGACACGATCTTCTCGAATCATCGCGGCCACGGCCATTTCCTCGCGACCGGCGGCACGGTCGCGGAGCTGGTCGCGGAGGTGATGGGCAAGGAGACGGGCATCTGCCGGGGCCGCGGCGGCTCGCAGCACCTCCAGAAGGGCCGCTACTATTCCAACGGCATCCAGGGGGGCATCGTGCCGGTGACGGCGGGCCTGGCGCTGGCCCACACGCTGCGTGGCACGGGCTCGATCGCCACGGTCTTCATCGGCGACGGCACGCTCGGCCAGGGCGCGGTCTACGAGACGCTCAACATCGCCGCCAAGTGGGAGCTGCCGCTGCTGGTGGTCTGCGAAAACAATCTCTACGCGCAGTCGACCTCCCAGGAGCAGACGCTCGCCGGCGACATCTGCGGCCGGGCGGCGGCCTTCGGGATCGCCACGCGGACCGACTCGACCGCCGACTGGCAGCAGCTCTTCGCGGGCATGGAGGAGTCGGTCGCCGAGGTGCGGTCGCGGTCGCGGCCGGTCTTCCATCGCGTCGACACCTTCCGGCTCATGGCGCATTCCAAGGGCGACGACAACCGCGATCCCGACTATGTGCGGGCCCACTGGGACCGCGATCCGCTCGCGACCCTCGAGCGGGCGCTCGTCGACGATCCGGAGTGGCGGAGGATCGTGGCGGAGATCGACGCCGAGATCGACGCCGCGGTGCGGGCGGCCGAGGCGGCCGACTTCGGCCGCGTCGAGCCCGTGGCGGCCGAGTCGGCGGTGGGCTGGCGGCCGCTCGATTTTCCGGCGGAGCGGACGGTGCACTCGATCCGGCGCGGGCTGGCGGAGGCGCTTTCAAGTGCACCGACGGCCTGTCGGCGCGGCATCCGGGCCGCGTCCGCAACACGCCGATCAGCGAGCTGGCGATCGTCGGTGTCGGCAACGGCCTGGCGCTCGGCGGCCTGCGGCCGGTCGTCGAGATCATGTTCGGCGACTTCGTGACGTTGGCCCTCGACCAGTGGGTGAATCACGCGGCGAAGTTCGCCTTCATGTTCGCCGACAAAGTCCGCGTGCCGCTGGTGGTCCGCTCGCCGATGGGCGGCCGCCGTGGCTATGGAGCCACCCACAGCCAGTCGCTCGAGCGGCTGCTCGTGGCCGCCCCCGGCACGCGGGTGCTCTGCCTCCACCAGCGCTATCCGGCCGCCGATCTCTACCGGGCGGTGTTCGCCGGGCTCGACCGGCCGACGTTCGTGGTGGAGAACAAGGTCTTGTACGGCCGGGAGACGACCGCCGCGGTTCCCGCCGGCTACACGCTCTCGGCGTCGGACGAGCCCTTCCCGACGGTGCGGCTCGCCCCGCCAGACCGGCCGCAGCTCACGGTCGTGGCCCTGGGCGGAGCCGGGCTGGAAACGGAGGCGGCGCTGGCGACACTGTTCGTGGAGCACGAGCTGACCGCCGACCTCCTCCTGCCGACGCAGCTGTATCCCTTCCGGATCGAGTCCGTGATACAGAGCCTGCGCACGACGGGCCGGCTGCTCGTCGTGGAGGAGGGGCAGGGCTTCGCGGGCTTGGGCGCGGAGATCATCGC
>JBJOKF010000105.1:0-7209 GCA_046046235.1 Planctomycetota bacterium | reverse complement strand
GCGGTCGGCTTCATGAGGCCGAGCGTGCGGTCGTTGACGAGTCCACGGGTCTCCGGCGTGAGCGGGCAGTGCAGGCTCACGACGTCGGCCGTCGCGAAGAGCGTGTCGAGGTCGACGAGCGGCGTGCCGTCGGCGGCGGTGGCTCCGGGGGCGGTCCGCCGTGTGGCGATCACCTGCATGCCGAAAGCGCGGCCGACCGCGGCCACGGCCTGGCCGATCCGGCCGTAGCCGACGATGCCGAGCGTGAGCCCGGCGATCTCCACGAGTTCCCCGTCCCAGTAACAAAAGTCCTCGCAGGCCGACCAGCGTCCGGCCCGTACGCTCTCCGCGTGGTGCCCGACATGGTTGGTCAGTTCGAGCAGGAGAGCGAAGACGGCCTGGGCGACGTTGGGCGTGCTGTATTCGGGCACGTTGCAGACGGGGATGCCACGGTCGCGGGCGGCCTCAACGTCGACGATGTTGTAGCCGGTGGCGAGGACGCCGATGCAGGCGAGCCGTGGCAGGGCCGAGATCGCCTCGCGGGAGATCGGCGTTTTATTGGTGAGGAGGATGTCGGCGTCACGGGCCCGGGCGAAGACGTCGCCGGGAGCGGTGCGGGCATGGACGGTGCAGGGCCCGATGGCCTCGAGGGCCTTCCAAGAAAGGTCTCCGGGATTGGCGGTGTGGCCGTCGAGAATGACGATGTGCGGTGGGGCGTGCATGGGGCAGAGGATAGCACGAACTCATTGTTGACACCTCCGGCGGATGAACCGTCCGAAGTGTCCAGACGCCCAGAGCGCCGCTTCGCGTGCTTGGGCCGCGGTCTGGACTCGGCAACGCCCACGACCGAGGGTTTGGCATCGCGACCCGATCGAGACCCGCCATGCCCGCCCCCCTGCCCGCACCGTCCGCCCGCCTTGACGTGGGCGACCATGCCTGGATCGCCAGGGCGACGCTCGGCCTCATCATCGAGCAGTTGGTGCGCAGGCGCTCCCGGGTGGTCGGCCCCCAGGTGGCAGACGGCGCGGTCGTCTACCGTGACCTCGCATCCACCGACGCCCTCCCGGTCGGCTGGATCGACGAGCAGGATGGCGGCAGCTATCGGCTCAGGCGCGACGACACCGCCGGCTGGTTCGACCATGTCGTCGGTCCGCACTCGCTCAAAAGCTTCCTGTTTCCCGCCCGGGAAACGATCCAGCGGCTCACCCGCCACGACGACCGCTGGCAGGAGGAGGATGCGGCCGCCACCACAGGTCTACTGGCCGTGATCGGCCCGCGGGCCTGCGACCTGGCCGCCCTGCGAATCCAAGACACGATCTTCCTCGACGGCCCGCACATCGATACCGCCTATGCAGCGCGACGGAAGAGCCTCTTCATCGTGGCCGTGAACTGCCGGCGGGCGGCGGCCACGTGCTTCTGCCACTCGATGGACTGCGGCCCTGCGGCGACACATAGTTTCGACCTGGCGCTGACCGAATGCGAAGACCGCTTCGCCGTCGAAATCGGCACCACCGCCGGCGCAGAGATTCTTGCCTGCCTCGCCGAGGCGGGCCTGGTCGCCGCCTGCTCCACCGACGATGTCGAGCAGGTGCGAAGCGTGCCCCGCGAACTCGCCCACTCCATGGGCCATCGTGCTGCGGTCCCTCACGCCTCTCGGCCCCGGTCGCTCGACACGACCGGCATCCGCGATCTGCTCTTCGACAACCTCCATCATCCCCGCTGGCAAGATGTCGCCGAACGGTGCCTGGCCTGTGGCAACTGCACACTCGTCTGCCCGACCTGCTTCTGCAGCTCTGTGCACGAGGTGGCCGACCTCGCCGGCGACCACGCCGTCCGCGAGCGCCGCTGGGCGTCGTGCTTCTCGCTCGACCACGCCCAGATGCACGGCACCAACGCGCGACCCACCGTCGCCTCCCGCTACCGCCAGTGGCTCACGCACAAGCTCGCCGGCTGGATCGACCAGTTCGGCACGTCCGGCTGCACTGGCTGCGGCCGCTGCATCACGTGGTGCCCCGTCGGCATCGATCTCACCGCGGAGGTGGCGGCGATCCGGGAGACCCAGCCGTGACGTTGACGGCTGCAACATCTCCGGCGGAATCGGCTGCGAGGCAGTCGCCCTGGCGACACCGCAGTGCCCGCATCGACCACAAGATCGCCGAGGCCCCGGGCGTGACGACCTACGGCCTCGCGGTCGACGATCCATTCCTGCCGCACTACCGGTTCGCGGCCGGGCAGTTCAACATGCTCTACCTCCCCGGCATCGGCGAGGCGGCCATCTCGATCAGTTCGGATCCCCAAGCCCTCGGCTGCGTCGACCACACCGTGCGGGCCGTCGGAAACGTGACCCGCGCCCTGGCCCGGCTCGGCGTGGGAGACACGCTGCTCCTCCGCGGGCCCTTCGGCACCGCCTGGCCGCTCGACGCCCTCCGCGATCGGGACCTCGTATTCGTCGGCGGCGGTCTCGGCCTGGCGTCGCTGCTTTCCGCGATCCGCCACTGCCTGCGACACCGCGGCGACTACGGCCGGATCACGGTCGTGCACGGCACGAAGACGCCGGCCGACCTGATCGCGGCCCGCGACCATCGCCGCTGGCACGAGCATGGCATCGACGTCCAGGGAATCGTCACCGATCCCGACCCGGGCTGGCATGGCCCCGTCGGCCTGGTCACCGCCGCCGTCGAGCGGCTCGACATTGATCCGCCCGCGGCCGCCATCCTCTGCTGCGGCCCCGAGCCGATGATGACGGCCGTCGCCGACATGCTGATCGCCCGGGGCGTGGCGGCCGACCAAGTGTTCGTTTCCATCGAGCGGCTGATGGGCTGCGCAGCCGGGCTCTGCGGCTTGTGCCAACTAGGCCCGCTCTTCATCTGCCGCGATGGGCCGGTGCTCGCCTACAGCCAGGTCGCCCCCTGGCTCCGGGTCAGACACCTCTAGCGTCTCGAGCAACCGCCCACCATGGCGGCTCAGCGTTCACGGAGCCAGTCTCATGACCGCCCGCCCTCGCCTGGCCGTCTTCAAGTTCGCCTCCTGCGACGGCTGCCAGTTGCAGTTTCTCGACACCGCACGGGCGCTCGCAAAGATCGCCGCGTCCATCGACATCGTCCACTTCACGGAACTCCGCTCCCGCGCCCTCACCGGTCCCTACGATATCGGACTGGTCGAGGGATCGATCTCCGCGGCGGGCGACGTCGAACGTGCGCGGGAGATTCGCGCGGCCTGCCGCTATCTCGTGGCGATCGGCGCCTGTGCGACGGCCGGCGGGATTCAGGCCCTGCGAAACTGGAACGACGCAGGTGGCTTGCCCGAGGGCCTCGGCGCCGCGCCGTCGTTTGTCCGGTCGCTCGAGAAAAGCACCCCCCTCGGCGACCACGTGCCGATCGACTTCGAACTGCGTGGCTGCCCGATCGACGCCGGTCAGTTGCTCGAACTGCTCACGGCCGTGGTGCTGGGCCGAACGCCCCGCGTGCCCCGGGAGAGCGTCTGCGCCGAGTGCAAGGCCGCGGGCACGGTGTGTGTGGCCGTCGCCCGGGGAATCACCTGCCTGGGCCCCGTCACGCAGGCCGGCTGCGGCGCGATCTGCCCGGCCCACGACCGTGAGTGCTACGGCTGCTACGGCCCCGCCGCCCAGGCGAACGTCATGAGCCTCACCGGCTGGTACGGCCGCCGCGGCAGCTCAAAAGACGAACTCACGCGGCTCGTTCGCTCGTTCAACGCCTGGGCGCCCGACTTTCGCGACGCCGTGGAGCCTGGCCCGCCGCCGCCGGGAGGAGCGTCATGACCCATTCCCGCGATGTCAGGCCGCTCTCCCGCGTCGAGGGTCTGGGCGGCGTCCGGATCCGCATCGTGGACGGCCAAGCCGAGCTGGCTGAGTTCGCCATCTACGAGCCGCCGCGGTTTTTCGCGCGGCTGCTTCGCGGTCGCGCAGTGCGGGAGGTGCCCGACATCGTCGCACGGATCTGCGGCATCTGCCCGGTCGCCTACCAGCTCACCGCCTGCGGCGCGCTCGAAAAGGCCCTCGGCCTCGACGTCGGCGCCGACATCCGCCGGCTGCGCCGGCTCCTGGCCTGCGGCGAATGGATCCAGAGCCACGCGCTCCACGTCCACCTCCTGCACGCCCCCGACTTCCTGAACTGCGAGAGCTGTTTTTCGTTTCCCGCGGAATACGTGGGCCTGCTCGACCGCGGTCTGCGGCTCAAGGCCCTCGGCAGCCGGATCATCGAGGTCCTCGGCGGCCGCGCCGTGCATCCCGTGAACGTCGCCGTGGGCGGCTTCCATCGTGCCCCGAGCGCGGCGGAAGTCCGCGGACTCACAACCGAGCTCGACTGGGGACTCCACGCGGCGCTCGACACGCTCGCCACGGTATCCCGCTTCGACTTTCCGGCGTTCGAGCAGACGTATGAGCATGTTTCGCTCCGCGCCGCCACTGGCTATCCCCTGGAGGATGGCCGGATCATCGCCTCCCGTCGGGGCCAGACCACGCTCGACATCCCCGTGGAGGAGCACGACCGTCACTTTCGCGAGACGGTGCTCCCGTCGAGCTCCGCGCCGGCGAGCGTGCTCCTCCCCGACGACCGTCCTTCTCTCTCCGGGCCGCTCGCCCGGATCACCCACTGCCTGGACCAGCTGCCGCCGCGGTCCCGCCGGGCCGCGGACCAGTGCGGCATCGCCTGGCCATCGGCGAACATGCATCACTCGATCGCCGCCCGCGCGATCGAAATCGCCGCCGCCTGCGAGGAAGGGCTCGCGATCGCGCAAGGCTGCCGCGCCGATCTCGCGACCGCCCGCGTGGACTACGAGCCGCAGCCGGCCGAGGCCTGCCATGCCACGGAGGCGCCCCGCGGCCTGCTCTACCATCGCTATCGGGTCGACGCCGACGGTCTCATCGCGGACGCCGCGATCGTGCCCCCCACGGGCCGCAATCAGCCACAGATTGGCCGCGACCTGCAATCGCTTCTGCCCGGCCTCGCGACGAGCGACGACGCCACGATCACGGCCGCCTGCGAGCGGCTGATCCGCAGTTACGATCCCTGCATCAGCTGCGCCGCGCACTTTCTCGACGTCAGGATCGAGGGCCGCAACAGACCGCCGCCGACACGTTCCTGACTTGTCGTGCGGCCCCACGAACTCGACACGGTGAAAAAGTGTCGCCACGAGTAAGGATTCGGCCCTCCGTGCCTGACACTTTTTGGGGTAGGTGAGGGCCCGCCCCTGCCCCGAGAGCCGGCGTATGATGACGAGCGCAGGCAGGATGCCGAAGCGAAGTCAGCATCCGAGTGAGCGGAGGCCCGGAAGGCCGACGCGAACGTCCGGCGACGGGGCAGGGGCGGCCCCTCACCGGCGCCCAGGCAACGCGGATTCGACAAGTTGAAAACTCGTCGCCACGGCGGCCCGGAGCCAGAGCCGGAGCCAGAGCCGGAGCCAGAGCCGGAGCCAGAGACAGTTCTTGGAGGCGCGGCGTTGAGCATCAGCCCCGTGGTGCCAGATACGCGACACAGCCAGCCACCGTCGCGAGCCGCGCGACGTCCCGCTCCGGGATGTCGGTGCCGAGGGCCTTGCCGAGCCCGATGACGAAGTTTTGAAAGTCGATCGAATCGAGATCGAGGGCGCGCCGCACGTTGATGTCGTCGGCGAGCGCCGCCAGGTCGGCCTCGGGCGCGATTCCGCCGAGCACGGCGTGCACCACGTCACGGATGTGCCGTTCGGCGGCGACGTGATCGCCATACCGCGTCAGGTCGCTCATAGTCGTTCAGGCTCCTGCAGCAGCCGGTCGATCGCGTCGAGAAAGAGCCCGCCGCGGTGCCCGTCGGTCACGCGATGGTCGGCGGCGAGCGTCGCCGTCACCACCGGCCGCACGAAGAGGCCGCCGTCTGCCGCCCATGGTCGCTCCACCACCTTCCCGAAGCCGACGAGGGCGACCTGGGGCGGATAGATCACGCCATACACGCTCTCCACCCCCCGGTCGCCGAGGCTCGTGACCGTGATCGTCGAGTCTGAAAGCTCCGAGCTGCGTAGCCGCCCCGCCCGGCCGCGGGCCGTGAGGTCGCGGAGGCCGTCCATCAGGCTCTCGAGGCTCCGCGACTGCGTGTCGTGCAGGGCCGCCACCACGAGACCACCCTGTCGTAGCGAGATCGCCACCCCGACATGGACGGTATCCCGCAGGACAACGCCCTCGCCTTCCCAGACGGCATTCAGCTCGGGCACCGCGCGGAGGGCGACCGCCGTCGCCTTGAGCAGGAGCACGCCGGGCAGGAGCCGCCGCTCGGCGGGTCGCCGGTCGTTCTCCGCTGCGAGCCAGGCGATGCTGCGGTGCATGTCGATCGTGGTGCGGAGGTAATAGTGCGGAATCTCACGTTTCGAGCGGGCCATCGCGGCCGCAATCGTCCGCCGCATCCGCACGAGCCTGTCGCCGGTGCCGGCAACGCGGGCCGCGACCGACACCGGCGGTGCTGCGGGAGCCCATCCGGGCACCGCCGCCCGCTCGACATCGGCCTGCGTGATCGTGCCCCGCGGGCCGGTGCCCGTGACGTTCGCGAGGTCGACGCCCCGCTCCCGGGCCAGACGACGGGCCGACGGCGACGCCCGGCCACCTGCCGCCACAGTCGGCCGCGTCGCAGGCGACGGCACGGACGGCGCCGGTGTCGCCTGTTCGGGCCCCAAGCCCACGGCTGACGTCGCTGGCAGTTCCCCGGTCTCGACGGGCGCGGCGAACGCGCCCGGTGCGGGAGCGATCTCGACCGAGGCAGTCTCGTGCGTCTCGCGAAGCCGTGCCAGCGGCGTGCCGACCGGCACCCGACGACCGGGCTCCACGAGGATGCGGTCGACGACACCATCCACGAAGACCTCGACCTCGATGACGCCCTTGGCCGTATCGACCTCGGCCACGATGTCGCCGCGGTGAATCGCATCCCCCGGCTGCTTCCGCCAAGCGACGAGCGTGCCCGCCTCCATGTCGGCACCGAGTGACGGCATCAGAAAGTCACGCATGGTCGCATCGCTTTCTTCACGGCAAGGCTCGGGATCCTGCTCGCGTTTCTTGGCGAGCCTCCGCTCGCGGGTGCTGACCCGGCCCTCCGGGCCTGGCGCTCCGGCTCCCAATGCGGCGAGGTTCGGGGCCGCCCATGCGGCTGCCTTCACGAAACGCCTCGCATCCTGCTCGCGTTTCTTGGCGAGCCTCCGCTCGCGGGTGCTGACCCGGCCCTCCGGGCCTGGCGCTCTGGCTCCCAATGCGGC
>JBJOKF010000069.1:0-18950 GCA_046046235.1 Planctomycetota bacterium | reverse complement strand
CAGTCGGCTGAGTCGATCGACCGGACAAACCGCCCCCCGGCATCGGCGTTCAATCCGGATAGACTTCAAGGCATGACGCGGTTCGTCCTTCTCGTCGCGTTCTGGATCGCCTGCGTCTCCGTCGGGGCCCGACTGGCGGCAGCCCCGGCCGACCTGCCGCTGACGCCCATCGGCACACTGCTCGATCAGGCCGCGCTTGCCCGGAGCCCGGGCGATCCGGTTCGCATCCGCGGCGTCGTCACCTGGACCGTGCCCGAGCGCATGGCCCTCACCGTCGAAGACGCCACCGGTGGGATGTGGGTCAACTGCTTCCATGACCGGGGCATCGAGGATCGCTGGCGAGCGCTGCGAGGGACGGTCGTCGTCGGCACGGAGTTGACCATCACCGGCACCGTCGATCCCGGCGGATATGCACCGCTGCTGCGGGCCGCCTCGGTTGAGATCGCGTCCCACGGGGACGCGGTGCCGCTCCAGCCCGCCGACCTGGGGCGGCTCTTCGCCGGCGTCGACAATGCGCGGCGGCTCGAGCTCACGGGCGTCGTCCAGCAATGCAGCGACGGCGCCGATCGCGACGCCTGGACCCTCACACTCGCCTGCGAAGCCCGTCGGCTCTCGGTGCTCCTGCCTCGCAGCATCTGGGCCGAACGGCCGACGCACCTGGTCGACGCCGAGATCCGTGTGATCGGCGTGGCGGGTGCCGACCGCAACACGCGCGGCGAGTTTCTCGGGCCCGCGCTCCTCGTGGCCCGGTCCGAGGACGTCGAGATCCTCGTTTCGGCGCCGGTCGATCCGTTCACCGCGGCCTTCGTGCCGCTCGAACGCCTGGGCGCATTCCGGTCCGAGCCGCGGTCAGGCCACCGGATCCGCACCTCGGGCATCGTCACGTTCGCCGCCCCGAGCGGCTTCTTCGTGATCCAGCGGGAACTCCACGGGGTTCGCGTCGCGTTGGCCGCAGGCCCGTTGCCCGCCGTCGGCGACGAGGTGGAGGCCGCCGGCTTCCTCGAGATGGACCGCCAAGTCGCCGGGCTCACGACAGCGCTGGCCCGCGTGATCGGCCAGAGGTCGACGCCGCCACCGTCCGACATCGCGCCCGATCGCATCGCCGCCATCAACGAGCGGTCACGCGCCAACGGCGCAATCGCCAGCCCCAGCAGCTACGAAGGCTGCCTCGTCCGCTTTCGTGCGACCGTCGTGGAGTCGAAGCCGGATGCCCCCGGAGGACGGGAACTCGTGCTCTCGAGCGGCAACTCCCTCGTGACCGCCCGGCTCGAACAGCCGGCGGCCGAAGGACTTCCCGCCATCGTGCCCGGCACCGAGATCGACGCGACCGGCGTCATGCAGATCAACTTCACCTTACCTCGCGCGCCGCGACCGCCCTCCCGTGATCCGGTCGTCGACAGGATGGCGCTGCTCGTGCGATCCGCCGATGACATCGCCCTCATCCGTCGGCCGTCGTGGTGGACCACGCCCCGCCTGGCCGGCGCGCTCGTCGTGGTGCTCTCCGGGTTCGGCGCCGCAATCGCCTGGGCGGCCACCCTCAGCCGCCGGGTGCGGCAGATCACGGCCCAGCTTTCCGCAGAGATGCAGTCGCGACGCAACGCCGCCGTCGAGTTCGACGCCGCGATCCGCGAGCGGAACCGCATCGCGGCCAACCTTCACGACACGCTGCTGCAGACGCTGCGCGGCGTCGACTACCAGCTCGGTGCCTGCCGGGCCTACGGAGAGAAGCCCGCAGCGGATCCCTGGGAGCATCTCGAGGTGGCCCGCCGGATGGTCAACCATGCCGCCGAGGAACTGCGGGACTCGGTCTGGGCCCTGCGGACCGTGCCGATGCCGGGCGGCACCTTCGCCCAGTCGCTCGAGGCGATCGCCCGGCGCACCGCCCACGGACACGCCGAGCACATCGCGGTGCGCACCGTCGGCGACGCCTTCGAACTGCCGCAGTTCGTCGCGGGCAACCTGCTGCTGGTCGCACAGGAGGCGATGCACAACGCGCTGACACATGCCGACTGCGGGCAGATCGAGGTGACGGCCACGTTCGAGCCGCAGCGGGGCGCCGTCGACGTCGCGGTCGCCGACGACGGCCGCGGGTTCGCCGTCGACGAGGCAGCCGGCCCCAATCAGGGGCACTTCGGCCTGACCGGCATGCGGGAGCGGATCGAGCGGCTCGGCGGCAGCTTCTCGATCACGTCGCAACAGGGCCTGGGCACAACGGTGCGGGCCCGCGTGCAAAAGCGGGCCTACGACGCCCTGATCGACGTAGGGGATCGGAGCGATGCCGGCCCCGGAACGCCGGGCACCGCTTCAAGTCGCGATGCCGCTCCCGCAGATATATAATGGAGGGGTGCGAGACCGGTCCGCTCCCGCGGACGCTCCCTCTCCGGCCCCCGGCAGCCCATGAGCCCCCCATGAGCCCCTGGACTCGAGTCCGCCGAGCCGTGATCTGCCTCTGTTTGGCTGGGGCGGTGACCCCGTCGTCCCTGGCCGAAGACCATCCCGGCCTGGCGGTCTACCGCGAGCACTGCGTCCGCTGCCACGGCGAGAACGGCGGCGGCACGAAGGACGTGCCCGCCCCCCTCGTCGGCGATCGCTCCGTCAACCAACTCGCCGCCTACATCGACGAGACGATGCCGGAGGACGATCCGTCGCTGGTCGTCGGCGACGATGCCCGGCGCGTGGCCGAGTACATGCACGACGCCTTCTACTCGCCGGTCGCCCGCGACCGCAATCGGCCCGCCCGCGTCGATCTCTGCCGACTGACCGTCCGGCAGTATCGCAACACGGTCGCCGACCTCATCGCCAGCTTCCGGGGGCGGGGACCGGGCGTCGATGGCCGCCATGGACTGCGGGGCGAATACTTCCGGGGCCGCGACTTCAACCGTCAGACCGGCCTCGTCTATGAGCAGATCGACCCGCAGGTCGATTTCGACTTCGGCGTGGAGGGCCCCGACCCCGAGCGGTTCGAGCCGAATCGATTCGCGATCCGCTGGCTGGGGTCGATCGTGCCGCCGGAGACCGGCGTCTACGAGTTCGTGATTCGCACCGAGCACTCGGCGAAGCTCGCGCTCAACACGCCCTGGTACGAGCCGCCGCTCATCGACGCCTATGTGAAGTCGGGCGCCGAGACCGAGTACCGCGCCAGCCTCATGCTGCTCGGCGGCCGTCCTTATCCGCTGCGACTGGAGTTTTCCAAGGCCAATCAGGGTGTCGACAACAAGCAGCACGAACTTCCCACCCACGCGTCGATCGAACTGCTCTGGAAGCCGCCGTTCGGTCGTCTCGAGCCGGTGCCCGCATGGTGCCTGATCCCGCACGACAGCCCGGAGGTGTTCGTGCTCGCCGCGCCGTTCCCGCCGGACGATCGCTCGGTCGGCTACGAGCGCGGTGCGGGCGTCTCGCAGGAGTGGTTCGCGGCCGCCACCACGGCGGCGGTGGCCACGGCGGACTACGTGATCGATCACGTCGAGCACCTCGCCCACGTGAAGCGCGACGCGGCCGATCGTGGCGAGAAGCTCCGTCAGTTCGCCGCGACCTTCGCGGAGCGGGCGTTCCGCCATCCACTGTCGGACGAGCACCGGGCCGGATTCGTCGACACGCCCTTCACCGAAGCTCCCGACCTCGACACCGGCCTCAAGCGGTCGCTGCTGCTCGTGCTGGGCTCGCCCAGGTTTCTGTTTCGGGAGGCGGTGGCCGATCCGGCCGACCCGTTCGCGACGGCGGCGCGGCTCTCGTACGGCCTCTGGGACTCGATCCCCGACCAGGCCCTGTGGAATGCGGCCGCGCACGAGCAGCTCCAGTCGCCCAAGCACGTCCGGCGCCAGGCAGCGCGCATGGTCGAGGACCGGCGGACGAGGGCGAAGGTTCGCGACTTTCTCTTTTCCTGGCTGCGGATCGACCACGGCCCCGAGGTCGTGAAGGACAAGACGCGGTATTCGGAGTTCTCGCCCGAGATCGCCGCCGACATGCGCACGAGCCTGGAGCTGTTTCTCGACGACGTGGTCTGGGGGCCGGCCCGCGGCGGTGGCCAAGCGGCCGACTACCGGCGGCTCTTCACAGACGACGAGGTCTACGTGAACGGCCGCCTCGGCCCGTTCCTGGGCGTGTCTCTGCCGGCCGACGCGGACTTCCAGCGGGTGCGGCTCGACGACGGCCGGAGGGCGGGCGTGCTGTCTCATCCCTACATGGCGAGCGTGCTCTCCTATTCCGGCGCCACCTCACCGATCCACCGCGGGGTATTCCTGGCCCGCAGCGTGATGGGCAACGTGCTCAAGCCACCACAGGACGCCGTGGCACCGCTCGCGCCCGACCAGCACCCCGACCTCACCACCCGCGAACGGGTGTCGCTGCAGACCGCGCCCGTCGCCTGCCAGACCTGCCACACCATGATCAACCCGCTCGGCTTCGCGCTCGAGGAGTTCGATCCGGTCGGCCGGCATCGCACCGTGGAGCAACGCGGCAGCGTCGACAAGCCGATCGACGCATCGGGCTCCTACCAGCCCCGCGAGGGGCCGGCGGCGAAGTTCCAGGGCGCCCGCGAACTGGCGACCTACATCGCGTCGAGCCGCGACGCCCAGGAGGCCTTCGTCCAAAGCCTCTTCCACGCCCTCGTCAAGCAGCCGGTCCGGGCCTGGGGGCCCGACACGCTCGACAGGCTGCGGGAGGGATTCGTGGCTCACGGCTGTGATGTGAAGCGGCTCCTCGTCGATATCATGGAAGTCGCCGCCCTGCCCCCACCGGCCGCCGCCGCGGCCCCGGAGAAAACGCCATGACGAAGCTCTCCCGCCGCCGGCTCCTCCGCCGCCTCGGCGTCAGTGCGGCCGTGCTCCCCTTCCTCGGCAATCTGCCGAGCTTCGCCACCGCCGCGGCCGCGACCAAGCGGCGGCTGATCGTCGTCTTCAGCCCCGACGGCGTCGTGAAGAAAAACTTCTGGCCGGCGGCCGCCGGCTCTTTCACGACGGCCGCGGAAGGCGGCAAGCCCGTGGAACTGTCGCCGATCCTCAGGCCCTTCGAGCCCTTCAAGGATCGCCTCCTCACGCTCAAGGGCGTGCATGACAAGGTGGGCGGCGACGGCGACCGGCACATGCGGGGCATGGGGTGCCTGCTCACCGGCATCGAACTCTTCCCCGGCAACGTCCAGGGTGGCGGCGAGACCCCCGCCGGCTGGTCGAGCGGCCTCTCGATCGACCAGGAGATCCGCGGCTTCCTGCAGGGGCGGCCGGAAACGAACACCCGCTTCGGCTCCCTCGAGTTCGGCGTGCTCGTGCCCAATCGGGCCGACACCTGGACGCGGATGGTCTATGCCGGCCCCAACAAGCCGGTGGCCCCGATCGACGACCCCTACCAGATGTTCGACAAGCTCTACGGCGGCATGAAGGATCGCGAGAGCATGCAGAGCGTGCTCGACGACGTGCTCGGTGACCTCGCGACCGTCTCCCGTAACCTGCCGGCGGAGGATCGACGCATCCTCGAGGAGCACACGGCCCTCGTCCGCGCCTTCGAACGCGAGTTGGCGAGCAACCGCGAGGAAGTCTCGCATGCGGTGCCGGCGCTCGAGCAGGGCGTCGTCGAGCAGAACGACCAGATGCCGCGGATCAGCCGGATGCAGATCGAGCTCGTCGTGGCGTCGCTGGCGGCCGACTTCACCCGGGTCGCCACGCTCCAATACACCAACTCCGTCGGCCAGCCCCACATGAAGTGGATCGGCGTCGAAGAAGGGCAACACGAGCTCTCCCACGAGCCCAACACGAACGAGGCCGCTCAGGAGAAGCTCACGAAGATCAACACCTGGTACGCCGGCGAGATCGCGCACCTCGCCAAGCGGCTTGCCGAGACACCCGAGCCGGGCGGCCAGGGTTCACTCCTCGACCACACGACGATCCTCTGGGCCAACGAACTCGGCGAGGGCAACTCCCACTCCCTCGACGACATTCCCTGGACGCTCGTCGGCAGCGGTCTCGGCTTCACCATGGGGCGGGCCGTCGAGTACGGGGGCGTGCCCCACAACCGGCTCCACCTGGCGCTCGCGCACGCCATGGGCCACACGGGGCTCGAGCGGTTCGGTAACCCCGACTACTGCGGCGACGGCCCGCTGACGGGGCTGGCGTAAGTCGGGCCGTGAGGCCCGGGTGCAAGGCCGCCCCCGTTTGACGTATCATCGCGGCTTCCCACCCGGAGCCGCTGCCATGCGTCATGCGACCGCGTTGCCTCATCGCCTCCCCACCGCCGCCCTCCCGTCAATCGCCCTCGTGGCAATCGGCCTCCTGGCAATCGGCCTCCTGGGGCTGCCCGCGGTGGCCGCCCCCACCGGCAAGCCGGCGTTCACCGATCCCGCTCACACCGATGCCGACTTCCCTTTTCAGGGCGAGTATGCGGGCACGATCGCCGTCGGCGGCGAGGCCGGTCCCGTCGGCGTGCAGGTCATCGCCCTCGGCGACGGAGCCTTCGACGTCGTCGCCTACCCCGGCGGGCTTCCAGGCGACGGCTGGTCACCGCCGGACAAGATCCAGGGACGCGGTGTCCGCGAGGGCGATGGCCAGGCGGCAGGGGTAAAAGTCGAGGCCCTCGACCTCGGCGGCACGCTGCGCCGCGGCCGCATCAAAGATGGGGCGCTCGTCGTCCTCTCCGAATCCGGTGCGGAACTGGCGCGGCTCCCGAAGGCCGCGCGGACGAGCCCGACGCTCGGCGACCCGCCGCCCCCGGGGGCGGTCCAGATCTTCTCGGGGCTGGACGGCAATCGCGACATCTCGCGACTCGCCGAGGCCAGAGTCTCCGAAGACGGCCTCCTGATGGAGGGCGCCACGACGAAAGACAGCTTCGGCGACGCCGTCTGGCACATCGAGTTTCGCTTGCCCTACCAGCCGCAGGACCGCGGCCAGGGCCGCGGCAACAGTGGCGCGTACGTCCAAGGCGCCTACGAGGTGCAGATGCTCGACAGCTTCGGCCTCGATGGCAAAAGCAACGAGTGCGGCGGGATCTACTCCGTCGCCGCGCCGTTCGTGAACATGTGCCTGCCGCCCCTCGCCTGGCAGACCTACGACATCGACTTCAAGGCCGCCACGTATGACGGCGACGAGCAGGTGCAGCCGGCGCGGATGACCGTCCGCCACAACGGCGTGGTGATCCACGACGCGGTCGAAGTCGCGAAGACCACGCCGGGGGGCAAGCCGGGGCCGGCACCGGGCCGGGGTCCGCTGCATCTGCAAAACCACGGCAATCCCGTGCGGTATCGCAACATCTGGGTGCTGCCCAAGCCGTGACACGGCCCGCCTCCTCCGCCGACGCCGCGCCGCCGGTGATCTGTGCCGCGTGTCCGCTGCTCTGCGACGACGTCGTGCTCGACGCCGGCCGCGCGGAACATGCCTGTGACCGCGGCGCCGAGGCGCTGCTCGCGGCGATCGCCGCGCCGCGGCCTGCGGCCGCGGCCTGGGACGCCGCCGCCCCGATCGCACCAGACCGCGCCACCGCCCGCGCGGCCGACATGCTCGCCGGGGCGAGGCGGCCGCTGGTGACGGGCCTGGCCGGCTGCACGGTGGAGGCGGTGGTCGCGGCCTGTGACCTGGCCGACACGGTCGCCGCCGCGATCGATCCGGGAGTGGTCGAGTCGGCGCGGGCCGCGGGGCCCACGATCGCCCGCGCGGGAGAAGTGACGGCCGCCTGGGAAGAACTCCGCGACCGGGCCGATCTGGTCCTGTTCTGGCACTGCGACCCCTCGGCCTCCCATCCGCGGTTCGGTGCGCGGTTCCTCGATCCGCCGCTCGCCGGCGGCGGCCGGCGGGAGTCGATCGCGGTGGCCGCCACGCCACCGCGGGAGATGCGCGGTCCGGTACGGCACCTGCCGGCCCCGCGGGAGGCCGCCGTCGAGATGGCCCGCGCAGTCCACCTGCTCGTCACGGGCCGCTCGGCCGCCGACTGCCTTTTCATGCCCCCCCCGCTTGACGACCGGTGCGTCGCGATCCACGAGGCGATCCGCCGGGCAGCCTGCGTCGCCATCGTCACCGCCGACACGGCCGACGCGATCGGCCTCGAACCCTGGAGCATCGTGCATCTGGTCCGCGCGATCGCGCACGAGAAGCCCGCCTTCCAGGTCCCGCTCGGGTCGGGCATCGGCGCGGGCGCCGGCTGCCCCGCGGGTGCGGCGGCGGTGCTGGCGTGGCGGTACGGCGCCGCCGGCGCGATCGCCCGTGCCGATAGAGTGGCACCGCGGTTGCTGTCGGGCGAGGCCGACGCCGCGCGGCTCATCGCCCGCGGCGAGGTCGACGTCGTGCTGGCGGTCGGGCCTCCCTCGCCATCGGTCGGGGCGGCGATCGCGGCCCGCGGCGGCGACCTTGGGATCGTGGCCCTCTCCGAGGCTGCCGCGCCGCTTCCCTGGGTCGGCCCGCAGGGCATCCAGATCCGCTGCCCGAGCCTGCTCGTCGAGTCCGCCGGCACGCTCCTCCGCGGAGACGGCCGCAGCCTCAGGATCGCGCCTCGGCGGGAGTCCGACCGGCCGGCGCTGCCGGATCTTCTGCATGCCCTCCGCGCAGCCGCGCTCGATCGCTTGCGACACCCGACCGTGGAGGCGACACGATGACGCGCCTCACCGATCCGCAGCCCGTCGCACCGGGCGATCGGTTCGTCCTCATGGGCGGCACGATCCACGATCCGGCGCATGGCCGGGACGGTGTGGTGGACGATGTCTGGGTGGCCGACGGCGTGATCGTCCCGACGCCGGCCGATCCGCAGGGTTTCACTCGCATCGATGTCCGCGGCCATGTCGTCATGCCTGGCGGCGTCGATCTTCACAGCCACGTGGCCGGGCCCAAGGTCGGCGCCGGCCGCAGGATCGCCCCCGGGCTCATGCGACGATCGCCGCCCGCCGTGCCCACCATCCACACGACCGGCCTGCTCTACGCCGCGCTCGGCTACACCACCGTCTTCGACGCGGCGATCGCGACGTCGGCGGCGCCGATCGCCCACCTGGAACTCGCCGACCTGCCGATCCTCGACAAGGGCATCTACCTGCTCGCGGCGGACGACGCCGACGTGCTGGCGGCCGTCGATCGAGGCGATGACGCCGGCCTCGAACGCCTCCTGGCGGCGACGCTCCGCGCCGGCGGCGGCTGGGCGGTGAAGGTCGCCAATCCGGGCGGCCCCGCCTTCTGGAAGCATGGCCGCCGCGGCGATCACCGCGATCTCGACACGCCGCTGCCCGGGATGAAGGTCACGGGACGGCTGGTGCTCGGGCGGCTCGCGCGGGCGGTGCAGGCGCTCAGGCTGCCGCATCCGCTGCACATCCACACGGCCAACCTCGGCCTGCCGGGCAACTGGCGGACGCTCGTGGAGACGATGCGCTCGCTCGACGGCATCCCGGCCCACCTGGCCCACGTGCAGTTCCACAGCTACTCAGGCGGCGACCTCGACGAGACGACGTTCGGCTCCGGCGTCGCCCCGGCGGTCGCCTGGTTCAACGACCATCCCGAACTGACGCTCGACGTCGGTCAGGTTCTCTTCGGCGACACGGTGGCGATGACGGGCGACGCGGCCGCGGCCGAACATCTCGCGCATGCGACCGGGGTGCCATGGATGGCACACGACCTGCATCTCGAGGGCGGCTGCGGGGTGCTGCCGATCCGCTATCGCGAGAAGAGTCTCGTGCATGCCTGGCAGTGGGCGATCGGGCTCGAGTGGTTTCTCACCGCGACCGATCCCTGGCGGCTGGTGCTCTCGACCGATCATCCCAACGGCGCGCACTTCACCGCTTATCCACACCTGATGCGGCTCCTGGCCGACGCGTCCTTCCGCCGGGAGGCGTTCGACCGGATCCATCCGGCGGTGCGATCCAAGAGCCCTCTGGCCGGCCTCACCCGCGAGTACACGCTCCAAGAGCTCTGCATCATCACCCGGGCGGCGCCCGCGCGGATCGCCGGGCTGGAGTCGAAGGGCCACCTCGGCGCGGGCGCCGACGCCGACATCACCGTCTACCGGCCCGATCGAGACCTCGCGCGGATGTTCGCGATGCCCGCGAAGGTCTTCAAGGCCGGCATTCTCGTCGCCGAGGAAGGCGAACCCCGCCACCTGCCGACCGGCCGCACGCTCGCCGCGCCGCTGCCACCGGCCTGATGGAACTGCCCGCGCGCATGCCGCGGAGGGGTCGCCCGGGCCCCGGCAGCCGGCGTTGCTGACACGCGAAGCCATGGATGGCGAAGCGCAGTCAGCATCGAGAGAGCGGAGCCCAGGATGAACGCAGCGAACGTCCGGCGACGGGGTCTGGGCGACCGCTCCGCAGGGACGCATCCTCCTCATCCGTGTCGGAACGCGTCCGCAGCCGGTCACGTTTCGATCGCGGCGAGGATGCCGGCGATCATGCGGTCGACCGGGAACTCCGTCTCGGCCCGCTGTCGGGCGGCTGCCGCGTAGGCAGCCGCAAGCCCGTCGTCCTCCAGGATGCCCAGCGCCCGCCGCGGAAGCTCGCTCTCCGGCTCCGCCGGCACGATCCGACCGGTCAGGCCGTCGACGATGAGCTGCCGCGCCGCGTCGCTTGTCACCGCGACCGCCGGGATGCCGGCGGCCATGCCGTCGAGGATCGCGCCGCCGCAGGCCACCTCCCCCGACTGCCAGACGAGCCGCACCTCGCGCAGGAGATCGGGCAGGCAGTCGAGGTCCGGGAAGAGATGCAGCCGCTCGGCGAGCTGCTGGACGCGGGCCCGCCGTAAGAGCCGCTGACGCAGCGGCCCGCCGCCCACCAAGACGTGCTCGAGCCGCCGATGCACGACGCCCAGTTGGTCGATCGCCCACAGCAGCCGTTCGAGCCGTGCCTGGGGTTCGAGCGGCGCGGCGCAGAGCGTCCAGATCCTCCCGGCGTCGAGGCCCAGTCGCTCGGCCAGGTCGCGACGGGAGAGTCCCGTCGGCTCGGCCGGAGCGGCGCCGGGCGGCACAACGATGACCCGCTCCGCCGGCAGGCCCAAACGGACGCACTCGTCGGCGACGTGAGGCGACGCCGCCACCACGCGGTCGGCCCGTCGGAGGGCGGCGAGTGTCGTCATGCCGCGCGGCGCGATCCCCAGCCAGCAGACGAGGCGGCTGCGCGAGCGGCCAAGCAGGAGCGCGGCCGCTGCCAGCCGGGACTGCGACCGGCCCCAAGCCACGACCACTTCCGGGGACTCGGTGCGGAGCACTCCGACGAGACGGGCCACCGCCGCCGCGTCGGGCGCGGGCCGCAGTCCCAGCCGATCCACCCGCGCGCCGCCCGCCGCCAGGCGATCGAACATCGCACCGCCCGCGCTCGTGACCGCGACCCGCACCCGCCATCCTGCCGCGAGCAGTCCACCCGCGACCAGTTCGAGCTGCCGGCCCGTCCCCACCGGATCGAGCCCGCGGGCGACGAGCAACGTGGAGCGACGGGAAGCGGATGAGAGTGCCATGGTGCCGCAGACGAAAGGTGCCGCGCGCGGGAGACGCGTTGCCACGCCGCCGGTGCTTACCGGACGGCGGCACGCAGACAATAGCCGACGGTGCCGGCGACGGGAACTCGCCCGCAGCGCGAGCCGCGGTCGCCGGGCCGATTCACGTCCGAAAAAGCTGTTCCCGGGCGGCCTGCGAGATCGCGACCACGGCGGGGTGCTTCAGCCGCCGTTCGACCGAAATCGCGTAGATTCGTTCCCGCACCTTCTCCTCCCGGCCGATCGCGACCACGCCGTACATGCGGCGGACGTCCTCCTCGACGGCCGTCGGCACCACGAAGATCCCGTCGCCGAACGAGCCGAAGGCCTTGAGCAGCGCGCTGTCGGCGAACTCCGCCCGTACGTCGGGCCGTATGTCCTGCTCGTCGAACCACTGGTCGAGATGGCGTCGGAGCGCCGTATTGCCGGTCGGCAGAAGCATGGGCGCGCCGGAGAGCGACCCGGGGAAACCCTTGCTGTAACGCCGTGCCAATTCCTCGGTGCCGCAGAAGGTGACGCCACACTCGCCGAGCAGGTGGTTGAAGGCCTTCACACCGACCTGAGGATTGGCGGGGAAGTCGCTCACCAAGAGATCGATCTCGTGCAGCGAGAGCTGCGCGAGAAGACGATCCGGCTCACCGTCGATGCAGGTCACGCGGACGTCGGGACCGAGGTGCATCGCCGGCTCGAGCAGCCGGTGCACGAGCAACTTCGGCAGCGCGTCCGCGACGCCCACCACGAGCCGCAGGCCGCCCGCGGCCGGCCGTCCCGCCAGCGTGTCCTGGAGTTCGCGGCCGAGCGAAAAGATCTCGTCGGCATAGCGATAGACGAGCCGACCGGTCTCGGTAAGCACGAGCGACCGCCCCGATCGCTCGAAGAGCTTGGCCTTGAGCGCCGTCTCGAGCGCGCGGATCTGCCCGCTCACGGTCGGCTGCGTGAGGTGCAGGAGCCGGCAGGCCTTGGTGATGCTCCCCTCACGGGCAGCCATCCAGAAATAGAGAAGGTGGTGAAAGTTGAGCCATTGCATGGGACGGAGTCCGCCGGAAGTCGAATAGATATTTTCGATGTCATCAGTTGGAATATCCGATGCTTCCGGCCCCTCACTTTTGCCCGGAAACCAGGGCATTCGCGCTCGCGTCGCCCCCCTGCTCGCCCACGTCCACGGGCCGCAGTGGCATCGACACCAATCTGTGCTTCCCGTTATATACCCGCCGCCCATCCTGGGCCGCGGTCCGGCCGCCACGGGAGCCGCACGCGCCGCAGGTCCTCGCAGGGTTCGTCACCGATGACAGCCGCCTCCTCGCACGCGCCGCACCACCGCCGCCCATGGCGACGGCTCATGGCGATGCTGCGGCTCGAGCGGCGCGACGTCCTGACGCTCTTGGCTTTCGCGCTGGGTGTCGGCCTCCTGTCGATCGTCGTGCCCGCCGCGATCGAGGCCCTCGTCAACACCGTCGCCTTCGGGGTGCTGCTCTGGCCGGTGATCGTGCTGTCGCTGGTGATGCTCGGATTCCTGATCGTGGCGGCCGTGCTGCGGGCGATGCAGGCCTTCGTCGCCGAGTGCCTGCAGCGGCGGGTCTTCGTCCGCACGGCCGACGCCTTCGCGGCGCACTTCGCCCGGGCCGAGATGGAGACGTTCGACGGCCGCAATCCGACCGACATCGTCAACCGCTTCTTCGAGGTGTCGACGGTGCAGAAGGCGGTCGCGACGCTGCTCGTCGACGGTGTGGGGATCATCACGATCACACTCGTCGGCCTCCTGGTGCTCGCGTTCTACCACCCCTACCTGCTCACCTTCGCCGTGGTGCTCATCCTGCTGCTGGCCTTCATGTTTCTCGTGCTCGGGCTGGGCGGCGTGCGGACCGCCATTGACGAGAGTTACGCGAAGTTCGACGTGGCCGCGTGGCTCGAGGAGATCGCCAAGTGTCCGCACACCTTCCGCTTCGGCCGGGGCGGCAACCTGGCATTCGACCGGGCCGACGCGCTCGCGGAAGCCTACGTCGACGCCCGTAAGCGGCATTTTCGCGTGGTCTGGCGGCAGACCCTGTTCGCGCTCTTGCTCGAGGCCGTGGGCAGCACCGTCCTGCTCGGCCTGGGAGGCTGGCTCGTCATCAACCGGCAGTTGACACTTGGCCAGCTCGTGGCGGGCGAGCTGATCGTCACGCTCGTGCTGGCCGCCGTCTCCAAGCTCGGCAAGTACATCGAGACCTTCTACGATCTGCAGGCTTCGCTCGACAAGCTCGGGGTGCTCGACGAGCTACGGCTCGAGCCCGAGGGAGGCGAGCTCCTGCCGCCCGCGACGACTCCGATGGGAGTCGTCGCGGAGGTGGTGCGGCCGGGGCACGGGCCACGGCGGCTCGAAGTCGCGTCCGGAGAGCGGGTCGCCGTCTTCGGCCCGTCGGGCAGCGGCAAGACGTTCCTGCTGGAGATCCTCGGGCTGCTTCGCGTGCCGCACGAGGGCCTGCTCGAGTTCGACGGCCTCGACGCGCGGTCGCTCGACCGGGCCGACACCCGGCTGCAGGTTGCGTATGTGGGCAGGGCGGAAACGTTCGCCGACACCGTTGCCGAGAACGTCCGCGTGGGCCGCGCGGAGCTGTCGGCCGCCGACGTCCGTCGGGCACTGGAAATGGTCGGCCTCGCCGATCGCGTCGCCCGGTTGCCGCAGGGAGTCGCCACGCCTCTGGCCTCCGACGGCCTGCCGCTGTCTTCCAACGAGATCTCGCGGCTGTCGCTCGCGCGGGCGCTGGCCGGCAAGCCGCGGCTCCTGCTCATCGACGGGCTGCTCGACGGGCTCGACATTCACGACTGCCCCGAGCTGATCGGGTCGATACTCGATGCAGCGGCCCCGTGGACCCTCGTGATCGTCACGGCGCGTGACGACATCAAGCAGCGTTGCGACCGGGCGGTGGCATGGGCATGAGCAGCACCCGACGCCGACACGACGAATCCGGGAATCGCCGCGGCGCCCTCGCCAGCGCCGCGACGCCGCGGTCCGTCCGCATCCTCACACGCCTGCTGTTCCTCGCCTTCCTGGCCGCTCCGTTCGTCCTCGCCTTGGTCCCCTGGCAGCAGACCGTCCAGGGCCGCGGTCAGGTGATCGCCTATTCGCCCGTCGAGCGGATGCAGGTGATCACCGCCCGCGTGTCGGGGCAGATCCGCAAATGGCACGTCGTCGAGGGAAGCCGTGTGAAGATGAACGATCCTGTGGTCGACATCGAGGACAACGACCCCGAGCTCGCCGCCCGGCTCGACGCGCAGCGCGGCTTCCTGGGCGAGCGGCTCGTGGCGGCGCGGCTGGAGGTCGCGGAACTCACCGCCGCCGCCAAGGCCCAGGAGTCGGCCCGCGACGCGGCGGTGAAGGCGGCCGAAGCGAATCGTGAAGCGGCGAAGCGGGCCATCCAGGTCGCGGAGCAGGCGCGGGCCAACGCCCAGTTCGCCCAGACGTTCGAGCGCAACCGCTCGGGCATGTTCGAGGACCTCTTCAACAATCCGCAGTTCGGCGGCTTGGAAAGCCGTCTCTCCCGCGACGAGGCGAAGATGCGGGCCGACCGCGCCACCACCGACACCGACAAGGCCGACGCCGAACTCCAGCGGACCCAGGCCACGCTGCTCACCCAGGAAGCGCTCCTCCTGCAGGCCGATGCGGCGGGACTGTCGGCGATCGCGGTGGCCAGGAGCAACCTCCGCAAGAGCGAACAGAACCTCTTCTCCATCGAACGCGAGCTGCAGGAAATCGAGAACCGGATCGAGCGGTTCAAGGCCCGGATCGTCGTCGCGCCGTGTGACGGCTTCGTCTTCCGAATCTCGGCCAACGTCGGCCAGGGTGGCCAGTACGTGAAGGAAGGCGAAGACCTGTGCACGATCGTTCCCGACACCAACGACCGGGTCGTCGAGCTCTTCCTGGACGGGATCGACGCGCCGCTGGTGCTCGCCTACGCCGAGCAGACCGGCCGCCTCCCGCACGTGCGGCTGCAGTTCGAGGGTTGGCCGGCGGTGCAGTTCTCGGGCTGGCCGGAACTCGCGATCGGCACGTTCGGCGGCAAGGTGCGGCAGGTCGATGCGGCCAGCGGCGGCGCCGGCACGTTCCGGGTGCTCATCGAGCCTGAGGAGCGGCTCACCGGTGATCCCTGGCCCGCGCCGGAGTTCCTCCGGCAGGGCAACCAGGCGATCGGCTGGGTGTTTCTCAATCGCGTGCCGCTCGGGTACGAAATCTGGCGGCGGCTCAACGGCTTCCCACCGGTGCTGGCGCCCGGCGGGAAGAAACCGGCCGGCGGCAAGGATGGCGGCAAGGACGCTCCCAAGCCTCCCAAGATCAAGGTGGGGTGATGAGCGCCTGCTGCCCGGGCCGTGGCCGCCGTCGACCACGCACGGCCTTGATCGCCGCCGCAGTCTCTGCCGCGCTCTGTTGGGAACGCGGCCCCGGCAGCGCCGCCGAACCTGGCCGCTTCTCGGCTGCGCCGGATGCGTCTCGGCTCGAGACCTCCGCCCACGACGAGCTCCGTCTGTCATCGATCCTTCCGCAGTCGTTTCTCGACCTCTCCGGCACAGCCCCCGCGACCGACTCGGCGTCCGCGGCCGCCGCCGCTGCGGCCCCGCAGCCCGGCGTCGAGGTGCTGCCCGCACCTGCCGGCCAGCCGCAGGCCGGCGCAACGGCCCGCCCCACGGAGACGATCACCCCGTCCCAGGCGGCCCTGCTCAAGGGTGCACGGCCCCCGGAGCCACCCGCCGACGCCTTTGAAATGCCCGACGCGGCCGTGGACGATCGCCCCGAGCCACTCGCGCTTGCCGAGGTGCTCGGCAACGTGCTGCTGCACTACCCCCTCCTGCAGGCTGTCGAGCGGGAGCGGGCCGTCGCTGCCGGCAAGCTGACGTCGGCCATGGGTGCCTTCGACACGCGGTTGAACGCCGCGGGCACGTCGCTGGCGCCGGGAACCTACGAGAACTACCGGTCCGACCTCGGCGTCAGCCAGCAGTTCATGACGGGCGGCATCAGCGGCTTCGCGGGCTTCCGCACCGGCTTCGGCGATTTTCCCACCTATAACCTCGGCCAAAAGACGGCCGACGCCGGCGAGTGGCGCGGCGGCCTCAACATCCCCTTCGCCCGCGACCGCGAGATCGACCGCGCCCGGGCCACGCGTGCCCAGGCACAGCTCGACGTCTCGCTGGCCGAGCCGATGATCGAGCGCAGCCGGCTCGATTACATGCGGTCCGCGGCGCGGGCCTACTGGGCTTGGATGGGCAGTGGCGAGCGGCACGCCGCCACCGAGAAGCTGCTCGAACTGGCCGTCGACCGTGACGAGCAGCTCGATCTCAAGGTCAGAAGCGGCATCGTCGCCAACATCGAGAGGCTCGACAACCAGCAGAACATCGCCCTGCGAAACGGCCTGGTGGTGCAGGCGGAGCGGGCGGTGCAGCAGTCCTCGATCGACCTGTCGCTCTATCACCGCGACGCCTCCGGCCGGCCGCTGCTCGCGCAGAAGAGCCGCATGCGGCCGCTGCCGGCGCCGGAGCAGCCCACGCTCGACCGCTATCGGGAGTCGCTCGACCGGGCGCTGGCCGCGCGGCCCGAGTTCGAACGATTCGCCCTGCAGCGGCAGAAGCTCTTGGTCGAGCGGAAGCTCGCGACCAACCAGACGTTGCCGGGCATCGACGGCCAGCTCACGGGCAACCAGGACGCCGGCTTCGGCAAGAGCCCGCTCTCCGGCCCCAACGGCCTCGACCGGCAGGTGCTCCAGGCGGCGCTCGTCTTCCAGATGCCGGCGCAGCGTCGCGACGCGTTCGGCAAGATCCAGTCGGTCGACGCGCAGCTCACGCAGATCAGCCGGCAGCTCAGCTACGCCGCGGACCAGGTGCGGGCCGAGATTCAGGACGCCTTCTCGCTCCTGGAGCGGGCCTACGAGTTTCACGAGCAGGCGAAACAGCGGCTGGAGCTGGCCCGGCTCGTGGCGCTTGCCGAGCGGGAGCAACTGCGACTCGGCCGCAGTGACGTGCTCCGCGTGACGCTCCGCGAACAGGCGAAGTTCGAGGCTGACATCGCCGAGATCATGGCGCGGCAGGAGTTCTGGAGGGCAGAGAGCGACCTGCGGGCCGCCGACACGTCACTCGGCCTCGAGGTCGCCCGAGGCGGCCGCCTCCTCGCCCATCCATTGCCCGATGGCGCCGTCCCCTGCAAGCCCTAGGCGATGGCCGCCGGCCCGTCCCCGATCGCCGCCAGGTGCGGCAGTTGCCGCCAGCAGCCGTCGTGATCGAGCCCATAACCGACGACGAAGACGTCGGGGATGTCGAAGCCGACGAAGTCGGGCTGCAGATGGACCTCCGCCCGCCCCGTCTTCCGCAGGAGCACGAGCGACCGCACGCTCGCCGCCCCCCTGCCCTGGAGGTCCCGCACGAGCGCCTCGAGCGTCCTGCCGCTGTCGAAGATGTCGTCGACCAGGAGCACATGTTGCCCGGCCAGGTCGGGCAGCATGTCGAGTCGCAGTTCGAGCGTCCCGGCGCGGGTGGCCGGCCCGCGGTAGCTGCTCGCCCAGACCATCGCCAGCCGCACCGGACAGTCCAGCCGCCGGATCAAGTCGGCCACCAGCACGACGCTGCCGGTAAGGACGCCGACCACCACGAGCGGGCCGTCGCCATGCGCCGCCCGCACCTGACGGGCGAGCCGATCGACGCCGGCGGCGAGCTGTTCAGCGGTGAGCAAAACGTGCATGGCGGGGCTGAGACGCAGCGGTGAGGTATGGTAAGTACCGGCGATTATCCAGGTTTTGACCAGCCCGTCACCGACGCTCCGCCGCACGCGAGATTTTCCCCATGGCAACCCCGCCCGCACCGGCGTCGCAAGGCCGCTGGTCCACGATCGACGTCGCCGGCCGCGCGTGCGATCTCTACGAGCCGGGCACGTCGCGGCGGGAGGGGGCGATCATCTACCTGCACGACGCCACCGAGCTTCCGCCCCTGCCCGGGCCGCCCGCCCTGCGGGCCGCGCTCGCCGCGTCCGGCCTTGTCGTGCTCGCGCCGCGGACGGGGCCGTCGTGGTGGCTCGACCGCGTGATGCCCGCCTTCGATCGCGTGGTCTCGCCCGAACGCTTCGTCGTGGAGCATGTCCGCGGCGCGGTCGAACAACGGTTCGGTATCCGCTCCCCCGGCATCGCGCTGGTGGGCACGGGCATGGGCGGCCAGGGCGCCCTGCGGATCGCCTACCGGCATCCGGCGGTCTTTCCCGTGGCGGCGGCGATCGCGCCCGCGATCGACTTCCACGTCGCGATGCGGGAGATCGACCTGCGCGACGACGCGGCGGCCATCGAGCCCCTGTGGGAAACCTACGGCGACGTCGAGCGGGCGCGGCAGGACACGACGATCCTCCACGTGCATCCGCTCAACTGGCCGCGGCATCAATGGTTTGCGAGCGACCCCGCCGATCGGGACTGGCACGACGGGGCCGTGCGGCTCGACAGCAAGCTGCGGGCGCTGGGCATTCCGCATACCGCTTTGCTGTCGGCATCCGACCCCAACGAGACCGCCACAGTCGCGGCGGAGGCG
>JBJOKF010000037.1:0-4593 GCA_046046235.1 Planctomycetota bacterium | reverse complement strand
AACTCTTGTTTCTGCGGTTCTCTGTATCGTACTGCGGTAGCTGTGTAGTCTGCCGCCGCTTTGGGCAGCCTGCCTCGATTACGACTACGTCGAAGCCTCGTGACGCAGGATGACGCGGTGCTTCCGGCGAATTATCCGGCATTATCCGCAAGATAATCGCCCACGGCCATGAATCAGCGCACGGCCCACCGGAACGCCGATCGGTAGGGGACCGCAACGGCAACCGACGGTACGTTGCGGCTTTCCACCGGGCAGCCGCAAGCCTCACGAAGCCCCTCCTAGCAGATCAGCCGGGCTGCGCACACCTCGGCCGCCGCGGTTCAGAACGTGCGTGTAGATCATCGTCGTCTTCACGTCGTTGTGGCCCAAAAGCTCTTGCACCGTCCGGATGTCGTAGCCATTCTCCAGGAGGTGCGTCGCGAATGAGTGTCGGAAGGTGTGGCATGTCGCCCGCTTCGTGATCCCGGCCCGCAGCACCGCCTCGCGGACCGCTCGTTGCACGACAGTCTCGTGCACATGATGCCGGTACCACCGACCGCTCTCGCGATCTCGAAAATCCGACCGCGCCGGAAAGACCCACTGCCATGCCCAGGCCCTCTCCGCCGCGGGGCTCTTCCGGGCGAATGCCCCCGGAAGCAGTACACGACCTTTCCCGTGCTCCGCCTCAGCCGCATGTGCAACACGGCGCGAGCCAAGATGCTGCTCGAGCGGCGCCCGCAGGCACTGCGGCAAGACGGTGACACGATCCTTGTTGCCCTTGGCTTCCCGGATCGTCAGCGAGCACCGCTCCAGGTCCACGTCCTTCACACGTAGCCGCAGAGCTTCGAGCAGCCGCAGGCCGGCACCGTACAAGAGCATACCGATGATCCATCGTTCACCCGAAAGACCGTCGAGCACGCCCCGCACCTCGGCGACCGTAAGCACCTCCGGCAGCCGCTGCGGACGCTTCGCCCGGACCACGCCGGTGAACTCTCCCAGCGGCCTGCCAATGACCGATGCATAGAGAAACTGCAGGCTCGCAAAGGCCTGATTTTGCGTCGAGGCGGCCACGCGTCGCTCGACGGCAAGGTGTGTCAGAAAGGCGGCCACCTCCCGCTCACCCAGTTCCCAAGGCGGTCGCTTGCCGTGATAGAGCACGTAGCGGCGCACCCAGTGCACGTAGGCTTTTTCGGTGCTCGTGGAGAGATGCCGCACCCGAATCGCCTGCCGCACCCGCTCGAGCAGCCGCGGCGGCGGATCTTCGCGGGTCGGGACGACGCTCCCGCCTCCCGCCGCACGGTCGCTCGAATGCTCTTCTCCCATCCGGCAAAACTCCTCGCGGATAATGATTAAGGCGAGCGCGAAGCCGCTCAGGGGCAAAGGCGGCACGGCGAGAACCAGCCGCGACCATCGAAAACTCCGATCGCCGGCCGCCCGCCCTTCTGTGCCGCATGGATTTCCGCGGCGGCCCAAGTACAACTGGGAGGCGACGAATCCCGATCGGGTGCCGCGATCCTTTTGGCTTTGGAGCAGCAGGCGTGTCAGGATCCAGCGATCACAAAAAGGCCTGGGGCGGCGTCTTTCGTGAGCCGACCGACAAGCGGGTCGAGGCCTTCTCGGAGAGCGTCTCCTTCGACCGGCGGCTGGCCGACGACGACATCGACGGCTCCATCGCCCATGCCCGCATGCTCGCCGCCTGCGGCCTGATGACCGTCGCCGAGGCCGACGCCATCTCGCAGGCGCTCGAGGAGATCCGCCGCGAGATCGCCGCCGGCCGGTTCGAGTTCACCGCGTCGAAGGAGGACATCCACCTCCACATCGAGTCGGCCCTCACCGCCCGCCTGGGCGACGCCGGCCGCAAGCTCCACACCGCCCGCAGCCGCAACGACCAGGTCGCCACCGACCTGCGGCTCTACTGCCGGCGGGCCATCGACCGCCTCGATCGCGGCCTGCATGCCCTGCAGCGCGCCTTCCTCGACTTCGCCGTCCGCGAACAGGGGCTCATCATCCCCGGCTACACCCACATGCGGCGGGCCCAGCCCGTGCTCGCCTCCCACCAGCTGCTCTCCTGGTGCGAGAAGCTCGACCGCGACCGCGAGCGCCTTGCCGACTGCCGCCGCCGCACAAACGTCCTGCCGCTCGGGTCCGGCGCCCTCGCCGGCACGACGCTGCCGATCGACCGGGAGCACGTCCGCGAGGCCCTCGGCTTCGAGGCCGTGGCGGCCAACAGCCTCGACGGTGCCAGCGATCGCGACTTCGTCTGCGAGCTGGCCTTCGTCATCGCGCTGGCGGGCGTCCATCTTTCCCAGTGGGCGGAGGAGTGGATCCTCTACAGCACGCAGGAGTTCGGCTTCCTGAAGCTGCCCGAGGGCTTCTGCACCGGCAGCTCGATCATGCCGCAGAAGATCAACCCGGACGTGCTCGAACTCATCCGGGGCAAGTCGGCCCGGGCCATCGGCAACCTGCAGTCGCTGCTCGTCCTGCTCAAGGGGCTGCCGACCGCCTACAACCGCGACCTCCAAGAAGACAAGGAGGCGATCTTCGATTCGATCGACACACTTCATGCCGTGCTGGGTGTGGCCGCGCCCCTCGTCTCGGGCAGCGCGTTCGACCGCGACCGCATCGCCGCCTCGATCGAGCGAGGCCATCTCGACGCCACGAGCCTCATGGAGGCGCTCATCGCCGATGGCGTCCCGCAACGGACCGCCCACGAACTGGTGGGCACGTTCGTCCGCCGGGCGATGACGCGGGGAGTGTCGCTGGCAGAGCTTGCCGACGAGGAGTTCGCTGCCGATTATGCCGGCTGGAGCGGCCGACTCCGCGGCGCCCTGGGGGCAAGCCGGGCAGTTGAACGGATGGCGAGCTTCGGCTCGACGGCACCGGCCCGGGTTGCCGACCAGATAGCAGCGTGGGAACGCCGCCTGGAGGCCGCCGACCACGCGTGACGCGGGGTGCGGCAGTGGCACAGGCCTTTCTCAGACGGCGGGACGCCTGCCGCCGGCGGTCAGCGACCATGCGGGCGGTGCTCCTCGGCCTGGTGGCGGGAGGCTTAGTCGCGGCCTGTCCGTGCGGCGCCCGGGCCGCCGAGCCCCGCGGACTGCGCCCCGCCGCGCCGCCGGTGACCACGGTCGTGCCGCTGCCCGATCCGCTCGCCAAGGCCGTCATCGATTCGCTCGCCTTCCCTCCGCGCACCACGCCGCCCGAACTGCTCGACGCCGCCCTCCGCGCCGCCGACGTCGACGCCTTCGACGTCGCCGACGGCTATCTCGCGAAGCTCGCCTCCGCGATCGACAAAGCAGCCGACCGCGAGGCCGTTCTCGCCGATCTGGGCGACGCATTCGATCCCGGCAGCCTCCGCCGGCTCGAGCGGCTGCTCGCCGGTCGCAACGCCGAAGTGCGTCCGCTCCTGCGGGCGATCGACGAGGCCTCACGCCTGCGCCGCCGTGATCCCGAGCGGCTCGCCCAGGCCGCCCGCGATCTCGCGGCCGCCGCGCCTGCCGTCCGATCGACCGCCGTCGAGACACTCACCCGCGCGGGCACCGACGCCCTGCCGGCGCTCGTCGACATCCTCGCGACGCAGGATGCCGACCGGGCGAACGCCCGCAGACTCGCGCGGGAGATCGTCGCGGGACTCGGCGCCGACGCCCGGCAGCCGCTCCTGGCCTGGCTGGGATCGGACGACGTGGAGCACTGGCCGGGGGTGATCGAGGCGCTCGCGGCCACAGCCGATGCCGAAGGAGACGCCATCACCCCATTCCTGCTGGCGCCGGCATTCGTCGCCGATGTGCCGGCGGCGGTGCGTGACCGTGCCGGCCGACTCCTCGCCAAGCTGACCCACGACGAGCGGGCAGCCGCCGACAACGGGCCGGCGATCAGCCGCGACGCCGCCGCCTCCTGGCTGGCCGACCGACTCGACCGCGTGCTCTCGATCGACGGCCTGCCCGCCGCTGATCACTTGCTGATGGAGCCGATTCTCGACCCGACCGCCGCTGCCGCCGCCGGCGGCAAGACGGTCGACCGGTTCGTCTGGGACGACGCCTCCCGGCGGCTCGTGCAGAAGTCGCTCTCGCCCCGCATGGCCCGGGCCGCGGAGGCCCTGCACCTCGCCCGCGACCTCGCCGCCCTGGGCGCCGACGATCCCGCGGCGATCAGGCTCGTGCTCCTGGCCCGGCTCGAAACGCTTGTGGCCGCCGCGGAGCATGCGCCCGGAGCGGGGGAGAGCCTGCCGCTCGAGCAGGTGATCGCCGCCGTGACGGGGCCCGAGGGCTTCGAGCCTGAGACGGTGGCCGACGTCCTCGAACTGGCCGCCTCCCGCGGCCTGCCGCAGGCCGCCACCGCCGCCGCGCGCGCACTCGACGCCTTCCATGCCAAGGGACAGTCGGCAGCCGAGGAGCCCGCCCCGATGCTTCCCGCCGAGCGCCGCGCGCTGCTGCGGGCCCTCGAGCTGCCCGATGCGGCGGTGCAGTTCGAGGCCGCGCGGACGCTCGCCCGGTTCGCGGGCGACCCGCCTTACCGTGGCTCGAGCCGCGTGGCCGAGATCCTCATGCAGGCCGCCACGAGCACCGGCGAGGATGTCGCCGTCGTCGCGCATCCGGAGGCCTACGCCCGCGAGGC
>JBJOKF010000013.1:0-4422 GCA_046046235.1 Planctomycetota bacterium | reverse complement strand
GCGCTCGAACTGGCGGCGATCGAGCAGACCGGCGGCATCATGCCGGGCCGGTCTCCCGGCTGAGCGGCTGGCCATCTTCGGTCACGGCGACATCGAAGATCCTCAAGGAATCGAGCCAGCGGAGCATCTCCGCCCGCTTGAAGAGCTGCGGCACCATCACGCCCTTCTCGAGGTGGCCGTAGAAGAGCTCCGCGGTGCCGTGCTCACGGCCGGCGATCCGGCTCGTCACGCGGACTACCGAGCCGGTCTCGGACAGCTCGATCACCTCCGCCTCGTACTCGATCGTGTCGCCCGGCCGCGGCTCGAAGCCGATCTTCGCCGCGCCGACCTTCGCGAGCACCACCTGCCGCCGGTAGTCGAGGGCGTCGGCCACGAGGATGCCCGCCGTCTGCGCCATCCCCTCGAGGACGAGCGTCGCGGGCATGAGCGCCGCACCGGGAAAGTGGTCGTGCAGGTGCTCCTCCACCAGTGTCACCGCCTTGACGGCCTTGGCACGGCGGCCCCGCACGAACTCGGTGTAGCGATCGATCCAGAACCAGCGCATGCGCTCAGCTCTCCATGGGGCGGGCGCGGATCGCCGTCGACAAGATCAGCGGCACCGTCGGCCGGGCGTAGTGCAGCTCCGCGAACGCCGCCGTCCAGCCGTCGCGGCCCGGGGCGAGCGGGATCCGCCAGTCCGGGCCGCGGCCCGCGACCTCGGTAGCCGACCACTTCGCCTTGCGGAAGTCGCGCGACGCCGCAGTCGCCTGCCAGAGCGTGATCCGCTCGGGCGCGCCGTCCGCGCGGAGCAGGCAGGCCTCGCCGTTCCCGTCCGGGATGAATCGCCAGCCGACCTGGGGCAGTGGCTCCGCCCCCGCCGCATGCCTCCCCATCGCGGCGACGAGGCCCGCGATCCTCGGGATCGGCAGGCCGTGCCCGGCGTTGGGACAATAGGAGACCCAGTGAGGCCCGGGCAGTTCTTCGCGGTAGAGATCGACCGCGCCCAAGGGCCAATAGGGGTCGTTCGTGCCCAGCGCGATCAGCTTCGGCAGGGCGAGCCGTTTCCGGTAGCGAAACGGGTCGACGATCTCGATCAGCTCGCCGCCACGGTCGGTCGCCAGGAGCTTGTCGATGCCCCGCGACGAATAGGGCACGAGTTCGTCGGACAGTCCGCCGAACGACTCGACCTGCAGGCGGAGATGCCGATCGAGCGCCAGCATGTCGATCACCAGCGGCACGATGCCGACGACGCGGCCGTCGGTCGCGGCGGTCAGCCAGGTCGTCCAGCCGCGTTTGCTCGCGCCGGTCACCACGAAGCGGCCGATGTCGAGGCCCCTGTCCGCCGCCAATGCCGCGACGGCGTCCAGGCCCGCCACCGCCGCCTTGACCATCGGCAGGAGGAGCGGCCAGGTGCCGTCGCCGGTCCGGGCGAACTCCGTGAACGTGTAGGCGATCAGGTCGTCTTCCTGGAGCCCGCTGAACATCGGCTGGTAGGGGACCTGCCTGATCACGGCCCCAGGCAGCCCTGCGGCCGTTGCGATCGGGGCCAGGGTGCGGATGGCGGACGAAGGCTCGGCCGCCGCCCCGTCGGCGGGCACTCCGCGAGCCCCGCCGCCGTCGATCCAGTACAGGGCGGTCGTCGCGCCGGGCCCGACGGTGCCGGGCACGAAGAGCGACAGTTCGTGAGACCACTCGACGCCCCGCCACCGCTGGCTCACGAGCCGCACCGTCTGCCACCTGCCCCCGAGCAAGTCGCCTTCCGCGACCGGCTCGACCCGCGTGGCCGGATCGACGGCGGCGACGTAGGCGGCGAGCGGACCGCCGACAGCCGCGCCCGGCTCGGCAACTGCCGTGGCCGCCTCGTCTGCCGTCGCACCACGGGGCAGGAGCGCGGCGCCGGAAGCGGCGGCCGCGACGGCGTGGAATCGGCGGCGTGAGACCGCATGATCGACCAGGTGATCGACCGCGGCATCGCGCTCAGCATTCGTCCCGGCATCAGTCGGCAACATGAAGGGGCTCCCAGTCGCGGAGATGGCGACACATATAGATCGAGGCGATGCGGGTGGCGGTCTCGAGCAGCCGATCGCGGACGTCCTCCGGCTCGAGCACCTCGACCATGTCGGCGAGCCCCAGCAGCTGCGGGATCATCTCGTCGTCCCAGCAGCGCGGGATGTCGAGGATCACGCCGCCATCGGCCTGCTGCTCGACCGTCTGTCCGGGATGGAAGGGCTTCTCGCAGGCCCAGCGGGCCCGCTCCGACCGCACGCGGATCCGATAGCGCCGCGGCGGGTCGGCCGAGCGGAAGATCGTGATGCTGTCTTTCAAGAGCGACTCGACCGACTCGCTCGATCGGGTGAAGCCGCGCGAGGTCGGCTTGGCGTCGGCGACCCGGTCGAGCTTGTAGAACCGCACGGCCGCGTCGGAGGCCGCGGCCCGTGGCCCGCGTCCGGCCCGCGGCGCTGCGGCATCGGCACGGTAGGCCGCGATGTAAATGCTGCCGTCGTAGACGACGAGCGCCTCGGGGCGGATCGTCTGCTTCCGCGGCTTCTCGTCGGCGAGGCTCGTGTAGCGGATTTCGAGCTCCACCGACCGGCGGATGGCGGTGTTGATGGCGTTGAGCGTTCGCGCGCGATACTTGGCGGCCGGCGGCCGCGGGTGCACGAGCAGCCCCTCCCGGTGCGTCTCGACATATTCGATCAGCTCCGGCGTGGCGATCCGCTCCACCTTCGCCAAGAGCTGGCTGATGCCCCGCCAGTAGAACGTGCCGGCGAGCGGGGTGAGGAAGTCGCGGGCCACGGCCAGCGAGAGCAGTTCCGGGAGCGTGACGGCCGGGGACCGGAGCTCTTCGGCGCCGCGGCCCGGCTCGATCGACCAGGCCTGGCAGGTCGCGCCGCGGGCGGAACGCTTCTTCGTCCGCTTCACCGCGTAGCCGAACTTCTCCAGAAACTCCACGTCACGGCGGAGGTTCTTGTCGGACATCTCGTCGATGGCGCCGCGGTCGCGGAGCCTGTCCTTCAGCTCGGCGGTGGTGAGCGGCTGTCGGGCGCTGAAGAGGATGTCGATCAGGTGGAAGATCCGCAGGAGCTGTTCGTGGCGGCTGATCGAGTCCATGGTTGGCTCCGCGCGGGGGGGCGAGATGCCCCATCAGGATAACCGGGATGCCCGATCAGCCGCCTTGCCCCAGCCGGTCCTGCAGTTCGAGCCACCGCTCCTCGGCGGCCGCGAGTTTCTCGCCGGCGGCGGTCACCGCGGCGTGCAGCCGCACCGCCTCGTCCGGATCGGTCGCCGCGAGCAGGGCCTCGTTCGCGGCGCGTTTTTCCGCGTCGAGGCGGGCGATGGTCCGCTCCAGGTTGCCGATCTCGCGGCGAACGTCCCGCTCGGAGCGGCCGTCGCCCCGCTCGGCCCGGTCGGGCTGGCGGCTACCGGATGGCTGCCCGCCCGCGGCGCGTTTGGGCGCCGGAGGCCGGCCCGTCGAGCGGGCCTCCTCGTCGTCGATCTCGCGGTTCATGGCGGCGAGGTAGTCGGCGTAACTGCCGCCGTAGTGGACGACGCGGCCACCGCCCACCTCCACCACGTTCGTGGCCACCGCCTCCACGAACGACCGGTCGTGGCTCGTGAAGATCACCGTGCCGCGGTAGTCGAGGAGCGCCTGGGCGAGGGCGTCGACGGTCTCCACGTCGAGATTATTGCCCGGCTCGTCGAGGATGAGCACGTTGAACGATCCCAGGAGCAGGCCCGCGAGGCAGAGCCGGGCCCGTTCGCCGCCGGAGAGCACGGCCACCCGCTTCTCGACGGCCCGGCCCCGGAAGAGCATGGCGCCTGCGAGGTCGAGGATCCGCTGCGACTTCGTGCCGATCGCGGCCGCCCGCTCGAGATAGGAGAGCACGGTGTCGCGGTCGTCGAGGCTCGTATAGACATGCTGCGCGTAGATCCCCAGCTCGCAGCCATGCCCCCACTTCACCTCGCCTAAGAGCGCGGGCAGTGACCGCACGAGCGTTCGCAGGAACGTGGTCTTGCCTTGGCCGTTGTCGCCGACGATCGCCGCCCGCGAGCCGTGCACGATCTCGACGTCGATCCCGTCGGCCACCGTGCGCCCGGCATACCCGATCGTCAGATTGCGGCACCGCACGGCCGGCCCCTGCCGGGGCGACACCTCCGGGCAGCGGATCGCCGCCGTCGGGGCATCGGCCGCGATCTCCTCGACCTCGAGCCGCTCGAGCTGCTTGCTCTTCGACTTGGCGCGGGAGGCGGTCGAGGCGCGGGCCTTGTTGCGCGCGATGAAATCCTCGAGCTGCCGCCGCTTGGCGAGCACGGCGGCATTGGTGCGGGCCGCGTGCTCCCGCTGCTCGGCCTCGTGGGCGAGGAAGGCGTCGACCTTCCCCGGAAAGAGGCTCAAGGATCCCCCGGAAAGGTCGAGCGTGCGGTCGCAGGTCGCCCCCAGGA
>JBJOKF010000003.1:0-6918 GCA_046046235.1 Planctomycetota bacterium | reverse complement strand
GGTGCAGTCTGCGATACTGGTCGGGCGATATTCCCGTGAGCCCGCTGAACAGGCGCGTGAAATGGCTCTGCGAGGAAAAGCCGAGATCGAGCGCGATCCCCGACAGCGGGCGGCCACCCGTCCGCAGCAGGGCGAACGACGCGGCGATGCGGCGCTTGTTCAGGAAGCGGTTCAGGCTCACGCCGGCGGAATGCTGGAACTTCCTGGCGAAGTGCCCGGGCGAGAGGCCGACGATGCCGGCCATGCCTTGCAGCGACATGGGGATACCGAGGTGTGCGTCGATGCAGGCGAGCCTGCTGCGGCTGGCGGCGCGGGCCGAAGGCCATCAGATCTCGGAAGACATCGGCGACGAAATCGCGGCGCGCCACATCGTGCTGCGACTCTGTGCCGCCGTCGGTGGTGGCTCTCCGGACTGGGTGCGGGATGCCAGTGTCTTCACGCCGCTCGTCATGCGCCGCCTCGTCGCAAGCATCGACGCCCACCTCGATTTCCCCTTGTCGCTGGACGCCATGGCCGGTACCGTCGGTCTTTCGCCCGGGCACTTCGCCCGGAAGTTCCGGCATTCGGCCGGCGTGAGCCTGAACCGCTTCCTGAACAAGCGCCGCATCGCCGCGTCTTTCGCCCCGTTACGGACGGGTGGCCGCCCGCTGTCGGGGATCGCCCTCGACCTGGGCTTTTCCTCGCAAAGCCATTTCACGCGTCTGTTCAGCGGCCTCACGGGCATATCGCCGCAAGCATTTCGCAGGCTGCACCGGCGAATGATCGGCTGACGTATGATGCGGGGCCACCGGATGCGTGCTCGGTCGAGCAACCGTGAACAGGTGGACCATCCGGAGGTCGAGCCCATGACCGAGCCCATGTCTTCTTCCCAGTTGTCCAAGGAACTCGCGCAGATCGCGCTGGCGATGCAATCGGAGCGGACTGGGCATACGCCGAAGGCCGTGACCGTGGTCGCCAGCGAGGAGACGGTCGTGCTCACCCTGCACGAGGCGTTGACCCCTGCCGAGAAGATCCTGGCCAGCACGGAGTCCGGGGCGTCCAAGGTCGAGCAGTATCATCGGGCCCTGTTCGCCGTGTCGTGCGACGAACTGCGGAAGGAGATTCAACGGCTGACCGGCCGCAAGGTGCGCGAGGCGGCGGTCGTGGTGGAGCCGGCGACCGGGGCGATCGTGCACGCGTTCACGAGCGGCACGGTCGTGCAGATTTTTCAGCTCGAACCGCACGGCGTGACGACCCACGTGTCGGCGGGGATTGCCGCGGAAGAAAACGCTGCCGGCGGCTGACCGCCGGACGCGTGCCCGAGGCGACGCTCGCAACTGTCCCGCGGCCGACAGCGCGGCAGACGCGCGGATTCGCCCGGTGTCTGGATGCGTGACTAGCATCCCGGGCGGTCAGGGATGCCGCGATCCAGCGTCGGCTGCGACTGCTTCGGTCTCGTTCGGCCGGCGCCGCAGTCGAGCCCGAGGAACGCCTCCATGCATCTTCCGCGATCGACTTCCCGGCCGCTTCATGACCACGATGACGACTGGTTGCTCGAGGCCATCGCGGCCTCGATGGTCAGCGTCGACCCGCGAAGCGCCAGCGGGGCCCCGGTCCTGGTGGCCGATTTGAAGCCGCATCTCACGCGGCATTTTCCCGACACCGCCGACTTCGTCGCGGCGCTGCTCCGGCTCGAACGGTCCGACCGGCTGACGCTCATCCGCCGCGACCCCGCCTTTCCAGCGGCCGGCGCCGATGAGATGCGGTGCGTACACGACGGACTTGTCGAGTTCATCGGAGTCGCGCTGCGATGACGCTCGCCGGCAATCCCTTCGACAACGGCATCGTCTCCGACGTCTGGTGTCCCCCCATGGTCGACGTGCCGACCATCTATCACCCGGTCTCGGAACTGTGCCACGCCCTGGTCGAAGACGTGCGTGGTCACGGGAAGCGACGGTCTCTGCTCATTCATGGCACTGCCGGGAGCGGCAAGACGCACCTCCTGGCACGCCTGCGGGCCACGGTTGCGCGCGGCGCGAACGGCGAGCGGCCCCACCAGGATCCGACGCCCTTCTTCTGCTATGTCCGGCTGGCGACGGCGACCAACATGATCCGCCGCCACCTGCGGGCCTGTCTCGTGCGGACGCTGCTGCGGAAGGACGTCCGGGGCGGCACGCAGCTCGAGGGGGTCCTGCTCGCGTCGCTGGCGAAGGAGGCGGGGCACGCCTTCGACGGGGAGGAGGCGGCCGGACTGCTCCGGCGCCTCCAGGCCGACGCGGCCGGCTGGGAGGAGCTCCGCGAGAGTTTCGGGGAGCTGGCCACGCGGCTGTCGCTCGATTACCCGCTGGCCCGGGGCCTGCGGCTGTTTCTGCTCCGGCAGCGGCGGCACGAGGTCGTCCAATGGCTCGAGCGCGGAGAGCTGCCGGATGACGTCCGCGAGCAGCTCGGGTTCGACACGCCCAGCGTCGAGGAGGCCGCGGCCGATCCGGAACGCACGGCCGAAGAGGTGGTGCAACGGCTCGCGCGGCTCGTGGCCGACACGCGGCCCATCGTGCTCTGTTTCGACCAGATCGAGTCGCTGCAAATCTCTCCCGACGACCGGACGGGTTTCTTCGCATTCGGTCGGCTCGCGGCTGATCTGTTCGACCAGCTGGAGCCGCTGCTGATGATCACCTGTGCGCAGAGCGCGCTGTTGCCCCAGATCAAGCAGGCGATCGCGCGGGCCGACTATCACAGGCTCGCCCAGCAGGAGCGGGTGCTCGAACCGCTGAGCGAAGCCGACGCGGTCGACCTGATCCGTGCCCGACTCGACGCATCGCCGACGCTCCGAGACGACCCGCGCCGGAGGCAGGACCCCGTGTGGCCGCTCGGCCCCGTCGGCCTGCGGCGGTTCATGGCGGAGGGAGATCGCACGCCACGGCGGCTCATCGCCCTCTGCCGGGACACCTTCCCGCACGCTGGAGAGCGGCCCGCCGACGTCGATGCCATTCTCACGGACCTCTTCGAGACCCGTCGCCTCGACGCCATCGGGCATCTTGTCGATCCCACGGCCGCGTTCGTGCATGGACTCGCTCTGGTGATGACCATCCGGAAACACGTTCCCGTGACGACACCGGCGAACAGGCCCGACGTCGACCTCGTGCTCTCGCTGCCCGACAGGCAGGTGACGATCAGCGTCTGCAATCACGAGGGCAACGCGCTCACCGCGCAGCTCAGGCGAATCACCCAGCAGCCGCTCGGCGTCCAGGAGGAGCGCGTCGTCGTCCGGGACATGCGGCTCCCGATCCCCCACACCTCGCATCGGGCCTGGGAGTACTGGCAGCACCTCGCCAACGACAGGGAACGAACCGCGGGCGGCATCCCGAGGCTGCGGACGCTCTGTCCCACGCCGGAGATGCTCGCCGCCCTCGAAGCCCTCCGCTCGGTGATGTCGGACGCCCGGGCGGGAGAGCTCGAGTGCCACGGCCGGACGGTCCCGCCGCACGCGGTCGAGGAATGGATGTGCGGCCGACTCCGCGACGTCGACCTCGAGGCACTCCTGATCGAGATCGAGCATGGCCCGGCCCGCAACGCGACCGGCACCGGGGCGACGCGGACGCCGCTGCGGGACGCCGCACTCGAGCAGCTGCAGCGGCGGCACGTGATGCGGTTTGCCGAACTGGCCGCCGCCACGGGGGCGCCGGAGGAGGTCCTCCGGCGGCTCGTCGCCGCCGGGGAGCCGCTGTTCGGCGTCCTCGGCGATCCGCCCCTCGTCGTCTTCGAACGGTTCGCCGGCGCGGCGAGTCCCCAGCCCGAACCCGCACCGTGAGGCTCCGCCGTGCCCGTCGAAGTCAACGTCCGTGAGATCCGCAGGCGGCTGCTCGCCGAGGGCGCCGAGCTGGCCGGGGCCGACGGCCAGTCGGCCGCGTCCGCGGGCCTGTGCAGCCTGTTTCAGGACGTGGTGGCGGGCTTCTTCTCGCCCGGTTCGCCGCTCTACGTCACGGCCGTGCTCGAAGACGTGCCGGTCGGCGCCGCGACGTGGCGGGTGGCGCTCGTCGATGCGGTCTACCGCGGCCTGGTGGGGCCGACGCTCGAGCGGCAGCGGGCCACGCTGACGCAGCTGCCCGAGCAGGTCGCGTCGTTCTGGGACGCGACGAGCCGTCTGTGCGACTGGCTGGCCGGGCTGCTGCTTGCCGTGCACCGCAAGCACGGTTCCCTCGATGCCGCCCGGGATCTCGTCGACTGCGAACGGCAGCTGCGGACGGAACTCCGCGAGCCCTCCTGGGCGGACAGCGTGATCCTCTCGGGCCCGGCCGACATCGTGCTGCGGGGCAACGACGCCACCGACTGGTGCGTGGTCATGCTGCGGACGGACGGCACGGCGGCCGATGCGGGCCTGGCGCTGGCCGCGCTCTATAAGCTCCTGCTGGCCACGCCGGACACCGCGGCCGGGGGGCCGCGGATCGTGTCGTTCACCCCGGAGGTCGACGAGCGGCGGGTGCCGGCCGCGGATCTCGAGGCGACCCAGGCCCGGCTCAAGAAGGCGATCGGTCGCATCGCGGGTCTCGAGCCGCCGGCGGCCGCCGTTCCGCCCGTCACCTTGCCGCCCGCGCGGAAATGGAGCCGGCTGACGCCAGAGCACCTGAAGATGCAGCAGGATCTGATGCGTGTGCTCGCCGATTACGGCCTCGACACCACGATCGAGGGCCCGCCGCTGCTCGGGCCCACGTTCATCCGGTTCCTCGTGCGGCCGGCCAGTGGGGCGAAGGTGGCTCACTTCACGGGACTGATCGACGAGATCGCGCTCGGCATGAGCCTGCGGAGCCCGCCGATGATCGAGCGATTCGGCGGCCAGATCGCGATCGACGTGGAGCGGGCCGATCGCCATGCGGTCGCCTTCGACGAGCTGCGGCCGCTGCTGCCCGGCACCGACCCGCTGCTGGGCAATTCCCAGCTGCTCGTCGGCGTCGATCTCGAAGGCCGACCGGTGTTCATCGACCTGGCCAAGCCGGAACACTGCCACGTGCTCGTGGTGGGCACGGCCGGCAGCGGCAAGAGCATCTGGCTGCGGGCCGCGATCGCCAGCCTCGTCGAGACGAACACACCCTCGACGCTCCAGCTGGTGCTCATCGACCCGAAGCGCAATGCCTTCACGGCCTGGCGGGACTCGGAGTACCTGCGGGAGCCGATCCTCTTTCCGGACGAGGTGTCGGCCGTTTCGGCACTCCATGCGTTGATCGAGGAGATGGAGGACCGCTACAAGCGGATGGCCGATGCCGACGTCGACGACCTCCGCGAGCTCATCCGCCGGGAGGGCCGCACGACGCCGCGAATCGTCTGTGTCTGTGACGAGTACGCCGATCTGATCGAACACGGCGACGACCGCAAGCAGGTGGAGATGGCGATCGCACGGCTCGGTGCCAAGGCCAGGGCGGCGGGCATCCACCTGATCCTCGCCACCCAGACCCCGCGCCGCGACATCGTGAGCGGCACGATCAAGGCGAATCTCCCCACGTGCGTGGGCCTGCGGGTGTCGAGCGGCGCCGAAGCGCGGATCATCGAGACCCCCGGCGCCGATCTGCTGCTCGGCCACGGCGACCTGATCCTGAAAACGATCGGCGAGCCGCAGCGGCTTCAAGGCGCGTTTCTCCCGGCCGCAGGCGGCCGGGACGTTCCCGTGCCGGTGGCCGGGGCGGCGGAGTGACCGGGCGGCCCGGGCGCCGGCGGTCCACAAACAGCGCATGCCGGCTACGGACCGCCGCCGTCGGCGGGCCGCGGCCGCGTGGCGACCGTGCAGTCGGTTTCGAAGGCTTGTGCGTCGAAGGTCGTGAGGGTGACGTGCACCCGCACGTGCTCGCCGGGCGGCGGGCTGCCGGGCCATCGCAAGACGAAGTGGAGACCCCGATTGCGCGAAGTGCGGCGGAACCGCCCGAGCGCCTCCTGGGCCGGGATCTCGAAGCGGGCCACCGGCAAGCCGGTCGGCCCCGACAGGTCGAAGACGGTGATCACGACGTCGCCGGCCGCGGTTACCAGCCGCTCGTCGCCGTCGCGGGGCTCGACGACGACCGCCAGGCCGTCGCTCGTGCCGTCACCGTTGCCGTCGAAGCATTCGGTGCGGCCGGGGTTCACCACCAGATGCGTGATCCGGCCGGCATCGGCGAGGCTTTCCTGATGTGAGAGCGGCTGCCCGACGGGGGCATCGGCCGCGGGGGCAACCGCCGCAGCCGTGACGACACCGCCGGCGGGCGGGCTCGCGGCGTCGGAAAACTTGGGCTCCACAGGCAGCGGCGGCACGCCGTCGAGCGCCGGCGGGGCGATCGTGGCCGGGGCCGCCGGTCCGGGTGGGCCGGCCGGGGGCCCGCCGGCGGGCGCGGATCCCGGCAGGTCGATCGCCGGAGGCACGAGCACCGGCTCCGCGGGCGTGGGCAGGGTCATGGGGCCGCGGCCGGCCCCGCCGCGACTCGGCGCGGCACCTTCGCGGCCGGGCGCGGCGTCGCCGTAGCCCAGCTGGCGGCGCAGGCTCTGGTTTTCGCCGGCCACGTGGTCGAGCCGCGCGCACTTGTCGTGCAGCTCGTCCTGCAGCTGGTAGATCTGGTCCTCCTGCATCCGCAGTTCCCGCTCGAGGAGCTGCTGGCTCAGGTCACTCTTGCAGCCTGCGGCGCAGGCCGCCGCCAGCGCCAGGACAAAGCCCACCACACGTGTCATGACGCGCCTCCTTGCGCCTCATGGCGGCCCCGTTCGGGCCGCCGCCGTTCGCTCAAGGTCTTCCGTTCCTCGTCGTCCGGTCGCCTCGTCGTCGTCGTCAGGCTCTTCGCCAGGGCCGCGAGATCCCCGCGCCGGCGTCAGCCACCGGCCTTGGGGGTCGGCATGCGGTCGATCACCTCGTCGATCAGCTTGTAGTCGAGCGCCTCCTGCGCCGACATGAAGCGGTCGCGATCCGTGTCCTGCTCGATCTTCTCC
>JBJOKF010000222.1:0-3708 GCA_046046235.1 Planctomycetota bacterium | reverse complement strand
CCACGACGGCCCAAAGCCAGAGCCCACAGCCAGTCGGCGCCCGGAGCGACGGGGCACGAGGAGTCCTTCCGCAGCGAGCCCGCGTGTGCTAGTCGTGCCGGCCCAGCCATTGTTCGCGGATGCGGTCGAGCGTGCCGTCCTCGCGCATCCGTAGGAGCGCCGTGTTGAGCGGCTCGCGGAGCGGGCTGCCGCTGGGGAGCCCGAGCCCGTAGTCGAACGACTCGAACATCGGCCCCACCAGCCGCATTTGACGGAAGGCAGGGTCGGACAGGATGTGCATCAGTTGCTGGTTCTCGCCGCAGACCACATCGACCATGCCCAGGCTCAGCGCATCGAGCGCTTCCCGCATCGTGGTGAACTCCTGCACGATGCCACCGCGTTGCCGCACGGCCTTCACGCTCACTGCCGACTCCTGGCAGCCGACCGTCCGGCCGGGAAGATCCTTGGGGCCATGGATCGAGCCGGCCACCCGCTCGGCGGTCATCGTCGCGGTGAGCACGCTTGTGAAGGCCGCCAGCAGCACGATCCCGCCCACCATCCAGGCGAAGGCGATGGTCCTGCCAAGCACACTGGCCACGTGCTTGTTGTCGCAGCCGCCGGCGACGATCGTCGAGGCGATCCACCAGATCGCCTCCCAGACGCCACGGACGTACTGCGGTGGGAACGATTCCGGATTGTGACCGCGCTCGAACCACCAGAGCAGGTGGCCCGAAAGGATCGCGAGGGCCAGCACCGCCCCGAGGAGTTCGAGCAGCCGCCACGAGACCATCGATTGCAAGGCGGGGAAGAAGCCGGACTCCTCGCGCTGGCGCACCGCGAGCCGCAGTCCCGAATGGGCGACCGAATGCGTGAAGTCGATGATCCGCTCCCGCTCCTCGGTGATCGCGATCGGCCCCAGCGCAACGTCCGCGGTGCCGTCCGCTGCGGCCTCCATCAGCCGCGTGAAGGTGCCGACGCGCACGAACTCCGTCTCACAGCCGAGCCGACGGGCGAGATCCGACCAGATGTCGATCATGACGCCCGTGGGCTGCTCGCCATGCCATTCCACCGCGGAGTCGATCGGCATCACGGCCGCCCGAACTCGGCCGGGCACACCGGATGCAACCGCGACCGTCGGCTCCGCGGCGGCGGCGATCGCAGGCGGCAGGTGCCCAGGGAGAATCGCCAGCGACAAGATCCCCACCGCGGCGGGCAACCGACCGCGCCCCCTCACCGGCGGGCCCGCGGCGAGCCACAGCGCCCCGCCGCCGAGTGCCGCGGCCACCGCGCCGGCGGCCACAGCCCAACCCGGCAGCTGCCCGCCTCCCTCGACCGCCGTGGTCAGGTCGGGTGCGGAGCCCGAGAGTCCGCCGGCGAGCCAGAGCAAGACCAGCGGCATCGAGTTGTGGGCCATGTGGCAGACCATCGCCGGAAAGATACTGCCGGTCGCCAGCGTGATCGACCCCGTCACCAGCCCGAGCAGGAACGTCTGCGGCATCCGCTCCGGAAGCAGATGGAAGATCGCGAAGCAGGCCGCCTGCACGACGACGCCGGCCACGGCCCGCGCGCGCGACGGCCAGGCGCCCACCACCGCCGACTGTACCCAGCCGCGAAATAGAAGTTCCTCGCCCACCGCCGGCAGGACGGCGATCAGCCCCCACGAGAGCCACCAGGGCTTCTCCCGCATCACCGTCACGAGCTTCTCCGCGAGCCGCCGCGCCTCGTCGGTCACATGCGTGCCGCGGATCGCCAGCAGCGCCGCGGCACCGAGCACGAACAGGCCGGCGCCGAGCAGGGCGGCGCCCAAGAGGCAGAGGCCGGCCCGCCCGATCGCTGCGTCCGGCCCGCCCGGACGGCCGAGGGCAAACGTGCGGCGGAGGTCGACCCGCTGCCAGGCCAGCAGCAGCGCGAGCGGCACCACCACCGCGGCGGCCTGCTGCAGCGGGATCGCCCAGGCGAAGTCGTCGGCCGGGATGCCCTGCGCATACCAGAGGCCGGTCAGTCCGATCGCCAGCGCGAAGAGCCCCTGCGCGACGGTCGGCCGCCGGCGCCGGGGCGGACGGGCCAGCACGTTGCCGGCGACGTCGGGCCCGCGGAAGAGGATTTCCTCGTCGGTGAGCAGGGCCGCAGTGCCGCGCAGCAGCAGCCAGACGACCACGGCCGACGAGACAAGCGACACCGCCAACGGGAAGGCCACATTCCCGAGGGCATCGAGCCCGCCGAACACGCGGGCGCCGGGACCACCGGCCACCGGGACCGGTGCCGGCGGCCGTTCATCGAACGCCAGTGTCGCCTTCGCCACCGCGACCTGTCCGGCGAACGGCACGGCCGGGAGCCACGGGTTGCTCGGGATGTCGGCCAACAGGCCGGCGCCGGCCAGCGCGCTCGCGAAGAGGAGCACGGGAGTCAGCGTGTTCTGCGCCTCCTTGCCGCTCTTGGAAGCCGTGGTCACGGCCAGGCACATCGCCGCGGCCACCGCCGATAGGCCGACGAAGGCCGCGATCGACACGAGCACGATCACGGGCAGTTGGCCGGCGGGCAGGAGGGGACCGCCCTGGGGCAGGAAGCGCAGCGTCACCACCGCCGTCAGCACGATCGAGATCACGTTGGCCACCAGGCCCGCCAGGGCCACCGCCCACACGGCCAGAAACTTGCCCGCCACGATGTCGAGCGGCGCGCAGGGCGCGATCAGGAGCGTCTCGATCGTGCCCCGCTCCTTCTCGCCGGCGATCGCGTCGATCGCCGGATAGAAGGCGCCGGTCATCGTGAGGACGGCCAGCAGCACAAACACGCCGCCGGCGGCCGTCGGCAGGATGTTGCGGGTGCGGAGCGCACCCGATTCGTTCAACTTGCCGTCGTACCGCTGCCGTACAGGCTCGAGCAGGCTCGCGGGCAGGTCGGCAGCGGCCACCCGCCGCCGCCGCGCATCCTGTGCGAGCGTCGCGAACATCGCATCGAGTTGGTCGCGTTCCCGCTCAGGCAGCACCCGCTCGCGCGGCCCGTGCACCGCGAACTCGAGCGTGCCGGTGCCGTCGAGCTGAGCGAGCACCCGCGGTGGCACCTCGATCCAGGCGGCGACCTGGCCGGACTCGACCGCCTGGCGGGCCTCGTCGGGCATGGCATAGCCGAAGCTCACGGCCGAGGGCCAGCCGCGCCGCTGCTTGCCATCCGCCATGGTCGCCAGCGTTGACAGCCTGGCAGCCAACGCCTGCGCGTCGCGCGGCGACCCGGAGAAGTCCACGGCCATCGGCGCGGGGGCATGCTTGGCGTCGAGGTCCGAGAGCGCCGTCCGCACGCCCAGGGCGCTCGAGAGCGCGAGGACCGGGTACATCGCCATCGGCAGGAGCAGCGTGACGAAGAGCGTGCGGCGATCCCGGACGAACTCGAGCAGGTCACGGCGGGCCAGGGCCAGTCGCGCGCCCACCGCCTGCCGGCGCCGCAGTTGCGGCGAATCGACTTCTCCTGGTTCGCCGCTCACGGGACCGCCTCCCGTGCCGCTGCGGCGGGTTCGACCGCCGCGAAGAAGGCGTCTTCGAGCGTTGCATGCCGCCCCAGGATCTCCGTGAGCGTGCCCTGGGCCACCACGCGGCCGCCATCGATGATCACGAATCGGTCGCAGCGACGTTCGATCTCGTGCAGCCGGTGCGTGGAGAGGAGGATGGCGTGGCCGTCACTGCGCAGCCGGTCGAGGAGGGCGAGGAGGTCGCGGGCCCCGACGACGTCGAGCGC
>JBJOKF010000216.1:0-3231 GCA_046046235.1 Planctomycetota bacterium | reverse complement strand
CCCTGGTCCCTGGCCGGGCCGTGGTGGGCCGGGCCGCAGTTCCGGGGAGCGGTCGCGCGGTTCGGCCCCGCCGGGCCGGCGGCGGTTCTCCCACTCGCGCTCGAAATACTGGCGGGCATTGTCCCGCATGCTCTCCCGCATGAGGTCGCGGTTTTCGAGCTTCGCGTCGAGCCGCGTCCAGCGGTCGAGCCATTCGAGGCGGTCATCGGTGCCCAGTTCGATGACATCCCGACGGTCGGCCGGGTCGCGCATCCGCACCCACTGGTGCCACCGCCGCGCGGCCTCGAGCAGTTGCTCCCGCTTCGGGTCGGCCAGCGCCCGACCGACGGCGAGCAGTTCGCGGCGGTCGCTCGGAGCGAGCCGCTGATAGGACTCGACCGACTTTTCGAGCTGCCGCCGGCGGGAGTCGACCATGCGCAGCACCTGCTCGCGCCGGGCGGTGACGGTCTCGCGATCGGTGGCCGCGACACCCGATTCCCGCAGCGCCGCGATCGCGGCGTCGAACTGCTCGGCGTCGGCCCGCACATCGGCCGGCGACTGCGCCGGGGGCGGCCGCCGTGGCGCGGGATAGCCCCGCCGGGCGACCTCTTCCAGAAAGGCGACGGAACCAGCTTCGCGGAGCAGGTCGAACTGCTCGATGCAGGGCAGGTTTTGCAGAAGCGCCTGGTCGGGATTGGGAGCCGAGGCCCGGCCGACGACGAGCCCGCCGACGAGCGACCCCAGCAAGACCGTCGCCGCAGGTAGCCACGCCGGCAGCGCGAAGCCGGCTGGCAGCGTGGGAGCCCCGGGGCCGATGCGCGCCGTCGTGGGCGTTCTGCCGCCGGACCGCACCGGCACGGCGGCCATCTCCACGGTCGTCGCCATCAAGTCGGTCGACACGCGGGCGGCCGGCAGGCTGTCGAGCAGCGTCCAGACTTCGCCGAGGGCGGCGGCGGGGGCGTCGCCCTCGGCAGCCTCGGCGGCCGACAGCTCGTTGGCGGGCTGGTCGTCGGCGGGCTTGGGGCTCGTCATGACCGCCCCTCCTGCATGTAGGGGGCGATCGCCTCGCGGAGCTGGTCGCGGGCCCGGAAGAGCAGCGACTTCACCGCCGGCACGCTCAAGTTCATCGCCGCGGCGATCTCCTCGTAGGAGCAGTGCTCGAACTTGGCCAGGAGCAACGCCATCCGCTGCCGCTCGTTGAGCGTGCCGAGGGCCCGCTGCACGATCGCCTGCAGTTCGGTGCGGTCGGCGACCCGCGCGGGCATGAGTCCGCTGGCAGCCACCGCCAGCTGCTCCAGTCCGATCGTCGACGACGAGGCGGAGACGTTCGCCGGCACACCATGCTCGCGCCGTCGATACGACCGCTGCCTCAGGTCGCTGGCGACGTTGTTGGCGATCGTGTGGACCCAGGTCGTGAACTTCGCCGTCGGCTGGTAGGTCGCCCGGGCGCGGTAGACCCGCAGAAACACCTCCTGGGCGAGATCCTCGGCGGTGGCATGGTCGCCGGTGTGGTGGAGGAAGAGCGTGACGAGACGTTCCTGCCAGAGGCCGACGAGCTGCTCGAAGGCGAGGGCGTCGCCGTCGCGGACCCGCAGCATGAGCTCGGTCGAGGGGTCGGCGGCCGCGGGCGTCACCGACGATTCAGCGGCCATGGCAGGCGGCCTGAAGAGGGGCGAGCTGGAGGGCGAGTCCTGCGGGGGCCCCGGGCGGGATCCGGCCGGCCCCGCAGGACTGTCTATGGAGCGGAGGAGGATCGAACTCCCAACCTCGGCATTGCGAACGCCGCGCTCTCCCAGTTGAGCTACCGCCCCGCGGCGGCACGCCGGCCGTCACCGGCCGGATTTCCGCAGCGAAACACTGATCGTATGGCACGTCCCCGGGCCTGTCCAGCCACCGTGGCCGGCGGGTGCCGCCGAGCCCCCGTGAGGCGCTAGAATGCGGTTTTATCCTCACCCGCTCCCGTCCGCCGCCGCCCGCCCATGCACGTCCCTCCGATCGTCGTCCGCGGAGCGCGGGAGCACAACCTGCGGGACGTGACGGTCGGCCTGCCCCGCGGGCGGCTCGTCTGCCTGACGGGCGTGAGCGGCTCCGGCAAGTCGAGCCTCGCCTTCGACACGCTCTATGCCGAGGGGCAGCGGCGGTACGTCGAGAGCCTTTCCACGTTCGCCCGGCAGTTCCTCGGGCAGCTGCCCCGGCCCGACGTCGACAGCGTCACCGGCCTGTCGCCGTCGATCTCGATCGCGCAGAAGTCGGCGGGCACCAATCCCCGCTCCACCGTCGCGACGATGACGGAGATCCACGACTTCCTGCGTGTGCTCTACGCGCGCGTCGGCACGGCCCACTGCCCGGAATGCGATGCGGTGCTCGAGGCGCAGCCCCGCGACCGGATCGTGGAGCGGATTCTCGCCGACCGGCAGGGGCAGCGGGTGATGATCCTCGCGCCGTTGGTCCGCGAGGCGAAGGGGGAGCACCGCGACCTGTTCATCGATCTCGTGCGACAGGGCTTCACACGGGCCCGCGTCGACGGCCGCGTCTGCCGGGTCGAGGAGCCGCCGCCGCTCGAGAAGCTGCTCAAGCACACGATCGATGTCGTCATCGACCGGCTCGTCCCGTCGGACGCCACGCGGAGCCGGCTGGCGGAGGCGGTCGAGCTGGCCCTGCGGACCGGAGGCGGGCAGGTCATCGTCGCAGCCGAGGAGAAAGAGGAAAAAGGGGACGCAGCTCTTTCTGCGACCGTCACGAAAAGATCAAAAAGAGCTGCGTCACCTTTTTCAGGCAAGGCCGCCTCAGGCGACCTCGTGCTCTCGAGCCGCTATGCCTGCGTGGCCTGCGGCGTGAGCTACTCGACGCCCGAGCCGCAGCTCTTCAGCTTCAATAGCCCGCAGGGCGCCTGCCCCACCTGCGACGGCCTTGGCGACATCTACGGCATCGATCCGGCTAAGCTCGTCACGGCGCCCGAAAAATCGCTGCGGAAGGGGGCGATCGGCGTGCTCGGCAGCTTTCGCGACATGCCGCGGTGGCTGCGGCGGCTGCTGACGGGCGTGGCCGCGCATGCGGAAGCCAAGCGGAAGCTCGCCCCGGGCACGCTCCTCGACACGCCCTGGAAGGACCTCGCGCCGCGCGACCGCAGGCTCTGGCTTGCGGGCACGGGCGTGGAGGAGATCCAGCTCTCCTGGAAGCGGGGGCGGGCGGAGCGGGGCGCGAAGACGAAGTTCGAGGGGCTGTGCGCGATGCTCGCCGCCCGCTGGCGGA
>JBJOKF010000185.1:0-22396 GCA_046046235.1 Planctomycetota bacterium | reverse complement strand
GAGGTGAGGGGCCGCCCATGCCCCGAGAGCCGGCGTATGCCGACGAGCGCAGCCAGGATGGCGAAGCGAAGTCGGCATCCGAGTGAGCGGAGGCCCGGAAGGCCGACGCGAACGTCCGGCGGCGGGGCGTGGGCGGCCCTTCACCGGCGCCCTGGCAACGTGGATTCGACACGTTGAAGGCGTTTCGCCACGAGGATGGCGGGGCCGGGACTGTCAGCGAATCATCGCCAGCATCGCGTCGAAGAGATCGTGGACCGCGCGGGCGAGCCTCGAGTCGCTGCCGAGTTCCTGTCCCAGCCGCACGAGCACCAGCGACTGGATGATCGCGTTCCAGTTGAGCGTTTTCATGTCGCCTTCTCCTCCCTGATGACGACTCTGACGACGACCTGCTTCCCCCGTTCGAACCCTCGCCGACACAAACGCTAGGCGGCTTCCGGTGCCCGGGCAACCGTCGCGCACCGACGCCGAAACCGGGAGCCGCGAGCTGGGCGGACACTTTGGCGGGAGCGCGGGCGCGGCCGTGGCGACGATGGTCGAACCCGGGGCGATCGGTTATTCTGCGGCCACCTTGCCCGGTCATCCCATTCTGCGGAGGCGTTTTCGACATGTCCGAGTTCCTTTCCGAGACCCAGGGCTGTGACCTCCTGACACGGCTCTTCCGGTCGCGTGGTTACTCGATCATCCGGAACCTGCCTTTCCGCGAGTACGGCGTCGACTTCCACATCGACGGCTGGGACGCCAAGGCCCGGGTGGGCTTCGAGTTCCTGACGAGCGAGGACGAGGATCACGACGACCTGTCGCTCTCCGAATACAAGACGCTTTCCGACGCCCAGCAGCGGGGCGAACTGGCCCTGTTCATCATCGACGAAGTGGAGCCGCTCTCGTCGGATGATCTGACGGCACAGGCGAACGAGTTTCTCGACGAGGTCGCGGCGGCGGTCCGGGCCCAGTCGACCTCGCGAGGCCGGTCCCCGGGAAAGGCCGCGAAGAAGAAGTCCGCGAAGAAAGCCGCCACGAAGACTGCGAAGAAGACGGGGCCAGACGCGAAGGCGGCACCGCGCAAAGCGACCAAGCCGGCAGCGGCGAAGGCGGCCAAGCGACCGACCGGCAAGGCCGCGAAGAAGGCGGTCAAGAGGGGCGTGAAGAAGGCCGCCAAGAAGAAGGCCCGCCGCGCGAAGTGAGGCGGCTCGTCCGTCTGCCCAGGGAGGGGAAGGCATGTCCGAGCGCTCAGCGCGTTCCCGTCTCGAAGTCGCGCAGGTCTGGGTCGACCTGGTCAGCAAGGTGCTCGGCGGCCTGGCCGTGGTCGTGGCGGCCTGGTGGACCTACACCAACTTCACGGTCGAGCGGACGCACGACCCGACGATGCTCGTGACGGTGTCGCCGGCCGTGCAGCCGGTGGAGGGCGGGCGGGTGCTGCTGAACGTCGATGTCTTCATGCAAAACATCGGCAAGGTGGCGATCAAGCCGCGGTTCGCCACGGCCGACGATGCCCGCGACGTCGGCCTCGAGATCTCGATCGTGGAGATCGAGCCGATCGAGCCGGGCGCGGCGGTGAAGTCGGCGGCCGCCACGAGCGCCGACGGGCAGGAGCTGCCCTGGTTCGACTGGACGGCGGGCGGCGGGCGCCCGCGGCCGCTCGTGCTCAAGCGCAACCTGCTCGCGAGCAACGAGGACTTCCGCCACGGCCGCTATCAGCTCAACCCGGGCGTGCGGTATCGCGAGCCTTTCGCCTGCATCGTCGATCGCGACCGCCTGTACGCCATTCGGGCGCGGTTTTGGACGGACGAGGGCTCGGTGGCGGACCTCGTCTACGTCGATACCTTCCAGGCGGCCGCCAAGCCGCCTGAGGGCCGCTGACGGCCGAGCCGGTCACCCGATCCGCCGCATCACCACCGCGGCGTTGTGCCCGCCGAAGGCGAACGACTGCGTGATGGCCGTCTCGATCCGGCACGGGCCGGACTCACGGGCGAACCGCAAGTCGCGGATCGGATGGTCGAGATTGCCGCAGGCGTGGGTCTCCTGGCGGGCCAGCGAGAGCGCCGTCACCGCGGCCTCGATGCCGCCGCTGGCGCCGATGCAATGGCCGGTGAGCGACTTCGTGGCGACGACCAGCGGCCGGCCGCCGAAGAGCCGCTCGATGACCGCCGACTCGATCTCGTCATTGACGAGCGTGCCGGTGCCGTGGGCGTTGATGTAGTCGACGTCGCCAGTCGTGCAGCCGGCGTCGTCGAGGGCCGCGGCGAGCATGTCGGCGATGCGCCGGCCCGAGGGCTCCATCATCATGATGCTGTGGCCGTCGAAGGTCTCCGCGAAGCCGGCGACCTCGGCGAGCGGCCGCGCGCCGCGGCGGTGGGCCGCTTCCCACTCCTCGCACACGAGCACCGCCGCGCCGCCCTCGGCGAGGAGGAAGCCGGTGCGGTCGCGATCGAACGGGCGATTGGCCCGGGCCGGGTCGGCGCCGGGATGGGCCAACGTGCGGGCCGCGTCGAAGCCGCGGAAGATGCCCCCATACGGGTCGCCGAGGTATTCCGCGCCGCCGCAGAGGGCCAGGTCGACCGCGCCCGAGGCGATCGCCCGGTAGGCGTGGCCGACGGCCACCGTGCCGGCGGCGCAGGCCTGGGCGAAGGTGAGGTTGGGGCCGGTGAGCGACCAGCGGATGCCCGCGAGCGCCGAGACCGCGTTGGGCATCATCGCGGGCACCGCGTAGGGGCTGAAACGCGGCGGCATCGGCGGCAGCAGGGCCGGGTCGACGCCGTCCCGGGGCAGGGGGCTCATACAATGGTTGGCGAGGTTGCCCACGAAGGAGGTGATGCCGCCCACGCCCGTGCCCATGAAGACACCGCAGCGGTCGGCCGACGGCACGTCGAGGGCGTGGGTGTTCTTCTTCGGATCGACCAGCCGGGCCTCGATGCCCGCGTCGCGGAGCGCCTCGGTCGCGGCCGCGATCGTGAGCATGCCGCTCCTGTCGATCTGCAACTGCTCGATCCGGCCGACGCCGCGTGCGGCCCAGTCGATCGCAGGCAACGGCGCCCAGCTCGTGGATGTCGTCGCCGCGTATCGCCGCCACGCCTCGGGCACCGGGGCGACGGCCGCACGGCCCGCCAGGAGCGACGCCCAGCACTCGGTGGCCGTCACGCCCACGGGTGAGAGCATGCCGATGCCGGTGACGACCACCCGCCGGCGCGTCATGCCAGGGCTTTTTCCTCGGCTCGCCGGCTGATGAAGGCGACCACGTCGCCCACGGTCGCCAGCGACTGGGCGTCGGCCTCGTTGATCGACCCGCCGAACTCATCCTCGAGGGCCATCACGAGGGTCACCGCATCGAGGGAGTCGGCGCCCAAGTCCTCGCGAATCCGCCGGTCGTCACCGAGCTCGGCGGCATCCACCTTGAGCACGTCGATGATCGTGTTCTCAACGCGTTCGCGAATGTCAGCGGTCGACGGCATGGTCACAATCCTTGCGGGAAAGGCGGGAAACGTGCGCGAGCCTGCGCGAAATCAGCGAATGCGAGGCCGAGGCCCGCGCTCCCGTCGAACTGACGAGGCGGTCATCGTCGCCGCGGGGCGGTGGCGCCGTCAAGGGCCTGCCCCCGGAGGGGATGCAGGGGTGTCTGCGGAGGCACGGCAAAAAAACGCCGTCGGCCCGCCTTCCGGTCGTGTACGCTCAGAGGTTCCCCCGGAGGCCGCGGTCGCCCTGCTTCCGGAAGGGAGCCCAAGGCCCAGGACCGCACCCTGGACGAACCCTAGCGAAGAGAGTCGCGCGTGCACGAGAAGAAGAACAGCCAGCCTCGGACCGACGTGCGGATCGCCGCTGTCGGCATCGCCAATCCGCCGGTCCGCGTGCCGCAGGCGCTCGGTATGGAACTCGTGCGGGCCCACTACGGTGACGTCCTCTCGCCCCGCAGCATGGAGGTGCTCGAGAAGATCTTCGCGCATCCGAGCATCCTCACCCGCCATCTTTCGTTCGACTCGGAACTCGACGTCGTCAGCCTCAAGAACGAGGACCCCGATCGGCGGATGGACCGCTTCACCCGCTGGTCGACCGAGCTGTCACGGCAGGCGGCCGACAGGGCGCTGGCGGCGGCGGGGCTCTCCGCCGACGCCCTGCGGACGATCGTCGTGAACACGTGCACCGGCTACATCTGCCCGGGCGTGTCGACCTACCTCCTCGAGGCCATGCAACTCGACGGCCGCGTGCGGGTCTTCGATGCCGTTGGCAGCGGATGCGGCGGGGCGCTCCCCAACATCGACCTCGCGGCCCACTCGCTCCACGCGAATCCCGACGGCGTGGCCTTGTCGGTCGCCGTGGAGATCTGCAGCGCCACATACCAGATGGACAACGACATGAGCCTGCTGATCTCCAACGCCATCTTCGGCGACGGGGCGGCGGCGGCCGTGCTCTGGACCCGGCCCGAGGGCCTGCGGATCGTCGACTCCGCCGGCCGGATCGACACCTCGTTCCGCGAGGACGTCCGCTACGTCTACAAGCAGGGCAAGCTGCACAATAAGTTGGCCGTGCAACTGCCCAAGGTGGTCGGCACGGTGGTGCCGCCGGTCATCGAGGAGCTGCTCGCCCGCAACGGCCTGACCCGCCGCGACATCCGCCACTGGGCCATCCACCCCGGCGGCGATCGCATGGTGGCGGTGCTCGAAGAGGCGCTCGAACTCACGCCGGAGCAGATGGCGCCGACGCGCAAGGTGCTCGAGACCTACGGCAACATGTCGTCGCCCACCGTGCTCTTCGTGCTCAAGGAGCTCATGGAGCAGGGCATCGCGCCGGGCGAGCGGGTGCTCCTCACGGCCTACGGCGCCGGCATGTCGGCCTACGCCTGCCTGCTCGAGGCTTGAGTCGGCGGTCCGCCCCGCTTGCCCGATTTGCCCCGGTGCTGGCGGGCTGCTCTCCGGCGGCCCGAGTTCCGCGGGAAACCTGCGGATGGCCCTCGCGATCTGCCGACACCTCCCTTCGGGTGGCCTCGCGAAATCCGCGAGCCGGACCCGCCCGGAGGTTCTCGCCATGCATGCGATGCTGCGCTCCTGTCCGCTCGTCGGCCGTGCCGCCCGCTCGGAGCCGCTCCCCTATGCGCCATTTCCCTGGCGGCTGCGGCGATGCGCGACGACCGGCTTCGTCTACCTCGCCAACCCGCCGGCCCAGGATCTCTTTCGAGACACCTACGCCTGGGAGGTGACCCACAAGCAGGAGAGCCGGCGCAGGCAGCGGGCGGAGCCGCTCGTCCACGCTTTGAGCGAGGCGGTGAAGTCGTTCCGCCGGCGTGTGCTCAAGCGGGACAAGGTGGCCGCGCTCGCCCGCGGCGTCGTCTCCGGATTCGCCGCCGGCCCGATTCGGCTGGTCGACATCGGCTGCGCTGAGGGCACGCTCATCGAGCGGATCATCGCCGGGGTTCCGGCCGCGGTCGCCCGCCGCGTGGAGCCGATCGGCATCGAAATCTCGACCGGCCTGGCGGCCGAGGCGGAGGACCGGCTGCGGCGCCGCGGCGGCCGCTGCCTCCACGCCACCGGCATCGAGGGGCTCGAGCACCTCGAGCCGCGCAGCATCAGGCTGATCGTGCTCTCCTGCGTGCTCGAGCACGAGATCGAGCCGCTCGAACTCCTGCGCCGCTGCCGCGACCGGCTCGCGCCAGGCGGCCGCGTGATCGTCAAGGTTCCCAACTACAACTGCCTGGGCCGGCTGCTCCGCGGCCGCCGCTGGTGCGGCTTCCGTTGGCCGGACCACGTCAACTATTTCACGGCCCGGACGCTCGCCGCCACGGCCCGGGCCGCCGGGCTCGACATCGCCCGCATGCGGCCGCTCGACTGTTCGCCGCTGAGCGACTCCCTCTACGCCGTCCTGGGCGCCCGCGCCGGCTGACGGACACGACGGCAAGACGTGCTCGCGAAGCGGTTCTTCCAGGGCGACGATCGAAACCGATCATGGCCGGCGCGGACCGCCCGGCCATTCATGCCCAGGGCTTCGCAGTCGCGGCGCGATGGCCTATTCTGGGCCGTCCTCACCGTTCTCACCGGGCCATCATCATGAGCACGTTCGTCTTCGGGCACCGTAATCCCGACACCGACGCGATCTGCTCGGCGATCGCCTACGCCGACCTCCTCCAGCAGACGACGCGGCCCGACGCCGTCGCCGCCTGCTGCGGACCGCCCAACAAGCGGACGGAATACGTGCTCTCGCGGGCGGGCCTGACGCCGCCGCGGATCGTCATGGACGTGCGGCCGTCGGCGGAGGATCTCTGCCGCCGCGACACCGTGACCGCCTCCTTCGGCGACTCCTTCCACGACGCCTACCAGCGGATGAAGGCTGCCGACCTGCGGGCCATTCCCGTGATCGACGGGCGGCGGCGGGTCGTGGGCGTGCTGTCGGTGCTGCACCTGATGGATCTCTTCTTCAATGACGCCGGCGACCCGCTCAAGCTGCGGACGGTGACCACCTGCCTGCAGAAGATCCGCGACGTGCTCACCGGCAGCTTCCAGCACGTCGTCACGCCCGAGCAGCGCGACGAGCTGCTCGTGATGGTCGGCGCGATGAGCGCGGAAGGGTTCACCGACCGGATGCGGAAGTTTCCGGCGGAGCGGCTGATCGTGGTCTGCGGCGACCGGCCGACCATCCAGTTGCCGGCCATCGAGCACGGCGTGCGGGCGCTCGTGATCACGGGCGGTTTCTCGCTGTCGTCGGGGCTCGTCGAGCTGGCGCGAATCCGCAACGTGTCGGTGATCCTCAGCCCGTTCGACACGCTCAACACGGCGCTGCGGATCAAGTCGTCGCAGTTCATCGATCCGGTCGTCGACACGGAGTTCGTCACCGTGCCGGGGAAGGCGAGCGTGGTGGAGGCCCGCGGCATCGTGGAGCGGTCGCCGCAGCCGGTGTTTCCGGTCGTCTCGGACGACGGCGAGCTGGTCGGCCTGTCGTTCAAGTCCGACCTGATCAACCCGCCCAAGCCGCGGCTCGTGCTCGTGGACCACAACGAACTGGCGCAGGCCGTGAGCGGCGCCGACGAGGCGGAGATCGTGGAGGTGCTCGACCACCACCGCCTCGGCGGCGGCCTCAAGTCGACGCAGCCGATCCGGTTCGTCAACGAGCCGGTCGGGTCGACCTGCACGCTCGTCGCCCGACAGTTCCGGGCCGCCGGCCTCGCGCCGCGGCCGGCCATCGCGCTGTGCCTCGCCTCCGGCATCATCTCCGACACGCTCTTCCTGCGGTCGCCCACGACGACCGACGTCGACCGCGACATGCTGACCTGGCTGCGGGGCATGTGCCCGGTCGACCTCGACCACTATGCCCGGGAGTTTTTCGAGATCGGGTCGGCGCTGCGGACGAGCACGCCGGCCGAGGTGATCGGCGAGGACTGCAAGGAGTTTTCCGAGCAGGGGGTGCGGTTCACGATCTCGCAGATCGAGGAGACCGGTTTCGACCTGTTCTGGGAGCGGAAGGATGAGCTGCGGGCGGCGCTCGAGGACTTCGCCGCCGCGCACAAGCTCGACTTTTCCGCGCTGCTCGTGACCGACGTCGTGAGCAACGGCTCGCTGCTCCTCCTCTCCCGGGAGCCCGACGCCTGGGAGGAGATCAACTATCCGCGGCTCGATCGCGGCCTCTACGCGCTCAAGAACGTGGTCAGCCGCAAGAAGCAGCTGCTGCCGTTGTTGTCGCAGCTGATCGCCACGGCCCGCGGCTGACGGCGGATTCCCCGCCGCAAGGGAGACGAGCGATGAGGCATGGCGGCTCTGCCGGGACGCTTGTTGACAGCCTGCGTCACGGCTCCGGCGCCGAGCTCTTCGTCGTGGAGGGGGAGTCGGCCGGGCTGGCGGTGACGCGGGTCCGCGACGCCGACACGCAGGCGGTCTTGCCGATGCAGGGCAAGCCGGCAAGCGCGCTCTCGGCACCCGAGCGGAAGCTCGTCTCGCATCCCTTCTACGCGGCGCTGGCGGAGGCCCTGGGCGCCGGGGCGGGGGCGGCGTGCGATCCGCAGGGCCTGCGGTTCGGGCGGCTCCTGCTCCTGATGGATCCCGACGCCGACGGCATCCATTGCGGCCTGCTCGTGCTCATGTTTCTCCACCGCTGCCTGCGCCCGGTGCTCGACGCCGGAATCGTCGAGATCGTGCGGCCGCCCTGGGGCGAGGTGGCGTCGGGGGGCGGGCCGCCGCGTGTGGCCTTCTCGGAGCCGGAGTTTCAGGCGTTCGCGGCCGAGGCGCGGCCGGAGGGGGGCGTGGCACGACGGTATCGGGGCCTCGCGGGCATCGACCACGGGCTCTTGCTCGCCCACTGCATCGCGCCGGCGACGCGGCGGACCGAGCGTGTCGCCTCCGCCCACGTCGCCGCGATGATCGCCACGTTCAGTGGCCGCTCACCTGGCCGTTGACCTGGGGCCGGCCGATGAAACCGCCGTCGGCGGCCCGCACGAGCAGGTAGGAGTCGCGGCCGTCGACGACATCCACCGCCTGCGGGACCGGTTGTCCCAGCGGCAGGCCGCGGCCGTCGAGCGGCCGGAGCAGGAGCGTGTGGCTGCCGGCGGGGAGTTCGAGCCGCAGCACCTGGATCCGGTCGGGCAGCAGCGTCCAGCAGCGGGTGTCGGCCCGCTCCGCGGCCTCCCAGGCGACGCCCGCCACGTCGAGCGCGAGCCCGGGCAGTCCCTCGCGCACGCCGAGGCCCTGCTTGATGCCGTAGATCGTCCCTTTCTTGGCGGCCCGCCGGGCCACGGCCCGCGCCAGCGTGATCGGCCGCATCGCCTCCTGCTGGCCGAGCGCCATTTGCGAAATGGAGGTGATCGTCTCGGTCTGCCCCGCCGACCAGTCCCCGACCGCGACCTGTACCGCCCCGGCCGCACCCGGCGCGGCGACCACCCGCGGCAGCCGGATCGGCGCGACCGTCGGCGGCAAGGACCGGCCGAGACCCGCGCTGAGCATCCGATCGGCGACCAGCAGCGACGTGCTCGTCGGGATCTCCTCGGCCTCCACCTTGAACGGGCCGTGGCCCACCAGGGCGAAGACGTGCACCACCCCGTGCCCCGGCCGCGAGTGGGTGCCGGCGGTGACCCGGGCGAGATGCCCCGGGCCGGGATAGAAGTCGGGCTGCCACTCGATCACTTGCCGGAAGCTGCGGGCCGCGTCGTCGTAATGACGGTGCGTCCCTTCCCGGAGAATGCCGCGGAGGTACGCGGCGAAGGCGACCTGCCGGTAGGCGGCCTTGGGGTTGGTGCCGTCCGGCTGCGCGGCCGCCGCCACGATTCTCCGCTGCTCGTCGGCGACCTGCAGGCCGTAGGGCTCGGCGTCGTCGCCGTCCTGGAGCAGGTTCGCGATGGCGAGCATCGCCCGCACCATCACCCGCTCGTGATCCTCGCCCGCGTAGGCCCGCGCGCCGTCGTCGGTGAGCATGCTCCAGGCCGTCTCGTCGGCGCTCTCCCCGGCGCACCGGTCAAGCTCGTCGCGGGCCTCGCGCAAGAGCCGCTCCGCGTCGGCGGGGCGCCCGTCCGCGAGGGCGACCATCCCACGGTCGAGCAGGAGCACGTGGTCGTCGGCCCCGAACGTGTCCTCCTCGGCGACGAGCAGGCGGTCGGCCTCGGCGAGATCGCCGCCCTGAAACGCGGCCCGCACCGGCTGGAGCCGGACGACATGGGAAACGCAGCCACTCGCGAGGGCGACGACCGCCGCCGCGACGACCGCGGTGAGCCGCGGTGACGGGCCGATCCGGGGGTTCATTGCGGCTGCGCGTGTGCGGCCCGCCAGCGGCCGAGTCGGGTTTTGTGATAGCCCTTGCTCAGCTCCGCCGACTGCTTGTCGTAGGCGCCGGTGCCGACCTCGACGAGTTCGAGCGTGAGCACGTAGTCCCGCTGGTAGTCACGGTTCTCCTGCGTGGTGCCGGAGGTGATCGTGGCGTAGAGCAGGTAGTCGATCGGCTGCCCCTGCTGCTCCATGTGGGCCGCGAAGGAGCGCATGTGCTCCGGCACGAGGAGTTGGTCCGGGCGGAGCCGGGTGTCGCGGAGCCCGGCGTCGACGAAGCGGCGGTTGACCGACTGGAACACGCTCGATTCGAGGATGCGGGCGTCGATCGCCTCGTAGATCCGCTCCTTGAAGTCGCCGATCTCCTCGGCGCTTTTGTTTTCGACGCCCACGAAGCACACGCGCCGGGCGGGGGGCGGCAGCGGCTCGGCGCCTTCCTCGTAGGCGACCTGGCGGACGCCGGAGTCGACGTGGCGGGCCAGCAGCTTCGCGACGGCGTCGTTGACCAGCGGCGTGAAGGTTTCCTGACCGGCCTGATGGCTGCCGATCATGCCGGCCTCGCCGGGCGCCATCACCCGGGCGAACTGCGTGGTGCGGCAGCCGGAGGCGGCGCCGACGGCGACCGGCGCGATGACCAGAGCCTGACGGAGAAACTGGCGGCGATCGACCCGGCTCATCGCGGCGTCCTCAGGGCGACGGAGTACGGTCGGAGGCTACAGACGGCCGGCACGCCGGACGAGAGCAGTCGGTGCCATGTGGCCGGCGGCCGCGGGATGGTTTTGGGGGAAGGGGCGGGACGGGCGATCTGCGGCCTGGCGGTCCGCGCCGCGGCAGCCTGTGGGTGATAGGCTCTTGCCGCGGCCGGATCTGCCGGCCGCCGGAAACGAATCGGAGGGAGCCATGCTCACCCGCCGCCAGTGGATCGGAGTCGCCGCCGCCGGAGCGACGGTCACAGCCAGATCTGGCGAGCCCGAGCCCGGGCCGGCGACCGCTGCCGAGTCTGAGCGGCCCGCCATCATCGATTCCCACACCCACTTCTACGACCCGTCACGGCCGGAGGGGGTGCCCTGGCCAAGCCCTGACAATGCGACGCTCCACCGCACGGTGCTGCCGCCGGAGTGGGAGCGGCTGGCCGGGCCGTTGGGCGTCACCGGCACGATCGTGGTCGAGGCGAGCCCCTGGGTCGAAGACAACCAGTGGCTGCTCGATCTCGCCGATCGCATGGCGAGCCGGCGGATGTTCGGCATTCCGGCCATCGTCGGCATCGTGGGCAATCTGCCGTTGGGAACGGCGGGCTGCGGGGCGTTGATCGATCGCTTCGCCGCGCACAGGCTCTTTCGGGGCGTCAGGGTCAGCGGTGCGCGGCTGCGGGAAGGGCTGGCCGATCCCGCGTTCGCCGCCGACGTCGGGCGGCTGGCCGACAAGGGCCTCGCGGTCGACGTGAACGGCGGCGACGCCCTCGCCGCGGCGGCCGCCGCGGCGACGCGGTGGCCCCGGCTACGCATCATCGTCGACCACATGGGCAACCCACGCATCACGGCCGCCGGCCCGCCCGATTCCTGGCGGGAGGCGGTCGCCAGGGCCGCCGCGCACGATCGTGTGTTTCTCAAGGCGTCGGGCATGCCGGAGTCGGTCGTGCGGGGGGGCGCGGGAGCGCCGGTGCCACTCGAGCCGGCGCTCTATGAGCCGTGGCTCGAGGCCGCCTGGCAGGCCTTCGGGATGCGGCGGCTGCTGTTCGGCAGCAACTGGCCGGTGTCGACGCTGGCGGCGTCGTACGAGCAGGTGCTCGCGATCGTGTCGGGCTTCGCCCGCGGCAAGGGGCCGGAGGCGGAACGGTGGCTCGTGGCCAAAGCGGCCGAGGACGCCTATCGCCGAAGCGACGCTTGAGGCCGCGGTTCAGGCCACCCGATGCCGCTCGAGCACGGCGTCGGTGAGCTTCCCGCCGACGCCCGGCGCGTCCGGCAACGTGTAGTGGCCGTCCACCACGCGGATCGGATGTTCCCAGATGTCGAACAGCGACTCGTAGCAGCATTCCACCATCGGTGTGTTCGGCGTGGCGGCCGCGAGCTGCGCGTGGACGTTGTGCTGCACGTTCGTGTGGGGGATCACCGACAGGCCGTAGGCCCGGCCGAGCGCAGCGACGTCGAGCCATTCCTCGATGCCCGACAGCTTCGTGACGTCGGCCTGCACGACATCGACCGCCCGCTGCTCGATGTAGTCGCGGAAGTCGTGCAGCGTGTAGATCGTCTCGCCGACGGCGATCGGCAGGTCGAGGGCCCGGGCCAGGTCCGCGTGGGCCCGGACGTCGAAGGGGTGCATCGGCTCCTCGAGCCAGAAGATGTCGTGCTCCTCCAGCCGCCGTCCCCAGACCATCGCGGTCTTCAGATCCCAGACGGTGTTGACGTCGACCATCAGCCGGATGCGGTCGCCGATCGCCTGCCGCACCGCCTTCACCCTCGCCAAGTCCTCCGCCGGATCAGGCCGGCCGAGCTTCATCTTCACCGCGTCGAAGCCGCGGTCGATGATCCGCTGCATGTCGGCGACGAGCTCGTCGGTCGTCCAGGTAAGCCAGCCGCCGTCGGTGTTGTAGGCCTTGACGCGGTCGCGGCAGGGCCCGAGGTGCCGCCACAGCGGCTGCCCCTCGAGCTTGAGCTGGATGTCCCAGAGCGCGAGGTTCACGGCGCACAAGGCCACCCGGGCCACCCCCACGCGGCCGATGAAGTGGGTGGTCGCGTGCATCGCCTGGCAGAGCGCGTGGCGGTCGAGCGCGGGGCGGCCCACGATCGCCGGCGTGTAGCACTCGTCGATCATCACCTGGGCCGCCTTGAGCCCCTTGGAGTAGTTCCAGTTGAAGCCGTAGCCGGTGACGCCCGCATCGGTGTCGACGCGGACCTGCACGAACTCCACCGAGTCGACGCTCGACTGCGAATCGGTGATCGTCCGCTGGCCGAGCGGCACGTCGACGAGCACGGTGGAGACACGGGTGATCGTCGGGGAGCCGCCGGCGGCTGCGGTGTGCGGGTGGGGCATGGGAGCCTCTTGAATTGCGGAAAAGACAGGGTGAAACGGGTTGTACTGTACTGACAGTTTGGCCGCAATCAGTCTGGCCGTGGCAGGCCATGAAGGGCTTTTCCACGGCCAAGTAAAGTGGAGCGTCCGCACCGTTCCCGAGTGTTGCCTGGAGGAGAGCCCGTGGCTTCCGCCCGCCCCCGCGCCCTGAAGCCCGCCGCCTATCTGCAGGTGCGCAGCCATCTGCTCGGTGGCAGCGTCCGCCCCGGTCAGCGTCTCTCCCACCGGGCGCTCGCCAAGGATCTCGGGCTGTCCCGCAGCCCCGTCCGGGAGGCGCTCCTGGCGCTCGAGGCCGAGGGGCTCATCGAGCACCGGCCGCAGTCCGGGGCCTACCTGCGGGAGGTGAGCCCCCGCGAACTCGAGGAACTCTACGACATGCGGGAAGTGATCGAGCCCTACGCCGCGGCCCGGGCCGCCGAGGCCGCGGACGGGCCGCAGCGGGCGCGGCTGCGGCGGTCGTGCGACGCATTCGCCGCGATCGCCGCACGGGCGGGCCTGGCGGCGTGGCTCTCGGCTGCGGAGAACCGGCAGCGGCTCTCCGCAATCGACCGGGAGTTTCACGCCACGATCCTCGAGGCGTCCGGGAACCGGCTCGCGCATCGCTTCTTCGAGGCGGCGCAGGTGCTCGCGATCGTCGTCTCCTGGAACTTCTCGACTGCCGAACCGGCCACGCTCGCGGCGCGGACCAGGTCGTCGGCCCGACAGCACCGCGCGATCTGCGTTGCGATCCTCGGCCGCGATCCGACGCGGGCGGCCCGGGCGATGCGGGCGCATGTCTGCGGCATGAAGCGGCTCGTCCTCGGGGCGGCGGCCGAGTGAGCCGCCGGCGGGCGGCCGCTTGGCGTCGGCCACGACAGCCGGCTATTCTCTGGGCCGAGATCTCGGGGCCGAAGACGGGCCGATGCGGCCACGGCGAGCCGCCTTCTTTCAAAGACAGATGCACGGGGAGAGACACATGGGATTCCACCAGACGAAGCAGCACCGGTCGGGCAAGCAGTCCCACCACCAGATCGGCCTGGTCCGCGGCCAGTTTGGCGACATCCCCGAGGATGCCTGGCTCGACTTCCTCGCCGCCAGCGGCTTCGACGGCTGGGAGGAGGCCGCGTGGGAACTCGACCTCGCCGCCTGCGACACCGACAAGGGCGCCGAGGAATACGCCAAGGGCCGCGTGCAGAAGGCCAAGAGCCGCGGCCTCGAGATCTTCACCGTGGCCACGCACCTCCAGGGGCAGGTGCTCGGTGACGAACCCTCGGCGAAGACGCTGCAGTTCATCGGCGGCGAGCCGGTGGAGGCCTACGTCCGGTGGCGGAAGGCCGGCAACGAGCCCCCGCGGACCGATCCCTACTTTGTCCCTGAAGAAGTAGGCCGCGCCATGCACGCCAAGGCACAGGCCGATCTCATCCGCGCGGTGCGGCTGGCCCACTACCTGGGCAAGCTCCAGGACCGGCGTGTGGCCGTGCCCGGCTTCGTGGGCTCGCCGGCGCACTGCTGGAGCCACTGGTTCGAGTTTCCGCCCCGACCCAAGGCGATCGGCGGCTGCGCGATTCCCGAGGTGCTCGACGTCAGCCTCGATCTGCTCGTGGAGCGGTTCGGGCCGGTGTTCGACGCCTGCCGGAAGTACGGCGTGACGTTCGACCTGGAATGCCATCCGGGCGAGCGGGCCATGGGCGACATCGAGTCGGCGGGCGATTATCTGCGGGCTCTCGGCAAGGCCGGCTACGGCGCCGACGTCGTCGGGTTCAACCTCGACCCGAGCCACATGGTCTGGCAGGGAGTCTGCCCGATCGCCTTCATCCGGGAATACGCCGACGCGATCCATTCGGCCCACATCAAGGGCGTGCAGGTCATGGACGGGCCGACCCGGGCCGGCCGGCTCGGCGGCCATCGGCCGATGGGCAGCAAGCTCAACGGCTGGAACTTCGTCACGGCAGGAAGCCGGCGGGACGCGGTCAACGTGGAGGAGGTGATCGTCGAGCTCAACCGGGCCGGCTACTCCGGCGCGATCAACATCGAGTGGGAGGACAACGACGCCGAGAAGCGGGCCGGTGCGGTGGCGGCGCTCAAGGCCTTGCACGCCTCCGACCTGCCTCCCGCGACCGGCCGGCATGACGAAACCTTGAAGGCTTGATGGGGTTCGAGGTCGCAGCGAAGTGACGGTTCGGGGCCGCCCATGCCCCGAAAGCCGGACGTTCGCGTCGGCCTTCCGGGCCTCCGCTCACTCGGATGCTGACGGCGCTGCGGCATCCTGCCTGCGCTTGTCAGCATACGGCGGCTCTCGGGGCACGGGCGGCCCCTCACGGATTTCGCAACGACGGCAGCAAGCACCGGGTGCTGCAAGTAGTTTCTCTCGCTTGCTTCCTCGTGGGGCCGCGCTTCTGCGCGACATGCATGCCGCTCCCTAGCTTGTTTCGTTCGCTCGTGTCGCGGCTGTGGCGGCTCGTCACCACGCCCTATGAGCCCGATCCGCGGTGCGACGGCTTCATGGCCCGGGCGCAGACGCAGGAGTCGCCGCAGGCGGCGGTGACCGTCGCCGTGCTCACTGACGACGAGAGCCGGCGGTTCTTCGGGGTGTCCCTGTCCCGGCGGGGCATCCAGCCGGTGTTCGTGCGGGTCGAGAATCGATCCGCGGACCGGCTTCGGCTGCAGCCGGTGGGCATCGACCCCCGCTACTTCACGCCGCTCGAGGCCGCGGCGGCCGGCCACTTCTCGATCGTCCGCCGGCTCTCGGCCTTCGGTGCGATGGGCTGGCTCTTTTTTCCGCTCTTGGCTCTCGTGCCGTTGAAGCTCGTCACGGCCCGACTCAGCAACCGCCGCATGGACGAGTTCTTTCGCGACCACGGCTTTCGGCTCGGCCCGATCGCCCCGGGTCTGGAGGCGCAGGGCTTCGTGTTCACGACGCTCGATCTGGGCACGAAGGTCGTGCATGCGCGGCTGATCGCGCTGGGGCCCGTCCGCCGTGCGATCGTCGGCGGGCAGGGCGGCGAGGCGGCCTGCGAGTTTCTCTTCACGCTTCCCGTGCCCGGGATCGCGGCCGACTACCTCGATCGCGATTTCTCCACCATCCAGCCGGCGGGCACCGTGGAGGCTTGCCCGCTCGAGACGCTGCTTGCGCGACTGGAGGGCTTGCCGGCGGCCACGACGAATGCCACCGGCACCCGGTACGGGGATCCGGTGAACCTGGTCGTGATCGGCGCTTTCGAGAATCTACTCGGAGCGTTCGCGGCCCGTTGGGACGAGAGCGAGACGATCACGCTGGCCACCTGCTGGAAGACGGTGCGGGCCTTCTTCTGGGGCTCGAGCTACCGCTACTCGCCTGTGAGCAGCCTCCATCTCTTCGGCCGCGACCAGGACCTCGCGCTGCAGCGCAGCCGCCGCACGATCAACGAGCGGCTGCACCTCCGGCTCTGGCTGGCGCCGCTCTCCTTCGATGGCCGGCCGGTGTGGGTCGGGCAGGTCAGCCGCGACATCGGCGTGCGGTTCACGACGCGGGCCTGGAACCTCTCGACGCACCGGATCGATCCCGACGTCGACGAGGCGCGGGACTACGTGATCGAGGATCTGATGCTTGCCGGCTGGGTCGAAGCGGCCGGCTACGTCGGGGGCGTCGGGGCCTGCCGCCGTGACGCGCCGCACCGCAATCTGACGGGCGATCCCTACTTCACCGACGGCAACCGGGCGGTGGTCCTGCTCTCGAAGACGCGCTCGCGGCCGCCCGTGTGACGGCGGCGGCGGTGCGTGCCTTCCTCGGGTAGACTCCCGAAGCCTTCCGCCATCACAGAGGTCACCGCATGAACCATCCCAGCCCCGCCCTCGTTGGCGCCCCGATCGCCGGTATCCTCACGCCGCACATGGTGCCGCTCGACGCTCGCGGCCGGATCGACGAGGACGAGCTTGCCCGCTACGTGGCCTGGCTCGTGGAGAAGGGGGTGCACGGTCTCTATCCGAACGGATCGACGGGGGAGTTCGTCCGCTTCACGCCCGAGGAACGACGGCGAATCGTCCGCGTCGTCTGTGAGGCGGCCGGCGGGCGGGTGCCGGTGGTGGCCGGCGCCGCGGAGGCGAACGTCGCCGAAACGATCGCCGCCTGCGAGCACTGCCTGGAGGCGGGCGCCCGCGCGGTGGCGGTCGTGTCGCCGTTCTACTATCGGCTCACGCCGGAGAGCGTCTACGCCTACTTTCGCGAGATCGGCCTGCACAGCCCGATCGATGTCACGCTCTACAACATCCCGATGCTCGCCTCGCCGATCGACGTGCCGACCGTGCGGCGTCTGGCCGACGAATGTCCGCGGATCGTCGGCATCAAGGACTCGAGCGGCGACATCTCCCACATGCTGCGGCTGATCGCCGCGGTGCGGCCCGCGCGTCCCGACTTCTCCTTCCTCACCGGCTGGGACGCGGCGCTCGTCCCGATGCTCCTGGCAGGATGCGACGGCGGTACGCACGCCACGAGCGGGGTGGCCCCCGAGCTCACGCGGCGGATCTACGATGCCGTGAGGGCGGGAGACCTCGCGGAGGCGGCGCGGCTCCAGCGCGACCTCACCTCGGTCTTCGACCTCCTGATCCAGACGCCCGACTTTCCCGAGGGCTTCCGCGTCGGGGCGGAGGCCCGAGGCTTCCGCATGGGCCGGTCACGCCAGCCCGCCACGGAGAGCCAGGCCGCCGACCGCAGGGCGCTGCTGGCTCGCGTCGGTGAACGGCTCCAAGGCCTCGGCCTCGGTTGATCGACCGGCTGCCGGCAGACCCCGTTGCCACCGTGGTGCAAGTGCCGTCCGTTCGAGGGGACGGCTTGACGACGCGCTGACCCGCCGTACTTTGATGTCCGGTCGAGGGTTGGGGAGGGGGCCAAATGTCCCCCGCGGGTATGGTCGCCATGAGGCGGTTGTCACGCGGCCGGACGCTCATCACCGTCTCATGCCCTGCGGCCATGATCCTTCGCGTCCACTGCTGGGCCAGGCACGTCGCGTGGCCGGTGGAAGCCCCCAGGAGCGCAGCGATGAACCCTGCATTCGAATCGGCCGCTGGTAACGCCAACCGGCCGTCGGCCGGCGGCCGCAACAGTCTGGAACAGGTGATCGACGGTCTGGAGCAGCGACTCGACGAGCTGACGAATTCGCAGCGGCTGATCCGGCTGTGGGTGCTCGGCGGCTCGGTCCTGCTGCTCGGGCTGATGGGGCTCTTCGGCCTCAAGCTCTACGACACGCTGCAGAAGCAGCTCAATGCCACGCAACTGCAGAACGCCCTGATGGCGAAGATCGACGAGATCTGGCCGCCGTTGAGCCAGAAGTTCGTCGACTCCGCCATGCGGGCGGCTCCCGCGTATGGGGAGCAGGCGCTGCAGCGGTTTGAGAAGGTGCGGCCGCAGCTCGAGGAGATGGTGCTCCAGGAGTCGGGCCGGTTCGCCGAGCGGCTGCAGGCGAATCTGCTGCAGAAGACCGATGTGGGCATGCAGCGGGTGACCGACAAGGTCGCCCAGGATCTCAAGCGACAGCTGCCGAAGGTGACGGAGAAGAAACTCGACGAGATCGAGGAGACGCTGCGGACGGCCCTGCTGGTCGAGGGGGGCGGCATCGCCGACGAGCTCGAGGCGAAGGTCGTCAGCGAGCGGGCCCGGGTCGAGAAGCTGCTGGCCAAGCTGCCCGTCGACGACGTGGCGAAGCTGCCCGAGGAGAAGCTGCAGCGGCAGTTCATCCACCACGTGCTGATGATGATCGACCAGACGGTCGCTGCCGACGTACCGCCGACGGAGTGAGCGGCTCGGTGCCGCCCGCGTCCATGTCAGCCAGCCCCTTCATTCATCCCTCTATCCGTCACGTCCGGCGCCATCCGCGTCCGGGCGCGCATCAAGGAGCAAAACCATGTCCGAAGCCCTGACGGTCTCGCCCGCGCTCGAATCCAAGATCATGAAGTTGCACAGCCGTATGGAGCAGACGGTGGCCCAGGGCCGCCGCCGGCTCCTGACCACGGCCATCGCCATGGGCTGCCTGCTCCTGGCGGCGTCCGGTTACCTCTGGTACCTCTACTCCAAGATCGCCGAGTTCGCCGACGCCCGCACGGTGGTCGAGCTGGCGGCCGCGCAGGTCGAGCCGCAGCTCAATCTGGAGGCTTCCCGCTTCGGCGACACGCTCGAGGCCCAGGCCCCGGCCGTGATGGATCAGGCCGAGAAGGCGCTGCTCGCCGCACCGCCGCAGATCGCGAGGGGAATCGAAGACTACACGTCGACGTTCGTCGACAAGCAGCTCTCGACGCTCGAATCGCAGGCCTACGACGTCGCCAGCAAGACGCTTGAGGGCTCGATCGTCAAGGCCCGTGAGCAGGGCATCGACTTGAACGACGAGAAGCAGCTCGACGCGCTTGTCGCCGCGGCGGCGCCGACGATGCGCGACGCGGTCAGGAAGGCGCTCGACCAGCTCTACGCCGAGTACACCACCGGCGCCGACAATCTCGGCGGCTTCATCGAGCGGCTGGCCGTGGGCGACGGCAAGGATCTCACGTCGTACCAGCAGACCCAGCGGGAGATCCTGCTGACAGGCCTGGCGCTGATCAAGAAGATGGAGTCGGATCCCGATCGCGCGCCGTTGCAGAAGGTGATCGACGGGCGGCAGTGAATCCGGGTTGCGCGCCGGACGGGCGGCTTTTGACACTCCGGCACGCGCAGGTCAAAATGGCGGGACGGTGGAGTCCGCCTCCGCCGTCCCGCCTTCTCCTCTCCGGAATCGCCCGTATGCACATGCCGTCGCGGCCCACTTCAAACCCCTCGACGCCGAGCCGCTCGATCCTCTCGCAGCGCAGCCGGCGCAGCTTCCTGGGCACCGTCACCCGTTCGGCGGCCGTCGTGGCGACCGCCCACGCGTCGGGCGGCCTGCTGTCCGGGAGCATGGTGCCGCGGGTGCACGCCGCGGGCAGCGACGAGATCCGCGTGGCGTTGATCGGCTGCGGCGGCCGGGGGGGCGGGGCGGCCGTCGACGCCCTCTCCGTGCCGGGCGCCCCGATCAAGGTCGTGGCCATGGCCGACGTGTTTCGCGACCGCGTTGAGATCGTGAGGCGGTCGCTCGGAGAGCAGTTCAAGGAGCGGGTTGACGTGCCCGACGACCGAATCTTCATCGGCATGAACGCCTACCGGTCGGCGATCGACTGCCTGCGTCCCGGCGACATCGCGCTCTTCGCGACGCCGCCTGCGTTCCGGGCGCCGCACTTCGCCTACGCCATCGAGAAGGGCGTGCACACGTTCATGGAGAAACCCGTCTCCGTCGACGGGCCTTCGTCCAAGCGGATCATCGAGCTTGCGGCCAAGGCCGACGAGAAGAATCTGAAGGTCGGCGTGGGGCTCATGTGCCGGCATTGCGACCGCCGCCGTGAACTGTTCGAGCACCTGCGCGACGGCGAGGCCGGGGAGCTGATCTCCTTCTATGGCTACCGGGAGCACAATCCTCCCCACAACCTCGATCTGGCGCCGGGGCCCCAGGGCATGGACGAGTTGCTCTGGCAGCTCAAGCGGTTCCACAACTTCCTCTGGGCCAGTGGCGGCATCTTCAGCGACTACTGCGTGCACCACGTCGACGAGGTGTGCTGGATGAAGGGCGCCTGGCCGGTGCGTGCGGAAGCGATCGGCGCGCGGCAGCTCCGCGGCAAGATCGACGACCAAAACTTCGACAACTACGGCATCGAATGGACGTTCGACGACGGAGCGAAGTTCTTCTACTCCTGCCAGGTGATGAAGGACTGCGACAGTAAGTTCGGCCTCTGGGGCCAGGGCTCGAAGGCCGCATTCGCGATCTCGACCAAGGGCCACTCGCCGGCGCGGTGCGCGATCTACAAGGATCAGCGGGTCGACAAGGACAACGTGGCCTGGGCGGCCGCGCAGCCCGAGCCGAATCCCTACCGTCGCGAGTGGGAGCATCTCGTGGCGGCCATCATCGCCGACGAGCCCTACAACGAGGCGGTGCGGGGAGCCGAGGCCAGTCTGGTGACGGCCATGGGTCGGTTCGCGGCCCATACCGGCCGGCCGATCTCCTACCAGGAGATGCTCGACTGCCCGGACGATCTGACGGCCGGCGTGGATGCGCTCACCGACGGGGCGAAGCCGCCGCTGGTGGCCGATGCGGACGGCCGCTATCCGGTGCCGATGCCGGGCCGGTATAAGTACGAGTATCGCAGCTGACCCCACGGCATCGCGTCGCGGGCAGTGTCAGGGAGGCGAGGGGAGCGACTGGAGAAACACATGCGACCGATGGGAAACGACCGCCTTGGCCTGTGGGCTGGCATGCTCGGTGTGATCAGCCTGGCCGGTGCGGGATGCGAGACGAGCGCGCCGGCGCCGGCCCCCAAGCCGGCCGCGGCGCCGATCCAGACGCGGGAGACGATCCGCAAGACGACGCAGAACGTCCTGCCGCTCGAGCAGGCGCTCGCCGAGGGGGGGGTGCGGGCCGACATGTCGATCCAGGGGCAGGGGCTCGAAGTGGCGGCCGACGCCTATCGGACGAGCGTCGGCAAGCTCTCGGTCATGGCTGTCGACCACAAGATGAAGCTCTTCGAGGCGGAGAACAACCGCAAGCCGAAGGATCATGCTGAGTTCATGGAGCGGATCATCGAGAAGGGAAAGCCCGACGGGATCGCCCTGCCGATGCTGCCCTACTACCAGGAATACGCGTACGACCCCGAGGCCAAGGCGCTCGTGGTGATCGAGTTTCCCGCGAAAAAAGAGCAGCGGCAGCGCGAGACGACCGGCGCCGCCGGGCTGTAGCGGTCCGCGCGCATGACTGACGCGAGGCGTCGACGGGGGGGCCAAGACGCTTGTCCGAGCGGTTTCGGCCGTCGCGCATCAGCGAAATGACGGGCTGCTTGAAATCCGGAGTGGGTGCTCCGTAGAGTCCCCCGCGTTGCAGGGCTGCGACCGCGAGAGGGAATCACGAACTCCGCATCCGTCGCGTTCTTTCCGGACGCGCGACCGCCGGCGCCATGCCCCGTTATTCGGACAGCCTGCTGATCCCGCCCAACATGCCCGACTACGAGCGGGCGCGGGCGGAGTTTTCCTGGGCGGCGGCGCGGGCGCTGCTCGACGGGCTGCCCGACGGCCGCGGTCTCAACATCGCGCACGAGGCGGTCGATCGCCACGCCCAGTCCGGCCGCGACGACCACGTCGCCTTGCGGTGCATCGACCTCGCCGGCGGCCGTCGCGACATCACCTACGCGGAGCTCGCGGGCCTGACGAGCCGTTTCGCCAACGTGCTCGCGGGACTGGGCGTCGCGCCGGGCGACCGGGTGTTCGTGCTCACCGGGAAGATTCCCGAACTGTTCGTCGCGGCGTTCGGCACGCTCAAGGCGCGGGCGGTCTTCGCCCCGCTGTTCGCCGCCTTCGGCCCCGACCCGCTGGCCGCGCGGATCGCGATCGGCCGGCCGCGGGTGCTCGTCACGACGGCGAGCCTCCATCGGCGGCGGGTGGCGGCGCTCGGCGAGGCCCTGCGCATCATCGAGCACGTTCTCGTGATCCCGGACGAGCCCGGGCCGCTGCCGACGGGCGCGATCGACCTGCAGGAAGCCCTCGCCGGCGCGTCGCCGGCCTACACGATCGGCCCGACCTCCCCCGACGATCCGGCGCTGCTCCACTT
>JBJOKF010000133.1:0-24737 GCA_046046235.1 Planctomycetota bacterium | reverse complement strand
CCCTCGGTGATCAGGGTGTTGCCGTTGGCGAGCCGCTGGGCGCCCGAGACGATCGGCGCGAAGAAGCTCGACGGCTGCGCCGCGAAGTAGTTCCAAACGAGCTGGGCCCGGCCGTAGCCGGCGGGGCGGATCTCCATGACCGAGGAGAACGACCGGCCGTCGGCCCGGAACCAGCCGTTGTTGAAGACCATGATGTTGCCGGCGCCGGGCTTGCCGCTCTCGATCCAGTGGGCGTTGTGCTGGAAGTAGAGCGCCTGGTTGGCCCGCGTGCCGCCGTTCCAACTGGCGGGGTTCCCGAATCGCCAGAGCAGGTCGCCCCCCTTGCCCCAGCGGCCGCCGCTGTGGCCCGCGGCCTGGGCGGTCGTCGTGCTGTGGTCGATGACCCAGACTTCCGAGAACTCGCGGGACGACACGATGATCTGATCGAGGGCGGCGTTGTAGGCGATCGAGTTGAAGTGGGCCCAGTCGGCGATGTGGGTGTCGGCACCGGGCATGGTCCGCGGCACGTAGTTCAGGTGCACCAGTTGCGGATTCGCGCTGACGATCCCGTAGTTGGGCTTGTCGGGGTAGCGCTGCTGCACGAGGTGGTCCTTGAGATGCCACTCCCAGACGATCTCGCCTCCTTCGCCGTCGGTCCGGTCCGGGCGGATTTCGAAGATCGCCTCCGACCAGACCTCTCTGTTGGTGGCGGGGTTGAGCAGGTCTGGATTGCGGCCCATCGCGATCGCCTCGGCGGCGCTGTGGCGTTCCCATGCGATCGCCAGGACGTTGCCGTTGGGCATCGGGATCGCGTCGTGGTGCAGTTGGAACGTGTCGGTCGCCATCTGGAACGACCAGACCCGCGTGCCGTCCCAGGCGAACTCTTCGATGAGCCCGGTGGAGCCGTTGCTGCCGAACACCCGCTGGCCCGCCGGCAGGACCGTATTACGGAGCAGGTTGCCGTTGTCGAGCAGGTAGGAAGAGGTCTGCCCGCCGGTGCTCGTCCACGAGTGGACCTGCTTGCCGGCGTTGTCGATCAGGTAGGTCTTGGGGCTGAAGCTGTTGCCGAAAAGCGTGTACCCGGCCGCGGCCTGCGTGGCGTCGTTGACGGTCAGACCGACGGTCAGGGCGAACCGCTGCTCAAGCCGCTCGGGGGCGGCGAACTGACGGGCTTCGAGACGGCCTTCCCGGCGGGCAGGGCGGGTCGAACGCGGCTGACGACGGAAAAGCTGTTCGGTGATCATGGCGGCCTCGGCTGGTGGTCTGGGGGGTTTGGGTTGGCTTTGGCAGGCTATCGCCGGGTTGCGACGCTGTCAAAGAATGGGTGTCCGCCTCGGCGCGCGCCGCCGGACACGTTTTTTGCCCGTCGATCGCTTCTTCACCCACCGCCACAGGCACCGCATCACGGGCAGATGCGACGCTCTATACTCCTCCCCAACCGGCCGGAACGTGCTTGGCCGGCGAGGGTGCCCTGGGCCGCGTGGCATCGAATGACTTCGGCACTCTGCGATCCATCGCCCAACCGGGGAGTCTGGTGGCCGCCTTCCCTCATCGAGGCTCTGAGGCGTCACGGTTGGTGGGGCGTTCCCGCGCTGAGTGCGATTGTGGTCTTCGGCCGGATGCTTGGTCACGGTTGGGTCAACTGGGATGACCCGCACCATGTGCTCGCGAACCCGCTGCTGAATCCGGTGACGTTCCGGAATCTGGCCGCGTTGTGGATGCAGCCGGTGGAGAAACTGTTCATTCCCGTGGGCTACACGCTGTTCGCCCTGGAAGCGGCGCTGGGACGCGTGCTCGTCGGCGGATCGCCGACGAGTGTGCCGCCAGCCGCCCTGTTCCACGGCGTCAGTCTGGCTCTCCACACTGCGTGCACCGTGCTCGTTGCCCGGCTTCTGCGCACGATCGTGAGCGATCGCTTCGCGGTGATGTGCGGCGCGGCGCTTTTCGCCGTCCATCCTCTCCAGGTCGAGTCGGTGGCCTGGATATCGGAGCAGCGGGGTCTGCTCGCCGCGGTGTTGTCGCTCGTCGTCCTCGAGCGTTACCGGTCCCTGACGCTGCGACCGACCGGCGGTCCCGGCTTCGTGCCGGCATATCTGTGGACGACGGCGGTGTTCGGGGCGGCCCTGCTGTCCAAGCCCTCCGCCGCCATGCTTCCCGGACTGCTGTTCTGCTTCGACGCCGTCGCTCCCGGACGGCCGCAACGCCCTTGGCGCACCTCGCTGGGGCTGCTCGCGCCGTGGGCGTGCCTCTCCCTGCTCGTCACCGTGGGCACGGCGAGGTTGCAGGAGGAACGGCGCGGGCCCTCGATCGACGCCGTCGACCGCGTGATCCTGGCCGGCGATGCCCTGGAATTCTACGCCGCGGCCGTCGTCTGGCCGGCAGAGCCGTGCATCGACTACGGACTGACTCCGGCCGTCATGCTCGAGCAGTACGCCGCGCTGCCCAGAGCGGCGCTGATGTGGAGCCTCGTCGCCTTCGGTCTTCTGTGGCCGTGCTTCCCCGAGCAGCGGCTCGCCATCCTCGCCGGAATCGTTCCGCTGACGCCCGTGCTGGGATTCGTGCCGTTCGTCTTTCAGGACATCTCCACCGTCGCCGACCGTTACATGTATCTCGCCATGGTGGGGCCTGCCCTGGCGCTCGCGGCGCTCCTCGGCCGCCGGCCGTCGCCGTGGCTGCGGCGGGCGGTCGGGGCGGCCCTGGCTGCCGCGGCGATCGTCTCGATCGTCTCCACCGGGCATTGGCACGACGCGCTGTCGTTGAACCTCCAGGCCGTCCAGTTGAACGGTGGGACAGTCACGACTTTGAACAACCTGGGCATGGCGCTCCTCGAGAGCGACCGGCCGGCCGATGCCGCCGTCTGCCTGCGACGGGCCGTCGATCTCGATGCCACCCGGCCCCCGACGCTCCTCAATCTCGCCCTCGCGCTCCACGGTGCTGGGCAGGCGGATGAGGCCGAGTCGTTCTATCGCCGGGCGTTGGTGCTCCAGCCGGAGTACGCGAAGGCGTACAACAACCTCGGGATCCTGCTCGCCCAAGCAGGACGGCTCGGGGAAGCGCGAGACGCCTTCGACGCCGCCCTGCGGGCCGATCCGACGCTGACGGACGCCCGGCGCAACCGAGACCAGGCCGACGGCCTGCTGCGCCGGACTCGTGCGGCGCCTCCATGATCGATCACAGGCGATCGGTGGGGGCCCAGTCGCGGGGCGGGCAGCCGGCGACGGAGGCAATCCGTCACAGGAACAGGATCGACACCAGCACGAAGACCGGCAGGAGCACCGCCAGGCTATAGAGGCAGTAGCCGAAGAAACTCGGCATCCTGATGCCGGCCTGTTCCGCGATCGCCTTCACCATGAAATTGGGCCCGTTGCCGATGTAGGTCATGGCGCCCAGGAAGACCGCCCCGAGGCTGATGCCGGCGAGCCTGCCGACATCGACGCCGGCCATCGTCGCGCCGTCCGCCGCGAGCGTCTGCGCGGTCTTGAAGAAGACGAGATAGGTCGGGGCGTTGTCGAGCACGCTCGAAAGCGCGCCTGTCGCCCAGAAAAAGGCCCGGGGGGAATCGATGCCCAGTCGTGGACCGTGCTCGTTCAGGAGGGCGAGCGCTGGTTGCATGCAGACAAAGATACCGAGAAAGAGCGCGGCGACTTCGAGGATCGCGGCGTAGGTGAAGCCGTTGCGGTCGCGGATCGTCTGCTTCCCGAGGAACAGCGACAGTCCGACGATCCCCATGAGCACCGCTTCGCGCAGGAAGAGCCACGGATGCCAGGAGGTGCCGGGCACGGTCTTCGAGGGGTCGAGGAGCGCGACGGCGGCGATGATGCCCGCCATGAGCGGCACGTTGGGCCACAGGCCGCTGAACGTGAGCGGACCGGCCAGCCGCTCGTCCCGCTGCCGGTCGGCGAGCCGCTCCTGCGGATGGGCGAACCAGGCGTCCCAGACCCAGTAGATCGCCAGCACCAGGCCGTTGGTGACGAGCCACGGCTTCCAGAGCGAGAGCGTCCAGAGGAAGTCGACCCCCTCGAGGTAGCCCAGAAACAAGGGCGGGTCGCCGATCGGCAGCAGGCAGCCGCCGCAGTTGCAGACGAGAAAGATGAAGAACACGACCGTGTGGGCCACATGCCGCCGCTCCCGGTTGGTCTCGAGCAGCGGCCGCACGAGCAGCATCGCGGCGCCCGTGGTGCCGATGAAGCTCGCGGCGAGCGCCCCGGCGCCGAGGAAGGCGGCGTTGGTCGCGGGCGTGGCCTCCAGGTCTCCCTCGATCCGCACGCCGCCGGTGACGCAATAGAGCGCGAAGAGCAGCACGATGAAGGGGACATACTCGGCCAGGATCGCATTCGCCAGCACGGCCCCCGCGACGCCCCACGAGGGGCCTGCGGCCGCCGGCGCGACGAGCGCGTGCGTCGGCACGTGCAGCTCGACCGGATGGCGGTGCAGGAAGGCGTAGTACGCCAGCGTGACGAGGGCCAGGCAGCCTGCCACCATGAGCTTGCTCGAGTTGTGCTCCCACCAGTGCGAGAGAGAGCCGGACAGCGGCAGGATCGCGATCGCGGCGAGGAGCGAGAGGAATGGCAGCACGACCGCCGGCGGCGGCGCCAGCGGAGCAGGGCCGTGGTCAGCCGCGTGATCGGCTGCCGGGCCGACAGGGTGATCGGCCCCATGTCCTGAGGCGTCGTGGCTCTCGTGGGCCGCTTGCCCTTGCACCAGTAAGTCACGACCATGTTGGGGCCATCCCGCCAGGGCCGCCGCCGCATAGCCTGCCAGCAGGCAAACGATGCCCAGCAGCACCCGACGGGACTGCCGCTCGGAACTCGGGCTGCTGGACCGGTGCTCGGTCGCCGGTGAGATCGGGTCGTGCATGACGGAATGGCTCCGGGACGGTATGGCTCCGGTTCGGCGCGGCGGCGAGAATCGTATGAAACCCTTCCCGATCCTCAAACCACCCCTGTCCTCAAACCACCCTCTGGCGCGCCGACGATGACCGACGGCTCCATCCGCCCCGCCGAAACATGGCTGCGTGGCAACCTGCGGCCCGTGGTCTGGCTGGGGGCGGCCGGCCTGGCGGTCGCCGGCGCGGTGTTGGCGGCCGTGGCTGCCGTCGCCATGTCGCCCGCGGGCTGGCTCCTCGCCGCGGCGGTGTGGCTGGCCGGCGTGCTGGCCGTTGGTCTGCTCGCGCGGGCGGCGGCGCTGCCGCGGCTCGAGCGGCGCGGCGACGTGCTCCGCATCCGGCTGTCGCCCGGCACCACGGAAGACGTGCCGCTGCAGGTCGTCGAGTGTTTCTTTCCGGGGTCCAACCCGATCTCGAGAGCGGGTGAGCCGACCTGCGGCAGCCACGCCGCCTTCCGCGTCAACACGCTCGTGATGCGCTTGGCCGAGCGGGCGGTCGACCAGGCTGCGCGGCCCACCTTCACCCCCTGGGGCACCTGGGACGACGGCTACGTGATCTTCGACGGCCGCTGGTGCGAGCCCCTCTCGCCCGCACTCGCCCGGGCGCTCGGCCACCGGCTGATCGAGGCCAAGCGGTCGCCGGCGAGCGGTTGCGGGGGAACCGCATGAACTGGCGCGGTCTGCTCGTGAGCGTGCGGGACGCTGCGGAGGCCGCAGCGGCGTTGGCCGGCGGCGCCGCCATCATCGACGTCAAGGAGCCAGCCCGCGGTCCGCTCGGTGCGGCCGACCCGGCGACGATCGCATCGGTCGCCGACGTCGTCGGGCATGGACTTCCCTGGACCATGGCCTGCGGAGAACTCGTCGCGGCGGGTGGCCCTGGCGAAGCGGCCTTCCAAGGCGGTGGCGGCCCGATCGCTGCGCTGCTCGAGGGCGTGTGGGCGGCGCTCGCGCCGTCGGCCGCGCTGCCCGCCGGCGTGAAGGTGGGGCTTGCCGGGGCCGCGGGCCGCGACTGGCAGCGGCCGCTCGCCGACCTCTACGCCGGGTTGCCGCGCGGCGTCGCCGGCGTCGCGGTCGCCTACGCCGACTGGCGCTGCGCCGGGGCGCCCGCGCCCGAAGCAGTGATCGCGGCGGCCCCGGGGCTCGGTTGCCGCGTGGTCCTGATCGACACGTTCGACAAGGCGAGAGGCGGGCTCTTCGCCTCCGCCCCGCGCGGGGCGGTGTCGGCCTGGGTGGCCACCGCCCACGCCGCCGGACTCGACGTGGCGCTCGCCGGACGCCTGACGCTGGCCGAGATTCCCCGGGCCTGGGGGGTCGGGCCCGAGGTGGTCGCCTTGCGATCGGCCGTATGCTCCAATGGTCGCTCCGGGCCGGTGCAGGCCGAACTCGTCCGTGCCGCGGTCGGCATGGGCGGGCGGCCCGGGGCCGCCGTCGGTAGCGGTAAGCCCCTTCCAGGTGCAGCAGGAGTCATCGCGTGAGATCGATCGAAGTCAGGGTGCCCCACTCGCTTGACCGTGACGAGGTGCGTAGGCGGCTGGACGGAGCGCTGGTCCGGGCGAAGCAGGAGTACGCGGCGCAGGTCGGCGAGATCGACGCGTCGTGGGAGTCCGACGACCGTCTGCGCGTGCTGCTCACCGTCAGCGGCATGAAGTTCGACGGCACCGTCGACATCCAGGTCGAGGAGCTGCTCGTGTCGCTCCAAGTGCCGGGGATGGCGGCCCTCTTCTCCGGCCGGATCCGCGAAGGCATCCAGGAGCGATTGGGAGGCTTGATCGGGTCGCAGCAGGCGTAGCGACGACGCTGTCGGATCACGGATTGCTGACCGTGCCGGCTGCCGAGGACGATCTACTCATGGGCCGCGGCACAAGCCGTCCACCGCCCGTCCATCGGGCCGCCCTGCCGGCGGCAGGCTTCATGCGCGTTCTTCCGGACATGCTTCGCCCCGCCTGCACCCGACAGGGCCGCCGTGTCTCCGGCCGACGAGCTTTCGGCATCGGAGCGGTCGTGCTCTGGGTGGCGATGACCATGCTTTCCGCCGAGGCGGCACGGCTGCAGGACGAAGACCCGTTCGCCGACGAACTCAATCCCTTCGGTACCGGCCGGAGGCCCGCACCGTCCGCGCCAGCGGAAGAGCCGGCACCGGACCGGCTGCCGCGCCGGGAAGACGACCGGCCGCTCGACGAGCCCGCAGTCCCGCCGGCCCAGCCGCCCGCCGACCGGCCCCTGCCGCCACGCGACCAGCCCCGGCAGCGGCCCCGACTACCGGTGCCCTTTCCGGACTCCGATCTGCCCGCGGACCGGTTCGATCGGCGGGGCGGGGCCCTGCGGCGCGACGACAGGCAGTCGTCGCCGGATGCCGACTGGCGGCGCAGGCGGGACGGCGACGACGCGTTCGAGGCCCCCGTTCCGCGCCCGCCCTCGGTGGCCGAGCAGAAGCTGCTCGAGGCCGACCGCCTCGAGAAGAGCGGCGACCTGGCCGGCGCCCGCGACCGGCTCGAGGAAGTGGTCAAGCTCGCCCCGACCCTGCCGCTCGGCCACCTGGCATTGGGCGTGGTGCTGCGCCGCATGGGCGATTTTCGCGGCTCGGTCGCAGCCTGCTCGAAGGGCATCGCCGTCGACCCGCAGGAGCCCGAACTCTACCTGCGGCGCGGCATCGCCTGGTTTCACCTCGGCATGCACGGCATCGCGCTCGAGGATTTCGAGGAGGCGGCGGGCCTGGCCTACGACGACCCGCGGCCGGAGATGTGGCGGGGCCTCACGCTGATGGAACTCGAGCGGCCGCTGGAGGCGATCAACGCGTATGCGGCGGCCATTCGTCGCGACCGCACCTCCATGCTCGCCTACCTCAATCGCGGGCTGGCCTACCTGGCCACCAACGAGCCCCGGAAGGCGGAGTTCGACTTCAACCAGGCGATCCGGCAGGCGCCGAGCGACCCGCGGGCCTGGGCGAATCGCGGCGTGGCTCAGGCTCGACAGGCACGTTATCGCGAGGCGATCGAGTCGTACGAGACGGCGCTCAAAATCGCGCCCGGCGACGCGGCGACGCGGCGCAACCTCGAGGCCGCCCGCCGGCTGCTTCCGCGCTGAGCGTCCGAGGGATTGCCAGGGCCCGCGCGCATCACTCCCGGGCGAAGACCCGCAGGCCGCCGTCGTCGATCTCCCAGGAGAGACCCAGGGGGGTCAGCAGCGCGTCGAGCAGTTGGTCGCGGGTGGCGTCCTTGACCTGCGTCCGCACGATCTCGGCGGCGGCGATGCCACGGCGGCGGAGCGACTCCTGGTCGATCGCCAACTCGAGGCCCAGCCGCGCGGCGATCGTGGCGAGCACCTGTTCGAGCGGCGCGGCCACTGCCAGGGAGAAGGTCGGCTCGGCGGCGGCCGCAGGCCGGCGGGGCGGCTTTTTGACGACGGGACGCGACGGCGGCGCCGCGTCGGTGCGGTCGTCGGCCGTGGTCTCGATCTCGGGCGGGCCGCTCGACAGTGGGACGATCCTGCCCGCGTCCGCCGACCACTCCGCGCGCAGGTCGTAGCCGGCGAGCACGAGATCGATCCGCTCGGCGAGCGACAGCGGCGGCAGCGACGCCGCCGGCAGGTGGTCGTGCGGCACGTGCTCCATGTTGGCGAGCGCGATGCCCGCCTCGGCGGCGACGCCCGCGACGAGGTCGCGGGGCCGGGCACCGGCCGACCAGGCCCACGGGCGGCGGGTGGCCAGCGCCGTGCGCCGCCGGGGCGGCAGCGTCGCGATGCGCCGCTCGCGAACGGCCTCGGCCCGCTCGAGCGGAGCTGCCGTGGACGGCGCCGTGAGCCGCGCCGTCGACCGTAGGCAGGCCAGCTCGCCGCCGGCGGCCGCCGCGGCGCGGACGAGCACCGCACGGATCGGCTCGTCGCGGCAGTCGAGCGTCACGACCGTCTCGGGATCGAGCCGCGGGTCGACGAGGACCGGCATGCCGGCGAGCGTGGTCGCCCGGTCGGCCCAGTCCCGCAGCGTCGCGCCGGTCCACGTCGCCGTCACCGGGCGGTCGAGCTCGGCGGCGCGGGCGGGCGGGCCGCCGAGCAACACGGCGACCGCAGCGACGGCGGTCGCCAGGAATCGGCATCTCGCAGACGCGGCCGATGGCGGTGCGGTAGGCTCGTCGTGCCGGGGCGACGAGGCGGTCCGGTGCGGGGTCACGAACGGGCTCCGAGGTGATGACGCGAGCATACCGACCGGCGGGCCGGTGGCGACAGGCGAGGCGGCCCGGAGCGGGCCCGATGGACATGGCCCTGGAACCGACGATCGTCGTGCTCGGCGCGGGCATCAACGGCGCGGCCTTGGCCCGCGAACTCGTCCTCTCCGGGGCGCATGTGATCGTCGTCGATGCGGCCGACGTGGCCGCCGGGGCGACGGCCTGGTCGACGCGACTCATCCACGGCGGCCTGCGGTATCTCGAATACGGTGAGCTCGGCCTCGTCCGCGAAAGCCTGGCGGAGCGGAACAGGCTCGTGCGGCTCGCGCCGCATCTCGTTCGGCCGCTGCCCTTCTACCTGCCGGTGCGGGGGCGGTGGGGCGGACTGTGTGCGGCGGCCGCACGGCTGCTCGGTTGGGAGTCGCTCGCCCGCCGCCTCAAGGGCCCGCGGGGACGAGGCAGCTGGACGGTCGGCGCGGGACTCTCGCTCTACGATCTCCTGGCGGCCGGGGCAGACTGGCCACGGCACGCCGTGGTGCGGGCCGCGACCGCGGCGGGGCTGCCGCAGGTCGATGCGGCACGGTTCCCGTGGGCCGCCCTCTACGCCGACGCCCAACTGCTCTATCCCGAGCGGTTCACCGTCGAACTGCTCGTCGACGCCCGTGACCTGGCCCGCTCCGCGGGCACGCGGTTCGAGGTATTGACGCACCGGCAGGTCCGGCTGGGCGCCGACATGGACGTGATGATCGGGCCTGCGGCAGTGGGCTTCGACCGGGCCGCATGCGTCGTCCGTCCCGACGCGGTGGTCAACGCCACCGGCGCCTGGGTCGACCGCACGCTCGCCGAGTGGCCCGCGTCACTCCCCCGGCCCGGGCGGCTGATCGGCGGCACGAAGGGTAGCCATCTCGTCCTCCGCTCACCGCGGCTGCGCGCGGCGCTTGCCGGCCATGGTGTGTACGCCGAGGCGGAGGACGGCCGGCCTGTCTTCGTGCTCCCGTTCGGCCCCGCCCTCGTGCTCGTGGGCACGACCGACATCCCCTACGCCGGCGACCCCGCGGAGGCGCGGGCCGACGACGCCGAGATCGACTATCTGCTCCAGGCGGCGGCCAGGCTCTTTCCCGCCGCGGCGGTCGATCGTGGCGACGTGCAGCAGCATTACTGCGGCGTGCGGCCGCTGCCGGCCGCGCCGTCGGCCCGGGCGGCCGCGGGCATCACCCGCCGGCACCTGCTCGTGCGGCACCCCTCCATGCCGGTGCCGACCTGGTCGATCGTCGGCGGCAAGCTCACCACCTGTCGCAGCCTCGCCGAGACCGCGGCCGCGACGGTGCTCGAAACACTCGGGCGCCCGGTGCGGGGCACGTCTCGCGACCGGCCGCTGCCGGGTGCGGCCGACGCGGAGAACATGGTCGCGCTGGTGCGCCGTTGCGGGCCGCTCGCGGCGGCTGCCGGCCTCGCGACCGCGGACCTCGAGCAGGCGGTGGCCGGCACCTGCGGCCTGTTCGGCAGCCGGGCCGAGCGGCTCTGGACGCAGGCGGCCGAAAGGCACGAGACTCCGGGTGTTGAAGACGGCATGATTCCAGACGTGGGCCTGCCGGCCGCGGCCGTCGGATTCTGCGCTCGCGAGGAATGGGCCGCCGCGCTCGAAGACGTCGTCGAGCGGCGGCTGATGCTGTCGTTCCACGAGCGGCTGTCGCGCGAGACGATCGCCGGCGTGGCGCGGGCGTTGGCAGCGGCCGGCGCCATCCACATCGACGATGTCGCCGCGGCGGCGGAGGCTTGCGCCACCCGGCTCGAGCGTCGCTACGGCCGGCGGCTCGAGGCCGGACCGGCTCCCTGATCGGAGACAACGATGACTCATCCCGATGCCGCCGCCGACTGCGTGCTCGCGCTCGATCAAGGTACGACATCAAGCCGGGCGATTCTCTTCGATCGGCACGGGACCGTTCTGGGCCGGTCTCAGGAGGAGTTTCCGCAACATGTCCGAACCGGCGCCGAGGAGGGTGACCAAGCTGTCGTCGACGCGGCGTTCGACCAGGGGATCGTCGAGCACGACCCCGAGGACATCTGGCGGACGCAGCTCGCCTGCGGTCGGCGGGCGGTCGAGCAGGGCGGGCGGGAGGCCCGCCGGGTGGCGGCCATCGGCATCGCGAATCAACGCGAGACCACGATCCTCTGGGAGCGGGCGACCGGTCGGCCCATCGCCCCGGCGATCGTCTGGCAGAGCCGGGTGTCGGCGCCGATCTGCGCGCGGCTGCGGGCGCAGGGCGTCGAGGACGAGGTTCGCCGGCGGACCGGGCTGCTGCTCGATCCCTACTTCTCGGCGACCAAGATCGTGCACCTGCTCGAGACCATTCCCGGGCTCCGGTCGCGGTGCGAGGCGGGCGAGGTGCTCTTCGGCACGGTCGACAGCTTCCTCATCTGGCGGCTGACAGGTGGCCGTGTGCATGCGACCGACGTCACCAATGCGAGCCGCACGCTGCTGTTCGACATCCACGAGGGAGGCTGGAGCGACGACCTGTGCCGGATCTTCGGCGTGCCGCGGGCGATCCTGCCGGAGGTGCGGCCGTCGAGCGGCTCGTTCGGCACGACCGATCCGACGGTCTTCGGCGGGGCGATCCCCATCGCCGGGTGCGCCGGCGACCAGCAGGCGGCCGCGTTCGGCCAGGGCTGCGTGCAGCCGGGCGACGCGAAGACCACCTACGGCACCGGTGCGTTCCTGTTGCTCGCGACCGGCCGCGACGCGGTGGCCAGCCGGAGCGGCCTGCTGACGACGCCGGCCGCCCGGGCCGCGGGCGCCGCCGCCGGCTTCTTTCTGGAGGGATCGGTGTTCGTCGCGGGAAGCCTGATCGGCTGGCTGCGCGACGGGCTGGGGCTCTTCGAGAGCGTGCGGGAGGTCGAGCCGCTGGCGCGGAGCGTGCCCGACAGCGGCGGCGTGATGCTCGTGCCGGCGCTCGCCGGGCTCGGCGCGCCCACGTGGGATCCTCATGCCCGGGGCCTGATCATCGGCCTGACCCGCGCGACAACGCGGGGGCACGTCGCCCGGGCGGCGCTCGAAGCGATCGCCCTGTCGGTGGCGGAGGTGGTGGCCTGCATGGAGCGGGATTCCGGGCTCCGTCCGACACGGATGCGGGTGGATGGCGGCGCCAGTGGGAACGACCTGCTGATGCAGTTGCAGGCGGACGTGCTCGGCCTGCCGGTGGAGCGCCCGGCCGTCATCGAGTCGACGAGCCTCGGCGCGGCACTCCTCGCCGGGCTGGCCGTCGGCTTCTTCGCCGACGCGGCCGCGATCGCGGCGCCGCGCCGGGTGGAGCGGGTCTTCGAGCCGCAACTCGCCGCCGCCGCCCGCGGCCGGCTCCTGGACCGCTGGCGGGATGCGGTCAGCCGCTCACGTCACTGGGCCAGGTGACCGGTGCGGTGCGGGACTGCGGGACACGCCCGCCATCAGCGGACGACCGAGCCCGCCGTCGGCACCCGATTCTCGGCCACGAGCGCGCCGGTGGTGTAGCGCTGGGGATTGGCCGCGAACGCGTCGCGGGTTTCCGTCGACGAGAAGAGGTACATCCGCGATTGGTAGGTGACGCCGTAGCGCCGCTGCCCGGGCGTGCTCTTGCCCGTGTCAAAGGCCAAGACGGGATCGTCGCCCGAGAGCGCCGGGGCGTAGCGGTCGGGATCGGCGAGGAAGGCCTTCTGCTGCTCGGCCCCGGCGAAGAGATAGGTGCGGCCGCGATGCCGCACACCCCACTGGGCGCGGCCCTCGACCCAGGTGCCTTTCTCGGTAAGCGTGACCGGGCAGTAGCCTTCGAGGCCAACGGGCATCGAGCCGTACACATCGGGCTCCGTCGACGGCGTGGGGCCGGCGACCGTTTCGGTCGGGGCCGCCGCCTGGTTCGCCGGGCGGGCTTTGGCCGCAACCTCCGGGCCGTCGCCGACGGTCGTCGGCTTGGCCTTCGGGGTGAAGAGCGTGAAGGGCTTCTGCAGCGCCGCGATGAAGGCCTGGGAGCCGGATGTGGCGGGCTTTTCGGGCTTCCGCGGGGCGGTGTCAGCCAGGGGCGTCGCCGCGGCGCCGGCGGCCTGCGGGCTCGGCTGCGAGGCTGAGGCCGGCCCGGGAGTGGGCGTTTGCGGGACGGCCTGCTGGGGCGCAGCCGCCACGAGGCCGGCCTGCGGCGTGACCGCTGCCCGCGGAGCGGCCGGAGAGGGAGGTGTGGCCTGAGCCTGCGCCGGCACTCCGGTGGTCGAGCGGTCTGCTGTCGGTGCGGGGCCGGCCAGCCACGGCGGCGACTTGGCCGGCTGGGCCGCGGCCGACGAGACCGCCGAGGCCGCAGGTTCGATTGCCAGCGGAGCGCGAACGGCGATCTCGGCGAGTGGCTCGGCGGCCCGTGTCGCCGACTGCGTCTCAGGCTGGGACGCCGGCGCGGCCGCCAGGGTGTCGGTGGCGCCGAGGACGCCGGTGGCGGGAGGGGCCGGAGTGGCCGGCGCCGCGGCGAACCGGGACGTGAGGCCGTCCGCCATGTCGGCACGCGTCGGGGTTGGCGAAACAGAGGCTTGGTCGGAGGTCAACGCCGGGGAGAGCGTCGCCGTATCGGGCACGAGCGCCCCCTTCGGCTCGCCGGCCCCGCCCCGAAAGGAGGCGGCGATCGCTGCGCTGTCCGCGGATGCCGGGACATCGTCGCTGGCGAAATCGGAAAGCCTCCGCACCTTGGCGGCGACCGCGGTGATCGCCTGGCCGCCGGGCGCCACGCTGCCGCGCGACTGGTGCTGAGCAGGCGCCGCGAGGTCGGGGAGCGGCGAGGAGCCGCTCGCGGTGAGGTCGGTGATGGCGTGCCGGCTCGAGGTGATCTCGGTCGTCGTGCCGCGGGGCGACCGCCCTGCGGCCGTGGCCGCTTCCTGGGCGGCGCGTGCCGCGGCGGCGACGAACTCCGCGGGCGTCTCGGGCAGTTCGAAGGTGGAGAGCGGCTGCTCGTCCGCGGTTAACACGCAGGCCGTCGGCACCCGTTGGATGCCGAGGCGGCGCGTGGTCTCCGCGTGGGTGTCGACGTCGACGCAGACCGGCTCGAAGCAGGCGGAGATGAGGGCCACCGCCTCGTCACTGGCCAGCGTGGTGCGGTCGAGCGTGCTGCTCACGGAACTCCACGAGGCCGTGAAGATCGCGAGCACCGGACGCTGGCTGACGGCCGACGCCCGCCGGGCGGCGGCGAGGTCCGGATGCCAGGCGACGCCGGCCGCGGCCTCGGCAGCTCCCACGACGGCTACGAGCAGCGCGAACGCCGCGGGAACCAGGCGACCAAACGGGGGCCGCGCGGGCGGGATTCGGAATGGCACGGTGGTAGACAGCATCGCTCCAGCCTCTTCGCTCATTGCCCCCATTGGATGGGGGAGGGCATCGACCGGTCTCCTCGGGCCTGCTTGGCCGCGGCCCGCCGGCGTCCGGTTCGTCCCCGGAGGCCCGGACATTCCGCGGCTTCAGTCCCGCAAGATGTATCGGTCGAGACGGTCGCAGGAATCGCATCGAAAACGAGGGAGAAGCCGGTTTTCCAGGAGGAGTGCCTGTTGGCCATGGCCTGGGTTGCCCAGAGTCTCCGGCTTTCCGCGGGCGCAGTGACCGCGGTTGGACATCCTCCTGTCGCTTGACAACCGGCCGCGGTCGCCGGATACTTTCTCTCACGCGGAGACGATAGCCACGAAGGGTTTTGGCGTCCGTCCCGCGGCTGCTTTGCTCCCGAGGATCTCGAAGGGAAGTCCTTCTCAGGGGCCCTGGGCCGTTCCAGGTGCCGTGGGCGAGGGGTTGTTCGAGGTACTTGGCCTGACCGGCCTCCCCGGGAAATCTGCTTCCGGTTGGCCAACCGCTCATGCAGTCGTCCGGCCGCTCACGTCGAGCGCCCGAGAGCGGTTGATCACCATGGCATTGGGCCTCTGTGACAGCGGGTCTTTCGGCCCGAGTCTCCGAGGTCGCGTTCGTTCGGTCGTTCGACCGGCCTCGTCTGTCTGACCGCGGTTCGCGGGCGGTATGTGCGGGGGAAGTCCGAGTTTCCTTTTCTCCAAGAGCGTGTTGCATCCATGTCGAAGCGGAGGCGATCGAGGGGCCGCGGTGGTTTTGGTGGTCAGGGAGGCCAGGGCGCGGGGTACTCCGGCGGTCAGGGGCAGGGGGGCGGCGGCCAGGGCTACGGCGGTGGCGGTGGTGGCGGCGGCTATGGCGGTCGGCGCCGGCGGTTTCGTCGTGGCGGCGGCGGCGGTGGGCCGGTGCCGGCTGGAGCCGGCGCGGTCGACATGGAGGGGGAGGGCATGCGCCCCCCGGAACTCGAACCCGAGGTGGGGGAGAATGGAGAACCGGTGCCGCTCGAGCCGGGCAGCGGCGTGCTCGAGATGCATCCCAACGGCTACGGCTTTCTCCGCAACCCCGAGACGAACTACCAGCGGGAGCGGCACGATCCGTTCGTGCCCGCCACGATGATCGAGCGCTATCGGCTGCGCGAGGGCGTCACGATCAAGGCGCTCGTGCAGCCCGGCCGACGACAGCAGGGGCCGCGGGTACGCGAGATCCAGGAAGTCGAGGGGATGGCGCCCGATCTCTACCCCGCGGTGAAGACGTTCGACCAGCGGACGCCGATCAATCCCGAGACGTGGCTCCGGCTGGAGACCGGTCAGCAGCCGATCACCACGCGGGTCATGGATCTGCTCACGCCGCTCGGCAAGGGGCAGCGGGCGCTGATCGTGGCGCCGCCGCGGACCGGCAAGACGGTCCTGCTGCAGCAGGTTTCGCAGGCCGTATCGGCCAACCATCCCGAACTGCAACTCGTCATGCTCTTGATCGACGAGCGGCCCGAGGAGGTCACGGACATGCGCCGGACCGTCAAGGGCGAGGTCGTCGCCAGCAGCCTCGACTGCGACGTGGAGAGCCACGTCCGGCTGTCGCAGTTGGTCATCGAGCGGTGCAAGCGGATGGCCGAGGCCGGCAAGGACGTCTTCCTGCTGATGGACTCGATCACGCGCATGGCCCGGGCGTTCAACAAGTGGGTGGGCAACACCGGTCGGACGATGTCGGGCGGTGTCGACATCAAGGCTCTCGACATCCCCAAGAAGCTGTTCGCGACCGCCCGCGTGTTCGAGGAGGGAGGCTCGCTCACGATCGTGGCGACGGCGCTCATCGACACCGGCAGCCGTATGGACGAGCTGATCTTTCAGGAGTTCAAGGGCACCGGCAACATGGAGCTGGTGCTCGACCGCAAGCTCGCCGACCGCCGAGTCTGGCCCTCGATCGACATCTCCCAGTCGGGCACGCGCCGCGAGGAGAAACTGCTCGACGCCAACACCCTGCACGCTGTCGGCATGCTGCGACGGACGCTTTCGTCGATGCACCACGTCGACGCCATGGAGCAGCTCACGAAGCAGCTGGCGAAGTTCAAGAGCAACCGCGAGTTCATCTCGCTGATCGCCAGTTCCCGGGCCGACGGCTGACGCTCGGGGGCCGCGACGGCGCCGCCGCCCGTGTTCGTGCCGTCACCCGGCGGGGGCGTCGGGTTTGACGGCCTTGAGACGCGCGAGCCAGGAGGCGTATTGCGGGTCGCCGTTGCGGAATGAGAAGACGGCGTCTGGCAACCGCGTCTCCTCCGGCCCCTCCGAGCGGACCCTGACGACGATCGTGCCGTCGTCGCGCTGCTCGATCGAAAGGCGATGATCGGGGAACGACGACGAATCCGAGGGCGAGGGCATGAGAACCACCTCTCGGCGGGCGACGATGGACAAGGGCCGCCGCAGACCGGCCGAACTGTCCTCCGGCAGTATGACGCCCCAGGCGGCAGGAATCCAGCATCCGCGGACCGCGGGCCGCGCGGCTGCCGGCATTTTGACACCCCGCGCAGACGCTCCGTATACTCGCGGGACTTTTTCCTCGGGAGGCTCCGCATGACGCAGTATGCGTCGCTCGCTGACGACTTCTACGTCAACATGAACCTGGCCACGGAGATGGAGCTGCCGGGGCAGCGCGAGACCGTTCTGCACTTCTTCGAGCGGGTGCAGAAGCGGTTCCCGACGATGCGGAAGTTCTACTGTCGCGACAAACGCGACTACGTGCTCGAGGAGGACAAGGATCAGGGCCGCTACCGGTGGGCGGCCGTGGAGAGCCGGCGGCTCTGCTCCGGGCAGGTCAATCCGGCCTCGCTGGAATCGGTGCTCGACCAGCACCGGCTGGTGCTGGAACTGGCGCCCGCCTTCCTGTCGGTGAGCCCTCTGGATTGCGAGGCGCTCGACGTCCTGTTCGGGTTCGACTTCGCCTTTCGCGGCAACCACAACGCCCTCCTGGCGGAGGCGCTCGGCGTCGGGCCCGCGTTCGATCGGGCCGCGGAACTGCCGGGCGGTCGCGTGATCAACTACGAGCCGTCCCTGACCATCTCGCTCGACGAGGACTGCCGCGTGCAGGTGCGCGTCAGCACGGAGACCCGCACCAACGCGTTCCAGGTCCGCACGGGCGACTTCGCCGAGGAGCAGCTGAGCGTGTACGTCACCGCCCGGCAGTACGGCAGCCTCGATCCCGGAACGACCTATGTCGAGGCGCTCGATCGTCTCGCGGGCGTGGCCCGCGACGTGGTCGACAGCTGCGTGGTGGAGCAGATCCTCCGACCGCTGGCCCGGACGATCTCGCTCAAGTAGCGGTTGGCGCTCGACTACCGTTGATCGCCCGAACGGCCCCCGCGCCGGCCGTCGCGAGGTCGGTCGCCACCGCGGCCGCCTTCGGCGGGCCGGCCGCTGTCGCCGCCGCCCGCACTCCGCGACCCGCGGCTCCGGGAGTCGAGATTGCCGGCAATCACGATGCCGATCGCCTCGACCCAGCTCGGCACGTCGAGCACTTCGTTGAGGCCGCTCTCGATGATGCTTTCGTCCTCCTCGCGGTGACGGTCTCCCCGTGCGGACGGCTCATGGCCGGCATCCTCGAGCCCGAGGAACTCCAGGCCCTCGTCGTCCTCCTCGCGGCCGCCTGCCACCGGCGCGAACTCACCGCGCCGCCCGCGCTCGAGCGTCGAAGCCGAACGCCGCTCGTCACCGCTGCGGCGTCCGCGGCGTCCGCGGCGTTGTCCGCTCGAGTCGGAGGATCGTCGCGACGAGCTTCCGCTCCCGTCGGCGGTCGTGCCCGCTTCACGGCTCCGGCCCTCACCGCGCCGTCGGCGCCGTCGCCGGCGCTTGCCGGCATCGCGGTCTTCGCCCCGGGCGTCGTCCTGTGGCTCGTCGCCGCCGCGACCGGCGGCGTCGTCGTCGCGGCGCGATTCGGCTCCGCGTCCAGCCTCGGGCCGAGGGGCGGGGCGGACCCCGTAGCCGGACGGCAGCGGTTCATCGTCGTCGTCCGCCGCGGACGCCGAGCGCCCCGCCGACTCCGGCCGCTCGCGCGGGCCGGTGGCTTCACGATCGGTCGTCCGGGCCTCCCCCTCGCGATCACCGCCGCGCCGCCGGCGGCCGCCGCGCCGGCCGCGCCGCCGTCTGCGCCGCGGGCCCGCATCGCCGTCCTGGTCCCCCTCGCCGCCCGGTGCGGGGCGGGACTCGCCAGCCGGGGATTCGTCGTCGTCGCGCTCGCCGCCGCGATCGTCGCGGCGGGGCTCCTCGTCAAGGAAATCGGCGGCGAACCCGCCGGTCGCCGGTTCATCGCGGTCGTCACGGTCGGCGACGACGGATCGGCGGCGCGTGCCGAGATCATCCTCGCCTCGCGGGCCGGACGCCCGCTCCGAAGACTCTTCCCGGCCACGGCCGCGCCGGCCCCGGCCGCCGCGCCGGCCGCGTCGGCGCCGGCCCTCGCCCTCGCCCTCGCCGCGATCATCATCGCGGGCCGGCCGCGGCGTGGACTCGCCGTCGCTCGAGGCGACCGAACCGGCCTCAGCCCGGGGCTCGCGGTCACGATCGTCCCGGTCGTCGCGTCGCTGCTCGCGGCGGACATCCCGGCCCTCCGACCGCGGCCGGGGAGCGGACTCGCGGCTCGGCGGCGATGCTTCCGCGGCCGTGCGCCGGGGCCCGAAAGAAAACTCGTCTTCCTCTCGGGCAGGGCGGCGGCCGACGGGTTCGTCCGTCCGCCGCGGCGTCGGCTCGGCATGCTCGGGCGGCAGCGACGGCCGGGCCGGCCGCGCGGGCGGCGGGCTCGACTCGGAGGCGGATTCGAGGCCGAGAGACTGGGCCAAGCCGCCCCAGTCGGCACGGGCCGGCGGCTGCGGCCGCGGCTCGCTGCGAGGCTTCGCCGGCGGGCGGGGCGGAGTGGACGCGGCAGGCGGTGGCGTGGGCTCGGGCTTCGCAGAGGGCTTGGCGCCGAGTGACTCGGCCAGGCTCGCCCAGGGGTCGTGCGGTTGGTCGTGATCCGACATGGGTAGTGTTCCAGTGGCTCTCCGCTCCCGCGGTGAGGGGAGCGATTTGCGGCCAGGGAAGGGGTGGCCGGGACGGGCACGAAGACCCTCCCGGAAGTGGCCAAGGTCTCTCGCCGAGACCCTCCAGGCACCGCGGCAGGATACTACAAATCCCGCGGCAGCGTCAGCCTGCCGGTCGAGCCGGCTCGATCACGCGCGGCTCAGGGCGTCGGCAGGCGGGACAGGGAGCGGATCATGCTGCCGTTGTCGGCCACGTCGAAGAGCGGGCGGTAGGGGCTCGCCAGGCTGCGGCGGGCACGGCCGGCCGGGTAGTAGACGAGGTTCACCGCCACGTTCCAGGCCGACGGGGCGTACGTCACGCTCGTCAGGGGGCTCAGTTCGACCGTCTGCGACTTGTTGGGCATCAGGTAGGTGAACATTCCCTCCAGGGCCAGCGACCGCGACATCGGGGCCCGGATCTGCGTGCCGATCACGCCCTGGCCGTCCCCCGAGGCACCGCCCCAGATGCGGGCCTCGTTCGCATCCCCGAAGTGGAGCCGGTAGAAGGCGGTGTAGAGGTCGACGGTGCCGGCGACGCCCCGGGAGGTGCCGCTGGGCGAGAAGAGGCCCTGCTGCTCGAGGGTGCTGAAGGCGCCCCAGAAGCCGAGCTCGTGGTAGCCCCAGACGTAGCTCATCTCGCCGCGGATCTGGGCGACGTCGACATTCTCGAAGTAGCTGTCGCTGAGGTAGTCGTACACGGCTCCGCCCTGGAGGCCGCGGCCCTCGAAGGCACGCGTGAAGAAGCCGGTCGTCACGAAGACCTGCTGCCGCGACCGGCCCGAGAAGGTGCCGAGGGCGTCGGTGACGCTCGCCTGCTGGAAGTTGCTCTGCACGCCACGGACGCCCACCTGCCAGCCGACGCCGAAGGCGTTCCAGAAGGGCATGGCCCAGTTGGCGTATTGATCGGTGCCGTAGTTGCCGAGCAGGCCGAAGTTGGACTGGTTTTGGAAGGCGGTGATGCCGGCACCGACGCTGAAGTCGCGATACCACCGCCAGCCGTAGTAGGGCTTCCCGAACCGTCGCAGCCACGCGCAGATCCGGCCGTCGTGACCGCAGGTGAGGAGGCCTGGGCCCTCTTCGCACGCGAAGGGATCGTCGTAGAACGACTCGACATGAAGCTGCGTCGGATAGTCGCCCATCCACAAGCCGCCCTCGCCGCCGTCGGCCTGCTGGCCGTAGCCTTCCACGACGTCTCCGGCGGCGAAGCCTTCGAGACCGTAGTCGGTCATCTCGCCCGGCGCGGTGTTGATGACGATGGAGGGATCGGCCGCGGTGAGGCCCGGCTCCACGCCGCCCGGGGCCGGCAGGGACTGCGCGGCGCCGGGCAGCCGGCCCGGCATGGTCCCATCTTCGAGCACGGCCGCCTGCGGGGCACGCGCCATCACCGACGGCAGGCCGTCGGCGTTGAGCGCGAGCCGGTCGGGCCGACCCGGCGCGGGACGGGCCGCAGTGGTCGCGGGAGAGCGGCCCGACGCCTGGGGCGCGAAGCGGGGGGCCAGACCTCCGCCGAGCGGCTCAGGCGGCTTGGCGGCCGGCTTGTAAGGCGTGCCTTCGACGGCCAGGACCGGACGGCCGCCTTCGCCCTGCGGCGTGCGGAAGACCTTGACGTCGCCGAGGCTCGGCATGGCCGGCAGCGAGCCGGACATGTCGGTCGAGCGGAAACTGCCGGGCACACGGTTGTCGCTCTTCCAGTCACCGAGTTGACCGGCGGGCTGCTGCCGCCGTGGACCTGTCGGCTGGCCGGCGGTCGTGGGTCGAGCCGCCGTCCGCGGCACGCCGGCCGCGCGGGGCGGCGTCACCGCCGGCACGGTGGCCGGCAGGCCGACCGAAGCGGGCGCGGTGCTGACGGTGTTCGGCTTGGTCGGACTGGTGGCGACGGCCACGCCCGTCGTCGTCGCCCGGGCTTGAGCGTTCTGGGCGGTGGCGGGAACCGGATTCGCGGTCGAAGTGGCAGGGGCGGAGGCATCCGCGGGGGCGGCGGAAGCGGCTTGGTCGGGAGTCGTCGCGGACCGGTGCGGCGTCCACCGCAGTTGGCTCGTGGCCTGGCCGGCCGCCGGCGGGCTGGGCTGCTGGGCCGTCGCGAGCGCGGCTCCCAGGAGGACGGTCGCCAGCGATGCTTCGACCAAGCGTCGCAGATCCAGCGAAATAGGCATGACTCACTCCTTCCGATCCAGCGCCGCGGCCGGGTGTCCCCGGCAGCTCTTATTCGATCGGGAGAGATATCGTCATCCGCACGACCGAAACTTCCGCCAAAATCAGCGCGACCGGCAGGGATTGCCTATTTTATGCAGTCGAGCGCCGCGGCGAGGTCTTGGATGAGGTCGGAGGAGTCCTCGATGCCGCATGCCAGGCGGACCATGTTGTCCGAAATCCCGAAGCTTGCCCGGTCTTCCGGCGAGTAGTTCCAGTAGCTCATCACGAGCGGCTGCTCGATGAGCGACTCCACGCCGCCGAGGCTGGGGCCGATCCGCGGGATCGTCACCGAGTCGACGACGCGGGCGGTCTGCCGCCAGTCCGCATCCTTGACGAAGAACGTCACCAAGCCACCGAAGCCCCGCATCGTGCGGACGGCGATGTCGTGATACGGATGGCTTTCCAAGCCCGGGTAGAGCACCCGCTCGACCCGCGGGTGGCTCTCGAGGAACCGGGCCACGGCCAGGCCGTTGGCGTTGTGTCGCTCCATCCGCAGGGCCAGCGTCTTGAGCCCGCGCTCGAGCAGGTAGGCGTTGTGGGGGGAGTTGACGCCGCCCATGATGCCGCGAAGGTTGCGGACAGGATCCATCTTTTCCCGTCCGCCGATCACGATCCCGGCGAGCAGGTCGTTGTGGCCGCCGAGGTATTTCGTCGCCGAATGCAGGACGAAGTCGACTCCGGCCTCGAGCGGCCGGAGGTTGTAGGGCGTGCAGAGCGTCGCGTCGATGAGCGTCAGGACGCCGTGCCGCCGGCCGATGTCGGCGAACCGGGCGATGTCGACCACGCTCAGGTGCGGGTTGGTCGGCGACTCGCTGACCAGGAACCGGGTCCGGGGCGTGATCGCGGCCTCCATCGCCGCGTAGTCGCAGGTCTTCACCTCGTGGAAGCCGACGCCGAAGCGGGTCAGGTGCCGCCGGCAGAACTCCCGGCTGCGGTGGTAGCATTGGTCGAAGAAGACGATCTCGTCGCCCGCGTTCAGATGGGCCATCAGCAGGCCGACGAGAGCGGCCATGCCGCTCGCAAACAGCACGGCCGCCTCGCCCCCCTCGATCGCCGCCAACTTGTCCTCGACCACGCGCTCGCCGGGATTGCCGTAGCGGCCATATTCCTCGCGGGGCTGCTTCTCCTCGATGAAGTCGATGATCGACTGCGTGTCGGGGAAGGTGTAGGTGCTCGACGCGAAGATCGGATCGGTGATCGAGAAGCCCGGTTTCAGGCGGGCCTCGCCGGCGTGCACGGCCGTCGTGGAGGGGCCGCGGGGACCGGGAGAGCGGGGGGTGGGCATGCCGAATCCTGCGGGAACGTCGGGTCGGAGGAGTCTAGTGGAGGTCCCTGGCGCCGACAAGGAATGCCGGGGCGGAGGGCGGGCACCGCTCACGCGCGGACCGCCGTCGCGGCCACGGCGGCCTGCTCGCTACACTGCTCATCATGCCTTCTCCTGCTGCCCGTGATGCATCGACGAGCCCGCGCGACCCTTCTCGAGACTCCGGCGCGTCGGGAGGCTTGCCTTCGTCTCTCGCGACGGCGGGCCGTGCCGGCCTGTGGCCGCCGCGCCGGGTGTGGATCGCCCTCGCTTCGCTGGCTACGGCGACGCTCATGGTCCGCGCCGGCTTGCTCGAGCCTGTCGTCGGCGGCATCGTCGATGCCGCCGTGCGGAACATCATCACGCTGATCCTCTGCTTTTCGGCGCTCGTGTCGCTCGTGCTCTGGTTCGTGCGGGAGAGCGGCCACTCGCCGACGGCCAAGAAGGCGGTGCTCGGCACGATCCTGGGGCTCGTCGTGGCGGGCCTGGCGACCCTGCGGATCGAGCGGGTGTCGGGCGATCTCGTGCCGGAGTTCGCGTTTCGCTGGAACCCGTCCCGCGACCGGCTGCTGCCGCAGCCCGCCGCCGCCGGCGCCGTCGCGGCCGAGCCATCTTCCCAGCCATCATGGGAGACGACCGCCACCGACTTTCCGCAGTTTCTGGGGCCTGACGGCACATGCGGCCTCGAGCGGCCGCAGCTCGACGCGGCCTGGGATGCCCGGCCGCCGCGGCTGCTCTGGAAGCGAGCGATCGGCGCCGGCTGGAGCGGCTTCGCGGCCTGTGGCGACCACGCGGTCACGCTGGAGCAACGCGGCGACGAGGAGATCGTCTCCTGCTGCTCGGTCGTCACGGGTGCTCCCGAGTGGGCGGTGGCGGTGCCGGGCCGGCACGAGACCGTGCTCGGCGGCGTCGGCCCCCGATCGACGCCCGCCATCCATGCAGGCATCGTCTACGCGCACGGCGCGACCGGCTGGCTTCACGCCATCGACGGCGCGACCGGCCGGGTCGTCTGGAAGAAGAACGTGCTCGACGAGCTGGGCATCGACCCGGCCGGTCACGCGGCTGCGGTGGCCTGGGGCCGCGCGGGCTCGCCGCTCGTCACCGACGATCTCGTGATCGTTCCTGCCGGCGGCCCGCGGACCCGCCGCGAGGCGAGCGAGCCCGAGTTTCTCGCGCTCGTCGCCTTCGACCGGCAGACGGGCGAGCGCCGCTGGACGGCAGGCGAGGAGCAGATCAGCTACGTGAGCCCGCGGCTCGTGGACTTCGCCGGCCGGCCGACGATCCTGATCATCAACGAGGCCTCCGTCGCCGGTTACGACCCGCTCGATGGCAGCCAACTCTGGGAGCATCCCTGGCCCGGCCATTCCAACTCCGACGCCAGCTGCTCGCAGCCGATCCCGCTTGACGACCGCCGTCTCTTCCTCTCCAAGGGGTACGGCATCGGCGCGGCGGTGATCGAGGCGGATGGCTCCGGCGGCTTCCGCGACATCTGGCGGAACGGCGCCCTGCTCAAGACGAAGTTCACGAACGTCGCCGCGCACGAGGGCCATGCCTACGGCCTCTCCGACGGCATCCTCGAGTGCGTCCGGCTGAGCGACGGGAGCCGCCGTTGGAAGGCGGGCCGCTATGGCCAGGGGCAGGTGCTCCGCGTCGGCGGGCTGCTCGTCGTGCAGGCGGAATCGGGGGAGGTGGTGCTCGTCGACGCCAAGCCGGAGCGGCACACCGTCCGCGGCCGGCTTGCGGCGATCGAGGGGCAGACCTGGAACAACCCCTGCCTCTCGGGCTCGCGGCTGCTCGTCCGCAACGCCGAAGAGGCGGCCTGCTACGAGCTTCCGCTCGTGGATC
>JBJOKF010000109.1:0-3682 GCA_046046235.1 Planctomycetota bacterium | reverse complement strand
AAACGGATGAAGAACAATCAGCGGGGAAACAGGACCAATCCCGGACCGGGATGCCGAACCGGAAGGCGGAAGCTCCGGGCGCTCATGGGCGGACACTCCCCGAGGACTCACGCACGACGAGCTCCGGGGCGAGCCGCACCGACGCCGGCCGGTCGGCCGGTGCCGTGCCCTCGATGCGGTCCATGACGAGCCGCGCCGCCTGGCGGCCGATGTCGTACGGGCTTTGACGGAGGGTGGTGAGGCCCGGCACGAGGCTGTGGGCCTCGGCCAGATCCGCGAACCCGACGACAGCGAGATCGCGGCCGACTGCGAGCCCCTCGGCCTCCGCCGCTGCGTAGATGCCCGGCGCCATCAGGTCGCTTGCGGCGAAGATCGCCGTCGGCCGCGTGCGGCTCGCTAGCAGCTTGCGGACCGCATCGAGGCAATCGCACTCCCGGCAGTTCACCGTGCTCGCGGTCCCGCCACCGGCGGCCACAGACCGCTCGAAACCTTGGCGGCGATCGGCGTAGGTCGAGACCCAGGGCTCGCCACCGACATGCGCGAGCCGGCGATGGCCGAGCGCGAGCAGGTGCTCCGCCGCCATGCGGCCGCCGGCCTCGTCATCCGTGCCGCTGAAGTCGGCCCGCGTCTGCGGCAGGTGGCGGTCGACCGCGACGAGCGGCACTTTCCGCTTCCACACCTCCTCGAGATAGACGTCGGAGACGGTCTCGTCGGACGGCCAGAAGATGAGGCCGTCCACCCGCTGGTCGAGCAGCCGGTGGACGTAGTCGAGCTCCGCCGCGTCACGGTCGGCCTCGGGGCCCGCGTCATGGAAGTGGAGGATCGGCAGACAGCCGCGGGCCACGAGCGCGTCGTGGATGCCGTGGACGACCCGCGACTGAAACGGCTTGAGCGGGCTGATCATCACGCCCACGGTGCCGCTGCGGCCCCGCAGCACCGCCTTCGCCAGCCGGTTGGGCCGATACTTGAGCCGCCGCGCCGCCCGCAGCACCCGGGTCCGGGTCGCGGCGGCGACGTTGTCGTGGCCGTTCAGGGCCCGCGACACGGTCATCGCCGACACGCCCGCCTGCTCCGCGATCGCCCGCAGGCTCGCCGCGGATAGTTCGGTGGACCTGCCGCGCAGGGATTTCGAAGCGACTGGCATGACACCCCGCCGGCGTGCACCGGCCCCCAGGAACTGGCAACTCTTTTGATGTTACGCGTATCATGCCCTGTGTCAAGCGGCGTGACAGCCGGGAAAAACGGGTCGAGAATGCGCTCTACGGGACGTTTGCCGCGTGCTTCCCTGCCGCCGGCTGAGAGGATGCTGCCATGACGGAATCGAGCGGCGGGCGCCGGCTCGCGGGAGCACTGCTGCCGGTGCTGGGGCTTATGGTGTCCCTGACAGGAGTGGGTCGCGCCGACGGCCCGGCCGCCCCCCTCCCGGCGTCGGCTTGGCCCAGGCCGACCGACCAGACGGCCGTGTGGTGGCTGCACGGCTTCCCGGGGAAGGTCGGCGATGCGGCCTGGCACCGGTGCGTCCGCACCGGACGCTATGCGTTCGTGCTCGACACGTCGCGCCTTTCGGTGCCCCATCTCGGGCCGCTCGACGCCGTCGCCTACGGCGCGGCCACGCGGGCGGACGACGCCCGCATCGCCGCCCTGCCGTCTGCCGAGCTGGGCCTGTTCGTCCAGCACGACGGCACGACCTACCGCTGCGTGGGCGGCGTGCCCTGGAACGGCCTATCGGGCCCACGGCTCATCGAGTCGGGCCGCTGGCTCCAGCGGGCTGATGTCGACGGCCTCATTTTCAAGGCCGAGGATGGCCGCGCGCTCAACGCCGAAAGCCGCTTCGAGACGGTGGCCTGGCCCGATCGGCTCGCGCTGGTTCTCACCGTCCGCGCCGGCCTGGAGCCCCTGCCGAAGGCTGCAGCCGCCTTCGGCAGGATCGGCGGCGGCTACGGCTTCGATGGCACAAACCATCTCGAGTTCAAACATGCCCCCGCGCTCGACCCCGCCACGTTCACGCTCGAGTGCTGGGTATACGTCCCCGGCGACCACGCCAGCGCTACCAAGGCCTATCCCTGGATCGTTTGCAAGAACCTGCACGAGGAGGCCGCCGGCAACTATGGAATCTCGGTGACCAACAGCACGCCTCAGGCGCGGCTCAATATCGGCGGCGGCCGCGACAACGCCTTCAGCGTCACGTCCGGCAAAGCCTTCCAGCACGAGGCGTGGAACCACGTGGCGATGACCTACGACGGAGCTGTCCTGAGGCTCTTTCTCGACGGGAAGCTGCAGGGTGAGAAACAGATCGATCGGCAGCGGCAGCCAGGCGGCAGGCCGCTGGCGGTCGCCCGCCGGCAGGACAACTCAGGCGACGGGTATCACTTCAAGGGTGCAGTCGACGAGCTGTCGATCTACGACCGCGCGCTCTCTCCCGAGCAGATCCGGGCGCGGTTCGAGGCTCCAGACAAACCCGTCGCCGATCTGCGGCCCGTGTTCGCCCAGTCGTTTCGTACCGACGGCGCCGCCCTGCCGACCCGGCCCCGCTTCACGTGGAAGCAGGGCCGGCTGGCGGTGCGGCTCACTGCAAGCGGCACCACGCTCACCCGCCGCCTCGACCTGCCGGAAGGCGTTCCTCCCGACACCTGGCACGAGGTCGCGATCTCCTTCGATCCGACGGCGCTTGCGACGGCTGGTGCTGGGCCGGAACCGGCGGCATCTTCGGGCGACGTCACGGTCTCCGCGCAGCGGGTCGGCAGCGACGGTGCGCTCACCGGCGACGCGCTGCCGGTCGCCGCCGACCCCATCCGCGGCTGGCATCGCATCGACTTGGACGGCGTCGAGCCGCTCCAGCCCCCCGGCGGCGCGACCATCGAAGACACCGCGGCGGCGCCCCGCGACCGGCGCAACGATGGCCTCGAGCGGGTCCGGCTGCGCCTGACCAACACCGCCGCGGAGGAGCAGCCGACGCGGCTGCTCCTCGCGAAGACCACCTTTCGCGGCCCGCATGTCGGCACGCCGATCACGGGATTGTCGGCGATGCTCCGCGACGCCGCCGGCCATCCTACCGGCATCCCCGTGCAGCTGTCGAAGAACTGGCACAGAGGCCGCGGCGGCGCTCCCTACGACGGCCAGTGGTTTCACGGCTTCACGCAGGTGCGACTGCCACCGCAAGCGACCGTGGAACTCGAACTGGTCGTCGCCTACGGCCACTGGGGCGGCGCCCCCGCCGCCTCGCACGCGCAGCTGTCGCTGCTCGGCTGGGGCAGCAATCAACTCTGGGACCAGTCGGCGCTCGGCTCGTGGGGCGAGACCATCTGTTACGAGCCCGACCAGATCCAGGGGGGCTGCTCGATCCTCGACGTGCGGCCGCTGCTCGTGCGGGCAGCGGCCGACGCCCGGCCCTGGCAATGGACGGGCAACGTCGGCGGCGGCGACTTCCTGCGGCTCTTCGATCGCGAGGGCCGGCGCGTGCCGCACGTCGGCATGCGTGCCGCATACCAGAAGCACGGCCCCTGCCTCACCGAAGTGACCTACGCCGGCCGGGTCGGCACGGCGATCGACCACTCAGCCACCGTGAGCATTCATCGCAGCGACGACGTCGTCCGCGGCATCTACCGCCTGCGCATGGATGTCCACGAGCCGGTGGCTTTTTCGCGGCTCGCGATCTTTCAGATCGGCGCCGACAGTTACAGCT
>JBJOKF010000029.1:0-23300 GCA_046046235.1 Planctomycetota bacterium | reverse complement strand
CGGGCCTGGTCGCACCGCGCTGTTCAAGACGTGCTTCTCCCAGTGCGGGAGGTGAGGGGCCGCCCCAGCCCCGAGAGCCGGCGTATGCCGACAAGCGCAGGCAGGATGCCGAAGCGCCGTCGGCATCCGAGTGAGCGGAGGCCCGGAAGGCCGACGCGAACGTCCGGCGACGGGGCAGGGGCGGCACCGGTTTCACGAAACGCCTCGCATCCTGCTCGCGTTTCTGGGCGGGCCTCCGCCCGCTGCTCCTGACTCGGCCCTCCGGGCCTGGCCGCAACGCGCTGTTCAAGACGTGCTTCTCCCAGTGCGGGAGGTGAGGGGCCGCCCCAGCCCCGAGAGCCGGCGTATGCCGACAAGCGCAGCCAGGATGGCGAAGCGCCGTCGGCATCCGAGTGAGCGGAGGCCCGGAAGGCCGACGCGAACGTCCGGCGACGGGGTAGGGGCGGCCCCTCACCGGCGCGCTTGTCTACCCGGATTCGACACGTTGGAAAACGTGTCGCCACGGGAGCCACAGCCAGAGCCAGAGCGTCAGGCCCGCAGGGTCGCGCCGCAGCGGCGGCTGCATTCCGCCACCACACGATCCACGGTCTGCTTGGCCTCGTCGCCCGAGAGGGTGCCTGAGCCGCTCCGCAGCCGTAGCGATACGACGAAGCTCTTCTTGCCGGCCCCGAGCCGGTCGGCGTCGGTCCAGACCTGATCCAGACGGCAGTCTTCCAGGAGCGGTCCGGCCGCGGCGCGGATCGCCGCGGCGACGTCGCCCCACGACACGCTCTCGCCGACGACCAGGTTGACGTCCCGGTCGATCGCCGGAAAGTCGCTCGGCCGCTCGAGTTTTCGCTCCACGTCGGCCCAGGCCTCCAGCCGGTCGAGCCGTATTTCCGCCGCGACCACCGGCTCCTTGACCCCGAACCGCTCGATCGCGTCAGCCGCCACTTCACCGACGACACCGATCCGCTCGCCCGCGCAGGAGCCCGTGACGAGCGCCACCTCGGCGGCACGACCGGGGGCGAAGAGGTCGAGCGCGACGGGGCGAAACGTCACCGCTGCCGGCTCGAGCCCCAGCCGCGCGAGCACCGCCTCGAGCAGCCCCTTGCCGCGGGCGAACTCGCCGCCCAGGACGAAGGCCGCCAGCAGCGGCTCCTCGACGGGTGTCGCGGCGGTCGCGCCCGCGGGCCGCGCGAGATACGCGCGGGCCGTCTCGAAGAGATCGGGCGCGTCGGCGCCGACGGCCAGGTTCCCGGCCCGCGCCTCGAGCAGGCTCGGCAAGAGCGTGCGCCGGAGGCGATCGGCCCCGCGGACGAGCGGCGGCTGGCAGACGAGCGGCGGCGTTGCGGACCATGGGCTCGCCGTCTGCTCGAGCGGCTCCCCCACCACGCTCCGCGTCATCGCCTCGCAGAGCCCCTGGGCCACGAGCACCGCGGAGCACCGCCGCAGCGTGCGGTCGCGGGCCGATTCCGGCACCGGCCGGACGGCGATCGGCACATTCTCGGGCACCCGGTCGTAGCCCTCGATCCGGGCGATCTCCTCGACGAGGTCGATCTCCCGCCAGCAGTCGCGCCGCCACGAGGGCGACCGCCAACGGCTCGTCGTCGCATCGGCGGCCTGGGCCTCGAAGCCGAGCCCCGTGAGGATCTCCCGTTGCCGCTCCGCCGACACCTCGATGCCGAGCACCTCGCGAACCCGCGCGTGCCGCAGCAGGATCGTCGCCTCGCCGGCGGCGAGTTGGCCGGCCGTCACCGATCCCCGCAGCACCCGACCTCCGGCCAGCTCTGCGATCAGCGCCGCCGCGCGGCGACTGGCGTAGTCGACGGCCGCCGGATCGGGGCCGCGCTCGAAGCGGTAGGACGACGGACTGGCCAGCACGAGCCCGCGGGCGGCGGCCCGGACAGCGAGCGGCGCGAACTGCGCCGACTCGAGCAGTACGTCGGTGGTGGCGGCCGAGATCTCGCTGCCCGCCCCGCCCATCACGCCCGCCAGCGCGACGGGGCCGACCGCGTCGGCGATCACTCCCATGCCGGCGGCGAGCGCGTAGTCCTTGTGGTTGATGGCGGTGAACAGCTCGCCGGGAATCGCCTGCCGCACGACGATCCGGCCGCCGCGGATGGCGGCCATGTCGAAGGCGTGCAGCGGCTGGCCGCACTCGAGCATGACGTAGTTGGTGACGTCGACGACGTTGTTCACACTCGCCACGCCGACGGTGGCCAGCCGGTCGACGAGCCACCGCGGGCTCGGCCCCACCTTCACGCCCCGGATCACCCGCGCCGTGTAGTGCGGACAGATCTCGGGAGCGACGATCTCCACGGAGATCGCGTCGGCGGCCGGCTCGTCGGCCTCGCGCGGCCGCGGGTCGGGAACCCGTAACGGACGGTCGAAGAGCACGGCGACCTCGCGGGCCACGCCGATGTGGCCGAGGCAATCGGGGCGGTTGCTCGTCACCTCGATCTCGACGGCCGTGTCGTCGCCGACCCGCCGGGTCGACTCGTGATTGAGCCCGGAGAGCAGCAGTCGCTCGACCAGGGCCTCGGTCGACTCGGGAAGGCTCACGTATTCGGAGAGCCAGGCGGTGGAGATGATCATCGGCTACGGAGCCCCGCGGTGCCGGGTACGTCGGACGGGCACGTCAGCATGGTCTGTCAGAACTGCCTCAGGAAGCGCACGTCGTTGCGGTAGAAGTCGCGGATGTCGGCCACGCCGTACCGGCGGGCGGCGATCCGCTCCACGCCCAGCCCGAACGCGAATCCGGAGAACTCGTCGGGATCGTAGCCCACCGCCGCCAGCACGGCGGGATCGACCATGCCGGCGCCGCCCATCTCGATCCAGCGGCCGCCCCATTCCATGTCGAACTCCACGCTCGGCTCGGTGAACGGGAAGAACGACGGCCGGAACCGCACGTGCACGTCGCCGCCCAGGAAGCTCGACGCGAGCTGGCGGAGCACGCTCTTGAGATGCGCCATGGTCGTGCCGCGCTCGACGAGCAGCCCTTCGACCTGATGAAACATCGGATAGTGCGTGGCGTCGGCCGTGTCGGGCCGGTAGACGCGGCCGAGCGAAACGATCCGCAGAGGAGGCCGGCGGGCTTCCATGACGCGGATCTGCACGGTGCTCGTCTGCGACCGCAGGAGGAGCGGATCAGCCCCCCGCGCCACGGCGAGATAGAAGTTGTCGAGCGGGTCGCGGGCCGGATGCTCCGCGGGGATCGCGAGGGCCTCGAAGTTGTGCCACTGATCCTCGACCTCGGGACCATCGGCGATCTCGAAGCCCAGCCGGGCCATGATCTCCTGCACCTGGCGGATCGTCTGCGTGATCGGATGGACGTGCCCCAGCCGCACGGGCGTGCCCGGGAGCGTGACGTCGATCGGCGGGGCGTGCGCGGCGGACCGTCGACCGCCACCCAGTCGCTCCTGCGCCGCGGCGAATACCGCGGTGACGGCGGCCTTGGCCTCGTTGAACTGCCGCCCGCCGGCGGGTTTGTCGGCGTTGGCCAACGCGCCCAGGAGTTTCTGGATCTCCTTGAGGCGGCCGCTCCGCGCGCCGAGAAACTCGACCCTCGTCTGCTCGAGGCCGGCGTCATCGACGACCGCGCCGAGCGACTCTTCCGCCGCCTCGCGAAACGCCGTCAGTTCGGCGACGAAGGCCTCGATCGTCACCGCTTGCCCGGCAGGCTTGGCAGCGGCGCCCCGGGCGCCGGCAGGGGCCGCGTCATCTCTGCCAGTGGGCGTGGTCACGGCACTACGCGACCGCAGCCGGCTCCGGCAATCCGAGTCCCTTGCGCACCGCGGCGACGACCGCGTCGAACCCGGTCGGATCGAGCACGGCCATCTCGGACAGCGTGCGGCGATCGAGTTCGGAGCCGATCTTCTCGAGACCGGCGATGAACTGGCTGTACCGCAGGCCGCGCTCGCGGCAGGCGGCGTTCAGGCGGACGATCCACAGCCGGCGGAAATCCCGCTTCTTGCGCCGGCGGTCGCGGCGGGCGTAGACGCCCGCGCGGATGATCGATTCCTTGGCGGTACGGAGCAGACGGCGGCGGCCGCCGACCGAGCCCTTCACCCGCTTGAAGAGCCGCTTCTTGGCACGGAGGCGGGGGACGACGTTCTTTGTGCGCATGGTTCTTCGCTGCCTTTCGAGTCCCTTACTGTCGCTGTTTTGCGGGGAATTTCAAGTGCCCTGGCTCTGGCTGCGAAGCCACTGCCGGGCGTACCCGGGGAGGGGGACCGTATCCGGCCGCTGCGCGGGACGGGGCTCCCCGGAAATCGGGATCGGCTAGTAGCTGTAGCCCCCGAGCATCTCGACGATCTTCGCCGTCTCGGGCGCGGCCAGCACACCGGTGCCGCGGAGCTTGCGCTTTCGCTTGGCGGTCAGCCGCACCTGCAAGTGGCTGGTCCCGGCGCGACGGTGCTTGACCTTCCCGCGAGCGGTGACGCGGAAACGCTTCTTGACGCCCTTGTGAGTCTTCTGCTTTGGCATTGTCGCTGGCTCCTGTTCGATTGATTCGCGAGGGATGAACTGGCTTGTACGGGATCGTGTGTGTCGGGAAGCCTGGTCACTTGGGCGACAGGGTGCAGACGAGCCGGCGTCCCATCTGCTGCGGTGGGGCTTCGACTTTGCCGACCGGGTCGAGCTGCTCGAGGATCTGCCGCATCACCCGCTGGCCTTCGTCGATGTGCGCCAGTTCGCGGCCGCGGAAGACGACCGAGACGACGACCTTGTCTTTGTGCTGCAGGAACCCCTTGGCTTGGTTGACCTTGAACTCGATGTCGTGCTCGCCCGTCTTGGGCCGGAGGCGGATTTCCTTGATCTTCGTCTGGTGGACGTGCGTGCGGTGAAGCTTCTTCTTCTGCTGATACTTGAACTTGCCGAAGTCCATGATCCGGCAGACGGGCGGCTTCTCGTTCGGCGCCACCTCGACCAGGTCGAGGCCCGCGTCGCGGGCGCGGCCGAGCGCCTCGTCCGTCGGGATGATGCCGAGCTGGCTGCCGTCCTCGGCGATCACCCGGATGGGCGAGATGCGAATCTGCTCGTTGATGCGATGCTGCTTCTCGATGGCTCACGCCTCCAGGACTCGGATGCGGATGGGATCCGCGCACGGCGAATGGGCGGTTCGCCGGGAGAACCCGGAAAATCGCATACTATTCCAAGCCGCGGGGGGCAGCGTCAACAGGCCTTCGGGATTTCCGGCCAATCCGGCGGGTCGGCGGCGTCACCGCCGCGGCCCCACCCCGCCGGCGGGGCGGGCTGCGGTGGCCGCCTCCGGGTCGCCCCCCTCCACGCCCGCGAGCACGCGGAGCCCCTCGACCAGCCGCCGGTCGGCGGCCCCGAACCGCTGCCGCAACGGTTCCTCGCACATGAACGTCACGCCGGCCCTCCCACCCGGGCCGGCGAGCACGTAGTGCATCCAGCGGAAGGACAGCCCGCCGGCCGTCCCGGCGGCCTCCAGGCGGACGACCCGCAGCCCGTCCTCCCGCACCGTCTCCTCAGCCGTTTCGATCCGCGAGACCTGCCCCGCGAGCGACCGTTCGAAGTCGCGGCGCACGTCGGCCACTCCGGGCGGCTCTGCCGCCGGCGCGCCGGGAAGGCACATGATCGAGCATTGTCCCACGAGCGCTCCGTGATCGACCAGCCTCAGCACGAGCCCGTGCGGCCCATCCTCCACACGCTTCCAACCGGAGTCGTGCACGAGATCGAAGCGGCCGGCGGGGTCGCGATGCCAGAGCCGCCCCGGCTCGCCGGCCCCGCGCGGGCGCAGGGTCGTCGCGGCCGGCTCCTTCGCCCCGCGGGCCCCGTCGGCGGCGGCCTCGGGGGCGACGCTGCCGGAATCGAGCGGCCCGCGGGCCACGACCAGCCGGGCCTCGACGTCGAATCCCGGCGCCACGTGGCTCGGCTGCCGCCGCTCCCGCACGACGACCGCCACCTGCGACACCAGGCCGCGGAAGACGTGCGTCTCGCCCGGGGCTGCGTCACCGGCGGCGTCGTCACGCGACACCGTCTCGACGGCCGCCGTGCAACTTCCCTCGAGGGTGACATGGGTCGGCACGCCGTCGACGGCCCCGTCGACGATGCCTTCGAGGACCACCTTCGCGCGGCCCTCCGTCACCTCCACGATCCGCGCGGTCAGCCCGCCCGACTCGACCGTGTCGATCGCCAGCAGTCCCGCGGCGAGATCGGCGGCCACGTCCCACCGCTCCTCGAGCCGCACGGCGGCCGTCGGCAGGAGGTCGTCGACCAGCAGCGAGTCGAACGGGGTCTCCAGCAAGTCCGCTTCGTCGCCCGTCAGGAAGCCGGTTTCAAGGTACGAGGAGGGTGTGGTGCCACGGCGGGCAACCAGGAGCCGGCGGGCATCCGCGGCGAGTGAGGAGCTGGTCTTTCGGCCGGCCAGGTCGAGCGCCGCCGTGGCGTCGCGATATTCGCGGCTGGCGGCCCCGTCGGCGGCAGCGGGGCGTTCGTCGAAGTCGAAGCGGGCGTTCATCGCCACCGGTTCGCGGACGGTCGCCCCGTCGCCCCCGGCGTTGCTGAAGAGTTCGCCGGCGGCATCGAGCCTAACCCGCACCCGCCGGCCCGCAAGCATCGGGTCTGGCCCGTGCGACGTGGCGTCGGGGGCGGGCAGGGCCGGCGTCTCGGCCGTCACCGTGGGCTCGGAGATCGTTTCGTCGCTGATGGAGTTCGCGTCGGCCGGCGGCTTCGCCGTCTCCACTGCGGCCGAATCGAAAACGGAATCGGGCGGGGTGTCCGCCGCGGACGGCGTCGCGATGTCGCCCGCGTCAGCGGTCGGCTCCGGGAGGTCGGGCTGCTCCGCGGCGACATCCTCGCCGTCCGCGAAAGACGAACGGCCCCACGGTTGTGGACCGACCAGGCTCAGGCCGACGACCGCCGCCAACCCCAGGATCCCGATGCGTGACCGCATTGCCCCCTCCCCAGAAACACCCCTCACCATCCGGTATTGCAGCCGGTTATCGAAGAATCGTCGGCGTTTGACTCGGTCGACCCCGTGGAAAAAGCCGGGAGCAGACCCGGTCGGCGGCAGCGTCCACGTCCCGCGGCTCGACAGCCGTCCGCACCAAGTGTCCAGGCGGCACAGAACCCCTATTTTCCAGGAGAAAGTGCCGCCATCCCGGCCGGCCACGAGACAGCGCCAGCACCTGCCCCGAAGTCGGAAGCCATTGGCACTCAAGGGCTTCCGGCGCGAGCTCCAGAGGAAGGCCCGCGCCCGTTGCTCGAGGCAACGCAAAAACACTCAAGAAATGTCCGCTTGCCTGAACCGCTCAGAGACGGTCGCCGTATAACTAGCACGCCCTCGCGAGGCGGTTCACGGGTCAGGGATGATCTGGGAGCCGCCCCGACGCACATGGTTGTGCATCGGATCCCAGCGAGGTCGCCCCTGGAGGCATCGCGGAGAGCGGCAGCGGCCGGGCATCTTCGCGATGGGCCTCGACTTTCGAGCATCCGGCACGGACCGCCGGCTTTGGAGGCACGACACATGCGATCGAACTTCGACGGTTCCCACTTCGACGGCCCACACTCGGATCGTCCACGCCTCGGGGATGGTTCGCGTCTCGGGGAGCCCCAGGCGGACGCGCCGCGGGTGCACCTGTTCCTCCACCAGGACGGCACGCTCCGCGCCGCCGCGGGGCTTCCTCACGACACCCTCCACGATGGCGAGTCTCCGCACGATGCCACCGCCGAGGTGGCTGCGGGTGACGAGGTGCTCTCGATCGAGGATCTTGCCGCCCGGTTCAATGTCTCGACCAAGACGATCTCCCGCTGGCGTGACCACGGCCTGGTCGCCGAGAGGCACATCGTCGGCGGTCGCCGCCGCGTCGGCTTCCTGGCCAGCGCCGTCGAGAAGTTCATCCGCGACAACCCGATGCGGATCGAGCGGGGCAGCCGGTTCAGCCAGTTGTCGCAGCAGGAGCACGATCGGATCATCGCTTGGGCGCGGCGTCTGGCCGCGGCCGGCGCCTGCCCGGCCGACGTGCACCGCCGGATCGCAAGCCGGCTCAATCGCAGCGTCGAGACGATCCGCTACACCATCAAGCGGCACGACCAAGACCATCCGGCGGAGGCCATTTTCCCCATCGCCGACGGCCGCCTGCGGCCCGAAAGCTGCGAGCGGATCTATCACCACTACCAGTCCGGAGAGAACGTCGAGTCGATCGCCAAGCGGTATCACCGCTCCAAGGCGAGCATCTATCGGGTGATCCAGTCGCAGCGGGCCGAGCAGATCATGCTGCTGCCGCTCGATTACATCCCCAACGCGCTGTTCGCGCGGAAGAGCGCCGAGAAGGTCGTCGACCAGCCCTACCCCGGTCTCGACGAGACCGCCAAGCGGGTGCGCCGCCCGTCGGGCTTGCCCGCCTACCTCGCGAGTCTCTACGAGGTGCCGCTGCTCACCCGCGAGCAGGAGGTCTGGCTGTTCCGCAAGTTCAACTACCTCAAGCACCGTGCGTCGGCTCTCCGCGACACGCTCGACCACGACAAGCCGAACGCCCGGGTCATGGACCAGATCGAGCGTCTCTATGCCGAGATCGTCGAGATCAAGAACCGCATCGTCCGCGCCAACCTGCGGCTCGTGGTCTCGATCGCGAAGCGCCGTGTCTCGCCGGGCGACGGCTTCTTCGACCTGGTCAGCGACGGCAACATGTCGCTGATCCGTGCCGTCGAGAAGTTCGACTACGCCCGGGGCAACAAGTTCAGCACCTACGCCTCGTGGGCGATCATGAAGAACTACGCCCGCACCATCCCCGACGAGCACCGCCACCGCGACCGCTTCCGCTCGGCCGACATGGAACTGCTCCAGGCGGCCACCGACCGCCGGGCCGACGAGTACCAGCAGCGGCTGGCGGAGACCGATCGGCTGAAGCAGGTGGGCAAGTTCCTCGACCGCCTCGACCCGCGTGAGCAGACGATCATCATCCGGCGGTACGGGCTCGACCACGAGCACGAGCCGCAGACGCTGAAGGAAGTCGGCTCGGCACTGGGCGTGACGAAGGAGCGGGTGCGGCAGATCGAGGCCAAGGCCATGGAGAAGCTTCGCGAGGCCGCCGCCGAGGAGTCGCTCCTGCCGGAACTCGAGTAGCCCCTCCCGGGGCGCTCGCTCCATCCGAGCAGGCCCTCTGGCCCCTGGGCTCTGGACTCTGGCTCCCCGTGGCGACAAGTTTTTCAACTTGGCGAATCCGGGTGGACAAGCGCGCCGGTGAGGGCTGAACGGCTCGCGTCCTATCGCGTCGCAGGCGTCTGGTGAACGGCCGGCAACACTCCCTGCCGGGCGGGCTCGCCCGGGCCGGATGGCCGGCGGCTGCCGGCGCGGGGCTGGGTGGGATCGTCCTGCAGTTCCGCGGGCAGCGCCGGCGTCGGCGGCACGTCCCGTGGGGCCACCGTCTTGCCGGCGGCGACCTGCCCCGGTGCCGTGGGCCGCGTCGGCGACTGGCTCGTGCCGGCGAGGAAGTTGTCGATTGTCGCCGACTCGCGGAGGTGGGAGAAGTACCGCGACATCTCGATCCGCTGCTTCTTCTCGTGGATGTCGTCGTAAAGCTCGTTCCGCACCTCGGCGAAGCTGACCCGCGCGGGCTCGGTGAAGCCCTCGCAGAGGATCACCATGAAGCGGTCGGCGATCTGCACGATGCCCGACAGCTCGCCCGGCTTGAGCGAGAAGACCTGCCGCTCGAGCGCCGGCTGGCCGCCATGCCGCTGGATCGGCGGCACCTCGCCCCGCAGGGTGCGGCTCGTGGGATCGACCGAGTGCTGCTCGGCGAGGTCGCCGATCCGCTCGGGGGTGGGATTCTGCCGCGCCAACTGCCAGACCTCCTGCGCCCGGCGCTGGCTGTCCATCACGATCACGCGGCACTTCGCCCGCGGCCCGAACGTGGCCTCGAACGCCTTGTCGAGATCCTCCTGCGACACCGGCACCTTCCCGACGAGCTGCTTGAGCGCCACGGTGGGCTGCACGACGTCCTCCAGGTAGTGCCGCATCGGCACCTTCTCCTCGCGGGTCACGCGGTCGAGCCAGGCGGCGATGTCGGGGGTGCCGTCGGGCTTCCGGAAGCCCATCGACTCCGCGGCCCGGGCGACCTCGGCATCGACGTCGGCCTGGGCCACCGTCCGCTTCTCGTGGGAGAGCGCCTGCTCGAGCAGCCGGCGGGTGATGAGGATCTCGAGCACCTCCTTGCCGTGCCTCTCGAGGCACCGCTCCCGGACCTCCGTGATCCCGATCGGGTGGCCATTGACGCGGGCCGCCACGTCTGGCTGGGCGGCCGCCTTCGCGGCGTCGTTCATCACGTTCTCGATGGTCGACGCCTCCTGCAGCTTGCGGAACACCTCGCCCGAGGCCGCGCGGCTCTTGCGCTCGCGGAGATCGTCGACGAGCCGCGGCTGCACCTCGGCGAGCGGCACCTCCGCGGCGGGCAGCCGGTCCTCGCACTTGATCACGATGAACTGATCCGCGACCCGCACCACCGGCGAGATGTCGCCCGGCTGCAGCGCGAAGGCGACCTGTTCGAAGCCCGCGTCGCCGGAGTGGCGCCGGATCGGCTGCACCCAGCCGTTGGCGCTGGCGCTGCCGACGTCGACGGAATGCTGGCGGGCGAGGCCGCCGAAGTCGCCGGGGGCGGCCAAGGCGAGGGCCCGCAGACGCTCCGCCTCCGCCTGCGATCGCGACACGATGATCCGCGCCTTGAGGGCCTCGCCGAACTGGTTCTCGAACGCCTGCTGCACCTCGGCGGGCGTCGGCTCGATCTCCGCGTGCGCCAGCCGCCGCAGGGCGATCATCGGCCAGACGATGTCCTCGGCATACTGCTGGGGCGCGATGCCCCGCTCCTGCTCGATCAGCCCGATCCACTTCTCGCGCGGCAGGCTGAACCGTTTGGCCATCGCCTCGATCTCGGCTTCGACGTCCTGCTTGGTGATCGTGATGGCGTGGCGGCCGCAGGCCTGCGCGATGATCGTGCGATTGACGAGCGCCTCGAGCACGGCGGCGCCGTGCCGGCTCAGGCATTCGGCGGCCAGCTGCGATTGGGCGATCTCGGTGTTGTTGACGAGCGCCACGGGCCGGTCGGCCGGTGCAGGCGGTGTCGGCGGGCTGCCGGGCCTGTCAGCCGCGGGCCGCGCCGCGACCGGCGGCTTGGCATCCGCCTGGGGCGATCCCGACAGGCCGCGCCAGACGAGGCAGGCCGCGATCACCAGCACCGCCCCGCCCAGTTCGCGGGCCACACCCGGTCGTCGGGCGATCGCCCACGACAGCCACTCCTGCACTCGTCCCATCGCCACGCCCTCCTTGGCCGCTGATAGTCGCCGGAAAATAGGCCGCATGGCGCAGCGGATCAAGGCGAGCACAGGGCCTGCCGACCGGGCGCCGCCAACCCGCCCGGGCAATGCCGGGAACGATAGGCTACCCTTGCCTGCCTCGTCTCCGTCTCTTCCCTCGCGTCCGGGGCCCATGCACGCTTCCCAGTCTTCCTCAGGCGACCGCAGACGCCCAGACCCCGCAGCCTCGCTGCTGCCGCCACCTGCCGCCGCGCCGCCGCCCTGCCTCGCGGTGCTCGGGCTGCGGCCGCCGGTGACGCTCGACGACGTGAAGCAGGCCTATCTCGCCAAGGCGCTGACGATGCATCCCGACCGCGGTGGCGATCCCGCGGCGTTCATGCGGCTGCAGCAGGCGTTCGAGGAGGCGAACGACTTCGTCCGCCTGAAGGCGGGCAAGCTCGAATGGCTCGCGTCGCGGATCGAGGCCTACGCCCAGCAGCAGGAGGTGGTGACCGCGACGATCGAGCGCGGCGGTGACGTCCGGATGGAGGAATCCGATGCGCTCACGCAGTCGTTCGGCGACGACTTCGGCCGCGTGGCCGACAAGCTCGTGGCGGTCCGGCTCCGCGGGCCTGCGGCCGACGACGTCTTCGCGATCCTGCTCGGCTTCCGAGCGGACTCGCTCCAAGACCTCGCCGAACTCGACCTCGCCGGAGGGCAGCTCACCGACGAGGGGCTCCTGCAGCTCAAGGGGCTCAAGAACCTCCGGACGCTCGACCTCCGCGGCACGGCGGTGGGCCGGGTGGGGGCCGAGGCCCCGCGGTGGTTTCCCCGGCTCGAGTTTCTGGGCCTGCCGCCCGGGGCGGTGGGCCTCATCGGCCGCATGACGATGCCGCGACGGGTGCGACTGGCGGTCGGCGATCGGCCCGACTAGTCTGCTTCCCATGGCCGCCGTCTCCGCAACGCTCGCCGATCTCTACGAGCACCGCGTCACGAACGTGGCCGACGGCGACCGTCGGGTCGAGTTTCGTTATCGCCTGATGCGGCCGGCCGCGGTAGCGGCCGGCGTGCGGCTCCCGCTCGTGCTCTTCCTGCACGGCGCCGGCGAGCGCGGCGTCGACAACGAGAAGCAGCTCAAGTATCTGCCGACCTGGCTCGCGGAGCAGGAACCGCGCCGCCGCCACCCCTGCTTCGTGCTCGCACCGCAGTGCCGGGAGGACGAGCGCTGGGTCGACGTGTCGTGGGCCGACGACGAGAGCACGCCCCAGCAGCCCGAGCCCACGCTCGACCTGGCGGCGGCTGTCGCGGCCCTCGACGACGTGCTGGCCCGCGAGCCGGTCGATCCGGCCCGGATCTATCTCACCGGCCTGTCGATGGGCGGCTACGGCACCTGGGATCTCGCGATCCGCGTGCCCCACCGGTTCGCGGCGATCCTGCCGGTCTGCGGCGGGGGCGACGAGCGGCTGGCCGCCCGGGCCGCGCCGCTGCCGATCTGGTGCGTGCACGGCGACGCCGACACCGCCGTACCGGTGCGGCGGTCGCGGGACATGGTGGCGGCGATCGCCGCGGCGGGCGGACGACCCGTCTATTCGGAGCTGCCCGGCGTCGGCCACGACTCCTGGACGTCCGCCTACCGCCATGGCTTCGTCCTCGACTGGCTCTTCAGCCAGCGTCGCTGATTGCGAACCGGCCGCTCACTCCGGGAAGAGCCGCGTCGAGAGATACCGCTCGCCGAGGTCGGGGAGCACTACGACGATCATCTTGCCGGCGTTTTCCGGCCGCCGCGCCACCTGGAGGGCGCCCCAAGCGGCGGCGCCGCAGCTGATGCCGCACATCAGCCCCTCGCGCTTCGCCATCTGTCGGGCGGTCTCCATGGCGTCCTCGTCGTCCACCTTGATCACCTCGTCGATGATGTCGAGGTTGAGGATGTCGGGGATGAAGCCGGCGCCGATGCCCTGGATCGTGTGCCGGCCCGGCTTGATCGGCTCCCCCGCCAGCTTCTGCGAGATCACTGGGCTGTTGGCCGGCTCCACGGCGATCACCTTGATGCCGGGGTTCTTGGCCTTGAGCGCCTCGCCGCAGCCGGTGATCGTGCCGCCGGTGCCGACACCGCAGACGAGGATGTCGACGCGGCCGTCGGTGTCTTGCCAGATCTCCTCGGCGGTGGTGCGGCGGTGGACTTCCGGGTTCGCCGGGTTCTTGAACTGCTGCGGCATGAAAAACTGGCTGCCCGACCGGCTGATCTCCTCGGCATGCCGCACCGCGCCCGGCATGCCCTCGGCGGCGGGCGTCAGCACGAGTTCGGCGCCGAGCGCCTTGAGCATCCGCCGGCGCTCGAGGCTCATGCTCTCGGGCATGGTGACCCGCAGCTTGTAGCCGCGGGCGGCGCAGACATACGCCAATCCGATCCCGGTGTTGCCGCTCGTCGGCTCGATGATGATCGTGTCGGGGCCCACGCGGCCGTCCCGTTCGGCCGCGTCGACCATCGCCGCGGCGATCCGATCCTTGACGCTCCAGAGCGGGTTCATGTTCTCGATCTTGCCGACGACCGTCGCGCCGCAGCCCTCGGTCACACGCCGCAGGCGGACCAGGGGCGTCCTGCCGATGCACTGCGTGATGTCGTCGCGGATTCCGGCCGGCAGCGTGGAAGCGGTCATCGAAGCACCTCGCAAAGCGTTTCCGATCGAATCTTCACCATGTTTATGGTCGGGCTGATGGAAGAGTATTCTTTAAGCATCGATCGCGTAAAGACAGACTTCTTCCCCCAACGCGGCTGTCGACGGCCGGCCTACGGCAGCCGCTTCACGCGGATGTTCTTGAAGTGCACCTGACTGTCGGGGTCGTGCGCCTGCAGGGCGAAGGTCCCGCTCGACAACTTGTGGCTGCCTTTGGCCTGCCCCGGCGCGGCGCCGGTGGCTCCCGGCGGCTCGACGTATTCGAAGAGTTTGTTGCCGTTGACGATCACCGTCATCGACGGCCCGTTGACGATCAGCTCCTGGGTGTACCAGGTATCGTCCCGGGCCGGCGCGTTGAAGTTCTTCACGTAGTGGTAGATGCTGCCGGTCCGCACCGGGTCGCGGGCGAACGAGTTGTTGACCTGCATCTCGTAGCCCTGATCCGGCCAGCCCTCGGGCTGGAACTTCGTATGAAAGAAGACGCCGGAGTTGGAGTTGGGCTTGGTCATCACTTCCGTCTTGAAGTGGAAGTTCTTGAACTCGGCCGGCTTCGCCGCGTCGCCGCCGACGTAGAAGAGGTGGCTCCGCGGACCACGGCAGACGATCGCACCGTCGACGACCTTCCAACTGTCGACGTTTTCACTCGCTTTCCACCCCGCCAGGCTCTTTCCGTCGAACATCGTCTCGAATCCCGCCTCCTCTGCCGCCGCCCGGCCCGCCACGGCGATCACGACGAGCCCCACCAGGCAACCGGCCGCCACAGGACCATACCGCCGAACCAATCCCCGCAACGCTGCGTATGCCATGAACGAGCTCCGTCGTGCCAGAATGGTGAAGGACGCCGCGATTTCCGCGACCGTAGCCCAACCGCCGGATCATAAGGCCGCCCCGGCCGAGACGCCAACCACGGCCGCCCCCCCGGCGCGGCCGCTGCCGCCGGCCGTGCGGCAGTCGCTCGATGGGGCGGGTCTCAACCACCGCCCCATCCTGCTGTCGATCGACACCGACGTCGCACTCGACGGCCGCCCCGCGCGGGAATGGCTGGTCGTCACGCCGGACCACCTGTCCGTCGTGGCCGAGCAGCCGGACATCGCCCTGGTGGCCCCGCCGACCCGCCCGCCGCGGAGCGTGCCCTGGACCGGCATCGACCAGGTGCGGACCACCGCGGGCGTCGGCGGCGGCACGCTCCAGGTTCGCTCCGAAGGCCACTGGATCGACTTGGTCCGCTATTCGAACGCGATGGCGACCCGCTTTCACAAGGTCTCGCGGGCGCTCGAGCAGGCACGGGAGAGTGCGGCAGAGGGCGACGCGCTCGTGATCGAGCCGGGCTGGGACGATGCCGACGCCCGTTCCGGCCCCCTCGACCCGCCCCGGTGCCCGTCCTGCCGGCTGCGGCTGGCCACCCGCGACGACGCCTGCCCGCGGTGCGTCGAAAAGGGTCGGATCCTCCGCCGCGTGGCCGCGCTCCTGCGGCCCTATGCCCGCGGTGCCGTGTTCCTCTGCCTGCTGACGCTCCTGGGGGTGGTCGCCGAACTGGCGCCGCCCAAGCTGCAGCAGTACATGGTCGACAACATCCTCTCCGGCCGGACCGCCGCCGCCGGAGCCGACGCCCCCGACTTCAAGACCGCCCTGCTCGTCGTCGTGCTGGCGCTGGCCTTCTCGCGGGTGCTGCTCTCACTGGTGGGCGTGCTCAAGGGCCGACTCGCCACCGACATCGGCACGGGCATCACCTCGGCGCTGCGCGAGGAGATGGTCACCAAGCTGCAGAGCCTCTCGATCGCCTACTACGACCGCCACCAGGTCGGCTCGATGATCAGCCGCGTGGCCCACGACAGCGAGGCGCTGCACGGGCTCATGCACCAGATCACCGGCGGCTTCCTGCTCCAGATCGTGCAGCTGGTCGGCGTGGGCGCGATGCTCGTCTGGATCAACCCCAAGCTCGCGCTCTTCACGCTCATTCCCGTGCCGCTGGTGATCCTCGGCTCGTGGATCTTCTGGCGGCACGTCTATCCGCGGCACTACCGGCTCTGGGACGCGTCGAGCAAGCAGATGTCCGCCCTCTCCGGCATGCTCTCGGGCATCCGGGTGGTGAAGGCCTTCTCCCAGGAGGACCGCGAGCGGGACCGGTTCCACGCCGCCAGCGACCACCTTCGCCACTGGCGGCAGTGGGTCGAGCACACCAACACCACCTACGCCGCCTCGATGCAGATCGTCTTCAGCCTCGGCGGCCTGATCGTCTGGTACGTCGGCGGCCGCGACGTGATCGGCGACCGCATGACGCTCGGCCAGCTGATCGCGTTCCTCGCGTATCTCGCGATGTTCTACGCCCCCCTGGGCGCCCTCTCGAACTTCACGACCTGGCTGACGAGCTTCCTCTCCGGCAGCCAGCGGGTCTTGGAGCTGCTCGACACCCCCGCCCTCGTCGGCGAGCCGCGGACACCCGTGCCCTGGGAGCAGCCCCGCGGCGAGATCCGCTTCGAGGATGTGACCTTCGGCTACGACCGCAACCAGCCGGTGCTCCGCGACGTGTCGTTCGACGTGCAGCCGGGCGAGATGGTGGGCATCGTCGGCCGCAGCGGCTCCGGCAAGACGACGCTTGTCAGCCTGCTCTGCCGGTTTCACGACGTGCAGGAGGGGAGCATCACCGTCGACGGGATCGACATCCGCGACCTCTCCACCCACGACCTCCGCGAGAAGCTGGGCGTGGTCTTCCAGGAGTCGTTCCTGTTCCGCGGCACGATCTGGAAGAACCTCTCCTACGGCCGTCCGCGGGCGACGATCGAGCAGGGCCTCGCGGCGGCGAAGGCCGCCGGCGCCCACGACTTCCTCTGCCGCCAACCGCTGGCCTACGAGACGCTCCTCGGCGAGCACGGCGCCGGCCTCTCCGGCGGCGAGAAGCAGCGGCTTTCGATCGCCCGCACGCTCCTCTACGACCCGCGGGTGCTCGTGCTCGACGAGGCGACGAGCAACATCGACGCCGAGGCCGAGAAGAGCATCCAAGAGGCGCTCGCCGTGCTCGTCCGCGGGCGGACGACGATCGCCATCGCCCATCGCCTCTCCACGCTCCGCAACGCCGACCGCATCCTCGCCTTCGACCGCGGCCAGCTCGTCGAGCAGGGCACCCACGCCGAGCTGCTGGCCAAGGACGGCATCTACGCCCGTCTCGTCCGGATCCAGACGCAGGTCTCGAAGCATCCCACGGTCGATACGCTCCTGGAGGCCGCGAGCGACGCCCCCTCGACCGCCGAGGATCCCGCCACGGCCGCTCAGCCCGATGCGGCCAAAACGCCCGCCGTGGCCGACGATCCCGCGCCCGTCGTCACCGCCACGGAACCGCCACCGGCCGCCCGCATCGAGTGGCTTGGGTCCCCGTCGCATCACTTCGCGGTCGGCCCGCTCGACCGGATCGACCTCCGAAAGGGCGACGAGCTCGTCGCGGCCGGCATCTTCGTGGTCCGGACGTTCCCGGCCTCGCACCCGGAGGCCTACCTTTCCGTCCGCGGCTGGAACGAGTCGGGCGAAGAGGTCGAGCACGGCATGATCCGCGATCTCTCAGCCTGGCCGGCAGCCGACGCGGCGATCGTCCGCGGGGCGCTCGCGCGGCGGACGCTCATCCGGCGGATCGACAGGGTCCACGCCGTGCGGCTCGGCCACGGGTACCTCGACCTCGACGTGGAGACCGACGTCGGCCCGCAGTCGTTCACGATGCGGTGGACGCAGAGCCAGGCCATGGACTTCGGCACCGACGGCAAGATGCTCCTGGACGTGGAGGACAATCGCTGGGTGGTGCCGCGTGTCGCCGACCTGCCCAAGCCCGACCGCGAGCGGTTTCTGCAGTACGTCTACTGGTGAGAGCGTCGGGATTGCGAGGGCGACGGTGAGGGGCCGTCCCTGGCCCGTCGCCGGACGTTCGCTCGGGGCATCCTGCCCCTCACTCACTCGGATGCCGACGGCGCTTCGCCATCCTGGCTGCGCTTGTCGGCATACGCCGGCTCTCGGGCCAGGGGCGGCCCCTCACCTCCCGGCTCGTCAGCAGCCAAGCCGTTCAGGAGCGCCAGGCCCGGAGGGCCGGGTGAGCACCAGCGAGCGGAGGCTCGCCACGGCAAGGTCGGCAGGATGCCGAGCCTTGCCGTGAAGCAGTTGGCGAGGAAGGGGTTGCCCGTGCCACGAGAGCCGGGCTGTGAAAGCAATCGCAGCAAGGATTGCGGAGCGCGGCTTTCACCGCAGTGAGCGGAGGGCACGATGCCCGTAGCGAACGTCCGGCTCTCGTGGCACGGGCAACCCCGACCGGTGACCGGTTGCGCACGGATGCTTTTCGCCACGTGGCTCGCTGATTCACGCTGAAACGACGCCGGCCCGGATCGGCGATGCCGATCCGGGCCGGTTCGTGCGCTTCACGCCGCGGCCGTGGGGCCGCGGGCCGGCATTACTTGCCGAGCTTGGTGATCGTCTCGATCATCGGAGCCACCACCGGGCCAAGGATCTCCTTGACGCCCGGGATCGCCATCACGGTGTCGATGACACCCTGCAGCGAGCCGATGTTCTTCGTCACCATCTCCACGATCGACGTCTTGCCCGCGTCGGGCAGCGCGGCCGTCGACTTCTGGATCGCCTCGAGCATCGGGGCGTAGCCGTTCAGGGTCGGGATGGCCGCCCGGGCGGTCTCCTCGTCCTTCACGCCGCCGAGCACCTTCGAGAGGTTGCCGAACAGGCCAGTGAGATCGGTCCCGACCTTCAGGGCCTCTTCCATGCCGGGGGCGAGCTTGATCACTTCCTCAACGACGCCCTCGACCTTCTTGCCCTCGCGCTCGATCACGGCGGTGCGATCGACCTCGATCGGCCCACGCACCTCGCGGGTCTCCTGCACCACGACCTGCTTCGGCGCCGGAGCCGGCTTCGGCCACAGCCACCAGCCGACGAGGCCGATCAGCGGCAGCAGCAGCAGCGGCAGCCACGACGGGAAACCCGACGCGGGCTCCTCGTGACGGTGCACGCCGCCGCGGTGCTCCTCGGCACGCCGCGGCGACGAGGCGGTGGTGTCGAAGTCGGCCAGCGACAGGCCGCGCGGCATGGCCGAGCGGATGTTGTCCTGCTGCTCCGAGAAGAGCTTCATCAGACCCGATGCGTCGGGCTTCGAGCCCTTGAACTGGTTGGCGATCGTGCCGAGCACGACCGGGGCCAGGTAGGTCAGCAGGGTCTTGCTGATGCCCGGCTGCATGCCGAGGAACGAGGCCAGCGTGCTGACGATGCCGCCGAGGTTGTTGCCCAGGAGCGACGAGAGCAGGCTGCCGCCGATGTTGCCCAGGCTCGAGGCCTGACCGCCGCCCAGGAGGCCGGCGAGGTTGCCCAGCATCTTGAGGTCGAGGCCGCCCAGCGACGAGGCCAACTGGCTCGCACCGCTGTTCGTCGAAGCCAGCTTGGAAAACGCCGACAGCAGTGCGGGCACCGCCGCGCTGGTGGCCGAACGGGTCTGCGCCTCGTTGGTGCCGACCAACCCGCCGAGCTTGCCCAGCACGTCGCCGGTCAGCTGGCTTGTCACAAGATCCACAAGATTCATGGTCACTCGTCTCCAGAGGAAGAATTCACCGAACGCAATCGATCCCGCAACTGATCCAAAATAGTGAGCAGTGCGCGTCTTCCTTGACGAGCCGCCTCTGCCGCGGCGAAAAGCCGCGAGCCTCCATCCTTGGGAAAACTGTCTTACGGGCCAGGAAAGAGGGATGCAAGCCGCCGGCAAGGTCTGCCTCACCGAGGGGGCCCGCAGAACCTCCCCAGACCGGACACCCGGGGCGTTTTGACGGTTTTTGCGGGCGGTTGCGGGGTTTTCCCACTCGAACCATTTGGACGTGAACGCCGCGTCGCATGCATGCGACGCCAGCACCAGCCGCCGGAGGGCGGCCAAGCGAACCCGGTCAGGAGGGCCGGTGTTCGCGTGAACTCGGCCTACAGCAGCGCCAGTGGATCCCGCCGCGGCTCGAGCGTGCCCCGGGTGACGCCGACCCGATTCGCGGCCCGCAGCCGCCCCCAGACCTCGCGGCCGGTCGTGCGGCCGGCGAGCAGGTCGCGGTAGGCCCGCACGATCTCGGCGATCTCGGCGGCCGATTCGTCGAGCAGTTCCACCCGGAAGTGGCCCACGCCCCGGGCCACGAGCGGCGGCACCGCCTCCGCGGCACTCTGCGGCACGGCGTTGTAGAGCGTGTTGCGGCAGCCCACGTCGGCCGTGAGCAGGTGCTCGGCACCGATGCGGTCCCGCAGCCGCACGACATGCTCGTCGCAGGGGCGGCCGCAGTTGGTCTTGTTCGTGCCGGGGGAGAGCACGGCGCAGAAGACGCAGTGCTCCATGTGGAACATCGGCATGTGCTGGTGCACGACGATCTCGAGCCACTCCGCCGGCGTCGCGGCCACCAGCGCGGCGAGCTGCTCGCGGTTGAGATCGTACGACGCGGTCACCCGCGCGAGCCCCGCCTCCATGAAGAACGCGGCCGTCAGCTCGTTGGCGACGTTCAGCGAGAAGTCGCCCACGGTCTCGATCCCGGCGGTCCGGAAGAACTCGAGCGCCGCGAAGTTGCGCACGAGGACCCCGTCGGCGCCGGCTTTCGCCATGAGTCGGAAGATCCCGATCTCGTCGGGCTTCTGGATCCGCGGCGTGGCCAACCGGAGCGTGGCCCCGGCGGCGTGGGCGCGGGCCGTGGCCTCGCGATACTGGCGGATGTCGGCGAAGTCGGCGTGGAGGCTGCGCTCGCCGAGATCGAGCGCGGCATCGAGCTGCTCGAGCGACCGCACGAGCAGGTGCAGCTGCGGGATGCCGCGGCCGGCGGATGGCGGGGCGTCCGCATGTGGAAAGCCGTGGCGTGCGGCGACCACGCCCCGCTCGATCCGTCGGGGTGGCGGCGCGGCGAGGGCCTCTTCGAGCCGTTGCACGACCAGATGCCTGAGCCTGCCGAGCACGCTCAAGGGCAGCATCGGTCGGCCCGCGATGTCGGCCTTCAGGTCGCGCAGCTCGAAGGGCGTGCCGCCGAGCCGCCCCAGCTGCTCGCGCAGCGTGTCGGCCGTGAGCGGATGCTTCGTCGCCTCGCGGGCAGGCTCGTCCGAGGCGGCCTCGGCGCGGGTGCCGCCGGCGGCGATCGCCGCGACGACGACAGGCTCGCCGACACGGGCGACCGCCTCGAGGTCGATCGCCAGGCGTCGCTTTGGCTCCGGGCCGGTGAACGACCGCCGCAGCCGGGCGGTGAGGTGCGGGTCGTCGGTCTTCCAGACCGTCTGGCCCGGCTGCACCTTGGCCAGGTCGAGAGCGCCGTGGCCGAAGGCCAGCTCGACCCGGCCGCCGGCCGCGGCCTCGGCGAGTGGACGCCCCGCGTCGAAGAGTTCGTAGACCCGGCCGCCCTCCGCATCGTCGGACGTCCGTCCCGACTCGAAGGCCACGCCGTCGCCGCGTTTCACCCCCGCCTCGAGCTCCACGGTCACGCGGCCGCCGCGGACGGCGACGACCCGGCCGAGCCTCACGCCGCGTTTCGCGCTCGACGTCGCCGGCACGAGCATCTTGTGGTCGCAACCGCCGAGCCAGCCCGGCGAAAAACCGCGGGAGAAGGAGAGCTCCATCTCCTCGACCTCCTGCGGCGTGAAGGCGACCGGCCGCGCGGCGGCCACGGCGTCGAGGGCGGCGCGGTAGTGCTTCGTGATGTTGGCGACGTACTCGGGGGTCTTCAGCCGCCCCTCGATCTTGAGCGAGGCGACTCCGGCGGCGACGAGCTCGGGCACGGCCGAATAGGCGGCCAGGTCCTGCGGCGAGAGCAGATACTTTTTCGCGCCGAGATCGACGTCGCGGCCGTCGCAGACCAGGTCGTAGGGCAGCCGGCAGGCCTGGGCGCACTGGCCCCGATTGGCGCTGCGGCCGCCGAGCGACTCGCTCGTGAGGCACTGGCCCGAGTAGGCCACGCAGAGCGCTCCGTGCACGAACACCTCGAGCGGCATCGACGTCTGCCGGCGGATGGCGGCGATCTCGGCGATCGAGAGCTCGCGGGCCACGACCACCCGCTCCATGCCGAGCTGCTCGGCCAGGCGGATCGTCTCGGCGCTCGAGAGCGTCATCTGCGTCGAGGCGTGCAGCGGCAGGTCGGGGCAGATGGCGCGGACGAGCCGCGCGGCGCCGACATCCTGCAGGAGCACGGCGTCCACCCCGGCGGCGGCCACGGCCGCGACCAGCTCCTCGAACGCGGCCAGCTCGTCGCTGAAGACGAGCGTGTTGAGCGTGGCGTAGCCCTTGACGCCCCGGCCGTGGAGCAGCCGCATGAGGCCCGGCAGCTCGTCCACGGGGAAGTTCGCCGCCCGGGCCCGGGCGTTGAAGCCCGAGTCGAGGCCGAAGTAGACGGCGTCGGCGCCGTTCTCGATCGCGGCGCGGGCGCAGTCGAGATCGCCGGCGGGCGCGAGTAATTCGGGAAGGGAGCGCATCGGGGCGAAGATACCACGCGGGTGCATCGCCGGAAGCGATGCCGGAGACCTGAGGAAACCCTCGGCGTTTCCTCAGGGCGATTTCGTGGAAAAAGGCCAGGGATGGCTTTTTCCACGGCAAGTCAGGTCACTCGTCGTTGCCGCGAAGCTTCACGAGCACGCTGTAGTCCTCGAGCGTGGTCGTGTCGCCCACCGTCTCCTTGCCGGCGGCGATGTCGCGGAGGAGCCGCCGCATGATCTTGCCGCTGCGGGTCTTCGGCAGGGCGGCGGTGAAGTGGATGTCGTCCGGAGCCGCGAGCGCCCCGATCTGCGTGCGGACATGCTTGCGGAGCGTGTCCTTGAGCGCGGCCACGTCGTCCGGCTCGCCGCCCTTCAAGGTCACGAAGACCGCCACCGCCTCCCCCTTCACGTCGTGCGGCCGGCCGACGGCAGCCGCCTCGGCGACGGCCGGATGGCTCACAAGCGCGCTTTCGATCTCGATCGTGGAGAGCCGGTGCCCGGCCACGTTGAGCACGTCGTCGATGCGGCCCATGATCCAGTAGTAGCCGTCGGCGTCCTGGCGGGCGTTGTCGCCGGCCAGATACTTCCCCGGCACCCGCGACCAGTAGGTCTCGCGAAATCGCTCGTCGTCCCCCCAGATGCCGCGGAGCATGCCGGGCCAGGGCCGCGTCATCACGAGCCAGCCGCCCTCGCCCTGCTCGACAGGCGCGCCCGAGGCATCGACGATCTCGGGGCAGACGCCGGGCAGCGGCAATGTGCAGCTGCCGGGCTTGGTCGGCGTGCAGCCGGGCAGCGGGCTCATCATGATCCCGCCGGTCTCGGTCTGCCACCAGGTGTCGACGATCGGGCAGCGGGTGCCGCCGATGACCTCGTGGTACCAGACCCAGGCCTCGGGATTGATGCCCTCGCCCACGGTGCCCAGGAGCCGCAGGCTCGAGAGGT
>JBJOKF010000025.1:0-11501 GCA_046046235.1 Planctomycetota bacterium | reverse complement strand
CCGATTCCTCGTTGCCCAGGAGAAAGGTGGGCGGCAGGCTCTCCTGCTGCAGCACCTCGACGGGCTGGTTGGGCTGATTGGGGGCCATCTCGCCCGGCTGGCCGTTGAGGCCCACGTTCTTGAGCTTCAGACGCTCCCATCGTGGAGCTGCTCCGGCGGTCACCAGGCTGCGCTCGACGAGATACTGGCTCCACTTCGGGCGGTCGAGTTGCGGATCACGAAGGCCGGCCGTCGCGAAGCAGCGTTCGAACTCGGCACGCTGCTTCGCCACGGGCAGCAGTCCCGTGACGACGACATAGGGAACGACCTTGCCTCGCGGCATCATCGAAGCCGGGTCCGGCATCGCGGGCTGCTCGACCTCGGGTTCCTCACCCTTCTTGGGCCGCCGTGGCTTCCCCGGTCGCGTCGGCGGCTTCTCGGCATCCGGGCCGAGTTCGGCCGGCCGCCCGAAGCCGGCCGGCCCGCCACCCATCGGCATCATCGCATTGGGATCGGCCTGATCGGCGAACACGGCGACCCCAGCGACGGCGCGGAGATCCTCGATCGGAAGCACGCTCGGCTTCGCCCGCTTGGCAAGTTCCTGAAACAGCGGGCGGTCCAAAACCGACGCCTGTGGCGGCGTCGCGATTTTGACCTGCTGTGGACGCCACGGATCGATCGCGAGGGCCAGTTCGCCCCCCTTGCGGCTTGTGTCGGCCGGAGGCTTCGCCGCGGCGTCGATGTGCCGCACCGTATCGGCCGTGAGTCGGGAAATGGCCTCGGGAGTCCGGTCCTTGCCGGCCGCCTTCAGCCGCAGCGCGTTGAGGCCGCCCCAAGCGAGTCCAAGCGCCAGCAGACCCACCACCGCCACCACCATCTTTTCGCAGTGGTTGAGCAGAAACCCGAGGATGGCATCCTTGTCGAACGTCAGACTGGGTCGTTTCATGCTCCACCCTCCCCGGCGGGCGGCTGCTCGCCGCCGATCACGGTCGTGTCCGGAGGCGGCGCCAGGCCGATGCTGCCCCGCAACTCGACGACGACGTCATACGGCCGCAGTCCCGAGGCATCGGGCGTGGCCGGCGCGGAGAACTCGCGCGGCCTGCCCATGGCCCCGCCACCCCCTCCGCCAAACGCTCCGCCTGCCTGTGCGTTGACGTTGACCCGGACCTGCCGCACATCGATCGGCACCGGCGCGGAAGCGAGATCGGCCAGCAGCCCGTCGAGCTTTCGCTGATCCATCACCATCCGCAGCGTGAACGGCATCAGATGCACCAGTTTGGCATCCGGCGACGAGGCCAGTTCGGCCGCCGTGAGCGGCTTGCCGGAGAAGTCGACGTAGATCCATTCCTTGAGGGCGTCGTCGGGCGATCCCGCCGGTGCCGCGGCAGGGTCGACGCCCCCCTCGGCGCCGGCGAACTCACCCGGTCCCATCATCGGGCCGCCCATCATCCCGCCCGCACCACCTCCGAATCGCGGATGGGCGGGCCGGCCGACCGCTCCACCCTCCAGGCCGCCACCCATGTCTGGCGGCATGCCAGGCGGAGGCATGCCCTCCATCATCTCGCCCCCGCCGGTCGCCGCCGCCGGCATGAAGATGCGGCCGCTGCCCTGCCCGCCGGGCTGGTCTTCGGCGGCTGGATACCCCACGGCGAGTTCCTCGACCGTGGTGATCGGTGAGTTGAAGGCGCCGGTGGCTCCCGTGTTGGCCTTCTTGATCAGATCGCAGAGCAGTCCATACACCCAGAGTTCCTCCTGGGCGAGCAGCACCTGCGTCGTCGAAGGCGGCTTCTCCCAGCGAAAGGATTCGAACAGCCGCCGCTGGTCGGCCGAGTTCCAGTTGACGAGCGCGGTGGTCATCGGCGCGCCGCCGGGCCGGGGGGCGAAATCACCGCCGAAACCAGGACGGCCGCCCCGCGGCGCGAACTCACCCTCGGGTCCGCCACCGGGCACTGAGCCCTCGAGCATCAGGTCGTCGGCGCCCATGCGGACGGGAAGTTCCCGCACGAGGTCGGACACCGTGTTTTGATACCGTAACAGGAGATCCCGATTGAGGTTCGCGCCGGGCTTGAGGGTGGCGACCCGCTCCACGAAATCGACTCCCAGTTTCGCGGGCCACACCCGGAGAAACGTCTGCGCCTCCCAGAATCGTCGCCACTCGGCGAGCGTCTCCTCCTGGATCTTTCTTGTCTGGGCCTCGACCGCCTCGGACCAGCCCTCGTTGGGATGCTCGGCGATTCCCTGCACACCCTTGAGGGCCGACAGGCGGCCCTCGATCTGCGACTTCTGCGCGGTGATCTTCGAGTCGAGGCTGCCTGTTCCCATGAACAGCAGCGGCACGAGCACCAATGGCACGATCAGCGCCAGTATCCAGAAGTGATACTTGGCCAGGGCCGCGACGACGGGCCGGATCTGCTCGGGAAGTTGTGGCATGGCGATCTCGACCGAGACGTCAGGGGGCGGCTTCGACGGCCGCATCGGTGGCCGCGGCAGGAGGCGGAAGGGTGGAGCCGGGCGTGGTCGGCTTCCAGACGAACTGCAGGATGAAGTCGTAGCGCTTGAGGTCGATCAGGCCCGACGAGGCATCGCCAGCCGGCCCGGGGGCCCCTTCGAAGCCGGGCCTGCCGGGAAAGCCTGGTCCGCCGGGGAAACCTGGGCCGCCGGGAAAGCCTGGGCGTCCGGCAAAACCGGGCCCGCCCGTGATGCCCGCCGCGGCCTGCGCCGTCTGCACCTGCACCTTGCGGATCGGCGACGACAGCACGAGCACCGGATAGCCGATGCCGAGTTCCGACACGGGCACCGACGCGCCCGACTTTTCACCGGCTGCGACGAATGCCTCGTCGCCCTTGCCCAGGAGATTGCGAACGATCGTCGACCGCACGAACTGCTCCCCCTCGTTGCCCTGTTCCTGATTGTGGAAGTGATGGCCGGTGATCTGCACGACCCAGCCCGGTCCCGTGGGCCCGGCGACCGCCGCTTCACCGGTGCCGGCCGCGGACGGATCGATGGCGGTCGAATCCGGCACCGCGGCCGGATCGGCCGGGGCCGCATCAGTCTCCGCACCGGCCGCTTCGGCCGGTGCCGCGGCATCGCTCCCCTCCTCCTTCGCGAACTCCGCGATGGTTTCCGTCCAGTTCGCCTGCACGCCGGTGAACCAGGTGGCGAGGTCCGGGAAGAACTGCATGTCGAGGCTGTCGACGTGGATCTCCCGGCGATCGCCCGGCTGGTCGGGAACCTTGCCCTCCGGATCCCGGGGCAGAAGCGACGTCACGGCCCGCATCATGTCGAGTGACTGAAACCGCCGTTCCTGCACCTGCACGAGGTACCGTTGCCAGGCGGCCGTCTCGGCCTGCTTCTGCTTCGTCTCCTCGAGCGACCGCACGGCGGCATCCGACCGCGCCTTCGCCTGATCGGCCCCCGCGAAAGCCTGCGTGTACTTCGCCGGGGCGTAGCTCTGCCAGGCCAGGAACATGCCCGCGAAGTTGACGACCGCGGCCGTCAGCAGGCCGAGCATCGCGGCCACCGCCCAGGGCTTCTTCTGGGCGATCATCCGGTCGCGGATGATGTCCCGCGGCACGAGGTTGGTCCGCAGGTCGGATCCGCCGGCCGCCTGCAGGGCGAGGCCGTAGGCGGTGCCAAACGCCAGCCGATTCTCCCGGAAGGCGGCGGCCGTCGTGGCCGGCCCGTCGAGCGAGTTGAATTTGTCGAGCCGCTGCACGTCGATCCCGAGCTGCTTCGCGACGAAGTCCGACAGGCCCCGAAGCTTGGCGGCATTGCCCACCAGCAGCACCTTGCCGATCTTCAGCGACTTGTCGACGCTCCCGAAATACGTGAGCGACCGCTGGATCTCGGAGGCGAAATCACCGAACACGGGCCGCATCGCCTTGAAGACGGCCCGCGGGTCGGCAGCCCGCACGGCGTTCCGCTTCTCCTGCTCCGCCTTCTGGAACGTGAACTGCATTTCCTTCACGAGGGCCTTCGTGAAGCTGCTGCCACCGATCGGGATGCTCCGCTGCGACACCTTGAGGCCGTTGCTCACCACGATGTCGGTCGAGTCCACGCCGATCGACACGAGCACGATCGACGGCGGCGGGTTTTCGGGATCGATCGTCGCCGGGGGGGGCAACTGGTCGAACATCACCATATTGGCCAGGGCGATTGGCTGGAGTTGGAGCACGTCGACCTCGATGCCCGCGTTGATCAGCGGGGCGAGGGCCTTGTTGACCTGCTCCTTCTTCATGGCGAACATCGCCACTTCGGCATCCATCACGAAGCCGCTCTCTTCGATCCCGCCGGCGAGCCGCTGCCAGTCCCACACGACCTGGTCGAGCGGGAAGGGGATCTGCTGATTGGCCTCGTACTTAACGATGTCGGGGATCTTCTTCGCCTCGATGGGCGGCAGCTTGATGAACTTGGCGAGGCCCGCCTGCCCCGGCGCGGCCACGGCGACGCGGTCGCCTTCCAGGGAGTGCCGCGATAGAAACTCCTCGATCGCCGCCCGCACCAGCTCCACCGGGTCGGCCTCCGGCTGCGAGAGCATCATCGGGTATTCGATGTACTCGCACGCATCGGCCACGAGCTTGCGGGGATCGGTCGGCGAGACCTGGCAGCGCAGGGCCTTGAGGCCGCACTTGCCGATGTCGATTCCCCAGGCGTACGGACTGCGGGCCATAGGGGCCTGTTCCCGGTGCGAAGATGGTCGAAGGGTGGGCCGGGAAAACGCGGGGTGTGACGGGCGAAATCCCGTCCACATCACACTTTACGAACGCTCTGCATGGGGTGTCAAACGGCCGCCGCTACTTCCTTTGGATAACCGCTCGGTCCTCGACGGTTGACGCTGGGGGTCTGAATCAACCGGCCTCACAGGTCCGCCGCCCCGCGACGGAACCTTTTCTCCGGCCGACCTGCTCCTTCCACGAGAGGGGCCGTCTTGTCACCGGCGAAGCTCCCAGCCTTGCCGGCGTGTTCATGCTGGCGGCCGGCATCCCGGCAGCCGTCGTGATCGTGGCCGCAACCACGATCGTCATCCTTTGGCGGCAGTTCACCTGCGAGTGGCCGGCCGCCGCTCGTCCGCAGCGTGCAGGGCAACGGACGGTTGCCGAGCGCCATGATGCCGCCGTAGAGCACTCGCTTCGGGTGGCTTGCGTTACCGCCCGCGCGGTGCGGTCAGAATGGCAGGAATACGACCTGATTGCGCCAGTCTTCCTGCCCGCTCGCCGACCACACCAGCGTCAGGCTCTCTATGGCCACGCGGACGGGTGTCGTCTGCTTCACCAGGAAAACGCCGGGAAACGACCCGCCTGCGGCGAGCACGGCGGCGGCCGCCGCCGTCATGGTGTTCACGTCGTGCGAGACGACGCAGAACGACAGCCGCGCCGCAGCGGCGAGCACGTCGCGGTCGGACGCGTCGGCCAGGCCCGCGTCGCGGGCCCGTACGAACTCGATGTCCGGATGCAGCCGCTGGACGCCCGTGACGATGTGCTCGTTGAGATCATGGTCGGCCAGGAACCGCGGCCGGCTCATGACCGGCCGATCCCAACGCGCGCCGCCTCGGCCCGGAGCCGGGCCACGACCGGGCTTGCAGACTTGTCAGCCGCCGCACGTTCCCGACGCCAGACCTCGTCCTGACGGGCGAGGTAGGCGTCGACGGCGTCGCGATGCCCCAGGTAGAACGCGATCGCCCCGTAGATCTCCTCGAGCGACAGCGCCGGATACTGCTGTGCGATCGTCTCCGCCGAGCACCCCTCGTGGAACGACGCCAACACCGAGTCCAGCATGACGCGGGTGTGTCCCACCCGCATCACGCCGTATTCATCGGTCATCACGTATTCCGCGGCCGTGGCCATGAACGCTCTCCCATCCGATGTCCCCATTGTAGCCCCGGTGGTGACCGCCTGTCACCACGCGTGCGCCGTGGCATGCGCCCTTCCGCGCGGCGATCGCATGTGAGGGATACGACGAGTTCGCCGGTGCCCGTCTTGGATGCTGGAGCCTTCGGGGCTGCCGCCCCCAGCGATACCCACAGTCCCGCGTGGGCTTCGTTGCCGCTCGCGGCCTTCGCGCTGTCGAGTGCCGCCAGCGCCGGAAGGCACGCCCGCGACGGTTCACGAGGGCCGTCACGCGAGCGTCCTCCCGGCGGGCACAGTCACAACGAACCGCAGAACTTCCTCGGCGTCGAGCTCGACGTAGTCCAGGAAAATCGCCAGAGTCGCGAAGTCGTATGGCCCCCGGTTATCCTTCATCAGCAGCGGCCGCCGCTGCGGACCGACGGGAACCGGTCGGCATCAACTACACTCGCAGCGTATGCCGCCTTTACGCACGACGGTCTTCCTACCCTGTCACACGCTGGATGAGTTTCCCACGTGGCTCGAAGAGGCGGAGGCCGACGACCTGCTGGCGGCCTGGACGGCGGCCTGGCATCCATGCCTGATCGCGTCGGCCGGTGAACCGCCGCAGTGGGCGAGCATCGACCTGCCGATCGCAGGCGGTCCGCTGCTGGGCCTCGTGCCCTCGACGTGGGACGATCGATTCGCCGCCCAGTTCGACGCCACCGCGGCAGCCGGGTCTTCGTTCGTGCGGCGGATCGCGGGCCTGGAGGCGATGACCGCCGCGGCGGCGGCCGCCTGTGGCGCGACCGTCGAGGATCCCTTCCCCGGCGACCGCCATGCAGACGACTTCCGTGCCCTGGGACTGGCGGCGCTTCTCGCCCAGCTCCTCGCCCGCCGGATGCGATCCGTGACCGATCTCGAGTCGACCGGTTTTTCGGCGGCCGTCGTCGCAGCCGCACGGGCTGCGGTCGATGGCGACGATGCCGCCGTCCGCTCCGGCCTGCGGGAGTGCTTCGACTCGCTCGCCGCCACCCGGGCTCACTACTATCCGGTGGACTCGTGGGTGGTCGATCTCGTGCTCGTCGCGGCCACCACCTCCCGCGAATCGCTGGCGGCAGACCTCGACGCTCTTGCGCCGATCTCGATCGCCGCCACCGGAGCCGCCATCGAGGACCTGGCAAGCGTGCGGCCCGAGGCGCTCGCCGAGTTGCGGAAGGCCGTCGCGGAAGGCCGCGTCGGACTCTGCGGCGGTCGTGACCGCGACCTGCCGCTCGACGCCTGCACTCCCGAGCAGCTGCAAGACTCTTTTCTCAGGGGCCGCGCCGCCTGGCGAGAGCATCTCGGGGCGGCGCCGACGGCGTTCGCCCGCGTGACGGGCGGCGGATCGGCGCTGCTGCCGCAACTGCTCGCGGGATTCGGCTGCACCGCCGGCATCTGGAGCCTGTTCGACGGCGGTGGACTGCCCGACGTGGGCCGCGGGATGATTCGCTGGGAGGCGGCGGGCAGCGGCGTGGAGATGCTTGCCGCACAGCCGCTCGATGCCCGACTGGCCCGCACCGTTCTCGCACTTCCCGAGGCGTTGGGCGAGGCGATGGACCGCGAGCACGTGGCCGCCCTGCTCTTCGCCCGCTATGCCGGCACCGCGAGCCGCTGGCACGAACTGCTCCGCCGGATCGGCCGCTGGTCCACGCTGCTCGGCACGTTCGTCACCGTCGACGAGCTTGTCCGCCACGCATCGGGATCCGGCACGCTCGTCGACCTCGAGCCCGATTCCTTCCCGCCCACCCTTTCCGCCCCGTTCGCCTTAGCGGGCGAGGAGCCCGTCGAGGCGGCCATCGCGGCAGCTCGCGTCGAGGCGCGGCGGATCGTCGCCGCAGCCGGCTCGTTGACTGCCGGCGCCGTGACCGCCGGCTCTCGCCCGGCAGCGGCCAACCAGTCTTCGGACCGGCCCGCCAAGGCTCAGCCCGTGCCGCTGCGCCGCTGGCTCCCGCGGGGGCTCTTCGCCGCCGCCAATGAGTCTGGCCGCCTCGTGCTCGACAACGGCCTCCTGCGGCTGGAGGCACATCCACGAACCGGCGGCCTGCTCTCGCTGCGTCGCCCCGCGGATCGCGGCAATCGCCTCTCGCAGCAGTTGGCGATCCGCACCACGCGGCCGGTGCCCGAGGTGGGAGGCGGTTGGACGTCGCCGGAGGAGCGGGCGGTCTACGCGGCCATGGTCGCCGATACCGTCACTCACGAGATGGTCGCCGGCCGCGACTCGCTCGTCGCCCGCGGTCGGCTCGTCGATGCCGACGGCGGCACGGCCGCGCGGTTCACGCAGCGGTTCATGGTCGTCGAGTCGCTGCCGCTGGCCATGATCGACATCGAGGTGCGGCTCGAGCGGACGCTCGCCGGGCCCCTCCTCGAAAGCCACGTCGCCTCCCGGTGCGCGTGGCACGAGAACGAGCAGGTCGAGATCCGCCGCAGTCTCCACACGCAGTCGGTGGCCACGGAGCGGAGCCGCTTCACCGCGCCGCACTTCATCGAGATCGTGCCTGGCGGAGGGCGGCACCAACCCGGCGATGCGGTCGTGATCCTGACGGGGGGTCTGCCCTGGCATCTGCTCTCGAGCCCACACGTGCTCGACTCGGTGCTCGCCGGCGGTGCGGCGACATCGCTCACGCGGCGCCTTGCCGTGGGCATCGGCCTCGAGGCTCCGTGGGATGCGGCACTCGCGCTGCTCGCCGACGCCCCCCTCGCCCCCCGCCGGCCGGGCGTGCCGGCCAACGTGCGGGTCACGGTCCTCGATACGACGGTCGCCGCCGGCCGGCTGGTCGGGGCCCGTGTCGGCCTGCTCGAATCGGCGGGCCGCGCCGGGGAAGTGCGGATCGACTGGGGCCGGACGCCGACTCGGGCTGGTGCGATCGATCTCGACGGACACCCGCGGCAGGATGCGGACGTTGCGATCGAAGGCTCCTGCACCGTAGTTTCTCTCGATCGCTATCAGTGGCTGCAGCTCGACCTGGGGTTTGCGGGATGATCATCACGCTCGACGGGCCGGCCGGCGCCGGCAAGAGTTCCACGGCCCGCGCGCTGGCCGCCCGGCTCGGGTGGTGGTACATGGATACCGGTGCGATGTACCGAGCCGTGACGCTCGTGGCCGTCGAGCAGGGGGTGCCGCTCGACGACCCGGCCCGGCTCGCCGCGGTGGCCGAGTCGCTGGCGATCGCCTTCCGCGACGGACACGTGTTCGTGGGTGACCGCGATGTCTCCACGGAGATCCGCACCGAAAAAATCACCGCGGCCACCCGATCGGTCGCCGACGCGCCTCCGGTGCGCGAGGTGATGAAGCGGCTGCAGCGGCGGCTTGCCGAGGGGATCGACGTGGTCACCGAGGGCCGCGATCAGGGATCGGTCGTGTTTCCCCGGGCCGAACTCAAGGTCTTTCTCACGGCCTCTGCCGAGGAGCGGGCTCGCCGTCGTCAGCGGGAGGAGGCTTCACGAGGCGTGGCGGCATCGCTCGAGGAGGTGCTCGCCGCCCAGAATCGCCGTGACGAGGGAGACCGCATCCGGCCGGTCGGTGCCATGCATGCCGCGGCCGACGCGGTGCTCGTCGAGACCGACGGCCTCTCGCCGGAGCAGGTGGTCGATCGGCTCGTGCAACTCGTCGAGGAGCGGCGCGGTCCGTGGTCAGCATGAAGCCGCCGCTGGAGCACGAGCCGCAGCGCGGTCGAAGGCTCTCGCCGCCGGGGGGCGGGCACAGCACGTTCGGAAAGTGTCTCTATTCGGTCCTCTGGGTGCTGTCCCGCACGCTTGGCGTCACGGTGTTCGGCTTTCGGTCCCGGTTCGTCGAGCCGCTGCCGCAGACGGGCGGCATCGTCGTGCTCTCGAGCCACCAGAGCCACCTCGACCCGCTGCTGCTCGGCCTGGCGACCGATCGCCGGATGTCGAGCCTCGCCCGCAGTTCGCTCTATGCGTTCAAGCCGTTCGGCGCGGTGATCACGGCGCTCGACGCCGTGCCGATCGACCGCAACACCTCGGCGGTCGCAGCAATGAAGCTCGTCATCGAGCGGCTCGTGCGGGGCGCGGCCGTGATCATCTTCCCGGAGGGCACGCGGACCGCCGACGGTCGGCTCGGCGAGTTCAAGAACGGCTTCGGCCTGATCGCGAAGCGGGCCGGAGTGCCGGTGGTGCCGGTGGCGATCGTCGGCGCGTTTGAATGCTGGCCGCGGACGCGACTCTTTCCCCGGCCGGGGCGGATTCGGCTCGAGTTCGGCAAGATCCTCACGGCCGCGGAGGTGGCCGCGATGGATGAGCGGCAGATCTTCGACGTCTGCACGCAGCGGCTTCGCGACCTCGACGCCAAGGCTCGCGCGGCGCTCGGCCGCGCCTGATGGAGAAAGCGGCCCGGCGGGCCTCACGGCGTGGTCGGTGGGGCAGTGGTGCCCCGGGCCCGTTTGAAGGGATCGATCGTGCCCCCTCCCGGCCCCGGCGGCGGGGCGTCTGCCGACTGACCGAAGGGCATGAGTTTCGGCCAGTCGAGATTCATGCCCGGCCACGCGGTGGCGGATGGGGCCGCGGCCGGCGGCTGTGTCGTGGCGGCGGGAGGGGCGGCAGACACCGCGGCCGGTGGAGCCGTGAGCAGGTCGTCGGGACTGGGGAATCCCCGCGCTGGTTCGCCCGGCCGGGCCGGAGTCGAAACCAGCGTCGCGGGAACGCCGTTCGGATCGCCGCGGTCGATGACCCGAATCGAGACGTCGTCGATGAGTGCCTCGCCGAGTCCGGTCAGCGCGAACGTCACCGTCACGGGTTCTCCCGCAGCCTCGCCGGGCACGATCCGATGGAGCACGAGCCGGCGCCAGACCTTGGTGGCGGCCACCCGCTCGCCGAGGGCCGGTCCGCCGAGCGAGTCGAAGACGAACAGCCCGTCCACGCTGCCCGCGATCGGCTTGGGCACGAACACCTGGGCCGAAATCTCCACGAGCCTTCCCGCCTGGACCGCGACGGGCGGGGTCGTGATCCACAAGGGAGGGGTTTCGACCACGACCGGCGCCTCCTCGGGATCGATCGGCTTGGCGATCAGCCGCAGGCATCCCTGGCCGGTCGCGGGCCGCGACTGCGAGACCTCGACCCCGGTGCGGACGTCGGGCTGTGCCCGCGCGAAGTGCCGCCAGCCGCCCCCCGCCAGGTCGTCGATCCGCTCCATGCCGCCTCCCGGGAGGAGTTCGGGGCCGGGCACCGTCGCGGCCCGGGCGGCCACGAACCGCCATTCCTCGGCGAGCGCCGAATCCGACGCGGTGAGCGGGCTGGCCACCATCGATCCCTCGGCCTTGACGCCATTTTCCCACACGCGGCGTTCGAACTGCCCGGCGATCGCGGCGGCTCTCCGCAACTTGACGACCGCCGTGACCGAATCGGTCGCGGCGACCGCCTCGGCCTCCGCCGCGAGTCGCCCCGCCTCGGTGAGCATCGGCACCGCGCTCACCGGCGGCGGTCCACTGAGGGCCTGCGGCGGCAGCCGGCCGAGCAGGTCGCCGGCGCCGGCCAGCGCGGTTGAGGCGATCGCGCGGGCGGAGGAGAGCTCGACCGCCGTCATGCCGCGAATCCGATCCTGCACGTGGGCCGTGACGGCCGGGTCGCCGCTGAAGAGGATGATCGCGTGGCTCATGAAGTCGTCGATCGTCACCGACACGCCGCCGGTCACCCGCTGCTGCCGCA
>JBJOKF010000006.1:0-10942 GCA_046046235.1 Planctomycetota bacterium | reverse complement strand
GAGTGGCAGGTCGGCAAGCTCAAGCCGCCGAGCGAGCGGAACCCCGCCCCGCGTCCGGCTGATTCCTGGCAGGCCCGGGTCGTAAAACTCGCCCCGGCGCTCATGCCTCCGGCGGAGGCGGCGCGCCGTCTCGACGCGATCGTGGCCCTGGTTCACGAGGCGATCCGGGAGCCTCGTCCCGCGTTCGGCAAGGTGCTCACCCAGGAAGCCGCCGGCCGCGAGGAAGAGTTCCAGAAGGCGGTGGAGGGAGACTTCTACTGGCGGTCGTCCGAGTGCGCGCTGTTCGGTGTCAGCCCGAGCTTCGAGCAGGTCTTCACCGATCATCCCGAGCGGGTGCGGTTCCTGGACACCTTCCAGCAACTGCTCGCCCCCGCGTACGACAGGGCAAGCAGGACATACGTGCTCCAATGACGCGCCCCTTCGACATCACCGCCGGTCCCCTGCCCAACGGCACGCTCATCGAGGCGAGCGCCGGCACGGGCAAGACGCACGCCGTCGCGGCCTACGTCACGAGCATGATCGCCACGACGGAGGAGCTGCGGGTGGGCGAGATCATCGTCACCACCTACACCCGCAACGCCGCGGCCGAACTCCGCGAGCGGATCCGCAGCCGGCTCGGCGTGACGGCGCGGCTGCTCCGCGGCGAGCCGCCGCCGCCCGGCTACCGGAAGGACGAGCTCGACGAGCATCTGCTCTCCACGGAAATCACGCACGCCGCGTCCCCCGCCGACATGGCCCGGCGCCTGGAGCGGGCGTTGGCGGAGTTCGACACGGCCGTGATCGGCACGATCCATTCGGTCTGCGCGCGGATCCTGCGGCTGGCTGGTGAGGCCGTCACGGAAACGGGAGACGAGGAGCTCCGCGACCGCGTGCTCGCCGAGGTCGTCAACGACGTGATCGTCACCGAGGCGGAGGCCGGCTGGTTGTGGGAAGAGCGGCACCTGCTCGAACTCGTGAAGCTCCACCTGGCCGACCCCTTCCTGCAGATGACCTGGGACGAGGACAACTGCCCCGCGGACCGGCGGCCGCTGCTGCGCGCGTTGCCCGATCTCATTCGCGCCTGCGTGCTCCGTGTGCGGGATCGCATGCGTGCCAGCCCGAGCTTCGACGAACTCCTCGTGCGGGCGTGGGAGGAGGTCACCGTCCGCGACGACGACGCGCCGGCGATGCGGGAGCGGAAGCAGGCGTTTCTGGCCCTCGTGCGCGACCGCTACAAGCTCGCGATCGTGGACGAGGCCCAGGACACGAACCGGCTGCAGTGGGAGTTTTTCCACGCGGTGTTTCCGCCGCGGGGCGAGCGGGTGCTGTTCGCCGTCGGCGATCCGAAGCAGGCGATCTACCGGTTTCGCGGGGCCGACGTCACGGCCTACGTGCACCACGCCCAGGATGGCGTGGTGCCGGAACCGGCGGCCCCGCCGCAGCCCGGCGCTCCGGAGCTGCCGCCGGCGCCGCCCCGGCGCACGCTCTCGGTCAACCGCCGCTCCGACGGCCCGCTGCTCGCCGGCTTGAACCACACGATGGACGGCGCCACGTTCGGCGAGGGTATCGCCTACCGCCACGTGGAACCGGCACCGGGCCGTGAGACGACCCGGGTGGTCGGCCTCCGGCCGGTCGAGTTTCTCGACGTGGGCGGCTTGTCGATCGTCACCGCGGCGGCGCGGAAAGTCCACGAACTGCTCACCGGCACCCACTTCGGCCCCGCCGAGCCGAGGCCTTTCGAGCCGGGCCAGATCTGTGTGCTCGTGCGGACCAACTACACCGGCTCCGTGCTCGCCAAGCGGCTCGTCGATCTGGGCATTCCCGCGGTCACGGAGGGCACCGCCAGCGTCATGGCGGGACAGATGGCGGCTGACATCCGCTGTCTGCTCGAAGCCATGGAGCGACCGAGCAACGCGGGCCGGACGCGGCGGGCGGCCGCGACGGTCTTCTTCGGCGAGCGTCTGGAGGAAGTCGCCGGCCTCGAGGAAAACAGCGTGCAGGAGATCCAGGCGATGATCGCCGCGCGGCATGCCACGCTGCAGCGGAAGGGGATCGCCGCGATGGCCGCGGAGATCATGGCCGATCGCGCCATGGTGACGCGGATCGCCGGCGCCGATGACGGCGACCGCCGGATCGTCGATTTCTCGCACGTGGTCGAACTGCTCAATGAGGCCAGCCGCGGCCGCGGCGGCCATGCCCGCGAGTTCCTCGAGCACCTGTCGGTATTCGAGGCGCAGGACGCGACGTCGGAGCTCGTGAGCCGGCGGGTCGAGAGCGACACCGCCGCGGTCACGATCATGACCGTGCACGCGGCGAAGGGGCTCCAGTTTCCCTGCGTCGTCGTGGTCGATGGCTGGACCGAGAAAACGTCGGCCGGTCAGGCCGGGGTGTTTCACCGCGACGGCACCCGCTGGGTCGACATCGGCAAGGCGATTCCCCATGGCGCGATTGGCGACGAGGCGAAGACACTCGCCCGTGACGCGGAGAACGACGAGATCCGCAGGCTGCTTTACGTCGCCGTGACCCGGCCGGAGCACCATGTCTGCATCCTGCGCAAGCCGCCGCCGCGGGGAAAACGCACCGTGCTGCCCGCAGTGCTGCGACACGCCCCGCCGACGGCCGCGGACGTGCCGACCGAGCAGGCCGACCGGATCGCGGTGCGGGCGGCCGCGGATCTGCCGCCGCCGCGCAAGCGGGATCGCAGCGCCCCGGAGCGGACGATCGACGTCGCCCGCATGCCGGCCCCGGTCGAGCTGACCTACCGCCGGACGTCGTACAGCGGGATCGTGAAGGCGGCGCTGCGGGCCGGGTCGAGCGTTCACGATCCCGTGGATCGCGGCCACGACGAGGCCCTGCCCGTCGTCGGGGGATCGATCGACGCCGACGAGGCGGCGGCGGTCAGCGATGCCGTCGACGCCGGGCCCGAAACCGACGAAAGCGGCTTTTCGATCGCCGCCCTCCCGGCCGGCACCGCGTTCGGCAGCGTGGCCCACGAGATCTTCGAGCAGGTCGAGACGGGGCCGGACGTATCGGAAGCGGAGCTGCGCGCGGACGTCGAGCGGGTGGTCGGCGACGTCGCGACGGCCCGGTTCCTCGCACCTCACCGCGACGACTTCGCCGGGATGATCGCCGACGCCCTGCTCACGCCGTTCGGCGGCCCGCCCGCCGCCCCGTTTCGCGACTGCCGCTTCGCCGATTTCGGGCGGGCCGACCGGCTGGCGGAGATGGACTTCGAGATGTCGCTGCCGGCGCTCGGGGCCGGCGTGCAGGCCCGGGATGTCGGCCACGTGCTCGAAAGCCAGCTGCCGACCGACCACCCGCTGGCGGCCTACGCCCGGCGGCTCTCCGGCGCTGATTTCGACGTCCCGTTGGCTGGGCTCATCAACGGCTCGATCGACGCCGTGCTGCGGCTGCCAGGCTCGACGCCCGACGCTCCGCAGCTGCTCATCGCCGACTACAAGACGAACCGGCTGCACGGCGCCGACGACCCGATCCCGCTGGCCGCCTATGCGCCGGCGAAGCTCGTCGCGGCGATGGCGAGCCACCACTATCCGCTGCAGGCGCTCGTCTACGGCACGGCGATCTGGCGAATGCTCCGCTGGCGGCTGGGGCCGCGGCAGCCGGCGGACTGGGATCCGGGCGCGTGCATCGCGGGCGTGGTCTATGGCTTCGTCCGCGGCATGAAAGGCTCCCGGACGCCGGTCGATGCCGCGGGCGGTCGCTACGGCGTGTTTGCCTGGCAGCCGCCGCCGACGATCTGGCGGCGGCTGAGTGACTTGTTCGCCGGCGACCTGACGGGAGTGCAGCGATGAAGACGGCGGCACAGGGCGCGGCGGCGACGAGCGGCGGACGGGCCGGTGTCACAGCGATCCGCTTGCCGGAGGGCGTGCCGAGTGAACTCGCCGGCTTTGTCGTGGCCCGCGTGATCTCGGCCGACGACGTCGCGGCGGTGGCCATGCTCGTCGGGATGGCGCGGCGCGAGTCCCCCGCCCTCGCCCCCTCCCCGTGGGCCTGGCTGGGCATGTGCCTGGCGATCCGGGCCCCGCGCGACGGCCACACCTGCGTGCATCTGGCCGACATCCGGCCGGCTGCCGGGGACGCCGCTGGTGTCGGGGACGACGGTCTCGGGTGGCCCCACTCCGCGGCGACGTGGATCGCGGCGCTCGAGTCGGCCGACCGTCTCGTCGGCCCGCCGGACAGCCGCGCCCCGTTCGTCCTCGAGGGCGAGCGGCTCTACCTCGCCCGTTCGCTGCACGAGGAGCGGGAGATCGCGGCGCGGCTCGTGGGCCCGACCGCGGCGAACGTCGAAATCCTGCTCGGCGGCCCCGGCACCGGCAAGACCACACGGGTGGCGACGAGGCTCATCGCGCTGTTTCGGGAGAATCCCGACGCCGCCATCTCGTTGGCCGCCCCCACGGGCAAGGCCGCGGCCCGCATGGCCGAGGCGCTGCGGTCGAGACTGCACGACGAGAACGCCCCGCCGGAGGTGCGGGAAGCGCCCCAGGAGGCCCGCGAGGCCGTCGCCAAGGTGCGTCCGCTCACGATCCACAAGCTGCTCGGGTACCACCCCCTCGGCGCGCCGCGGTACAAGTCCGGCGGCACGAATCGGCTGTCCGCCGGTCTGGTCATCGTGGACGAAGCCTCGATGCTCTCGAGTTCGTTGATGCACCGCCTGCTCGACGCGCTTGGTCCGGATACCAGGCTGCTGCTCGTGGGCGATCCCGACCAGCTGGCGAGCGTCGATGCCGGCACGGTGCTCGGCGACATCGCGACCGCCGCGGCGCTCCCCGGCTCGCGACTCGCGGCCCGCACGGAAAAGCTCACGATCCGACACCGGTTCGGGCCGCGCATCGGCGCCCTCGCCGACGCGATCCTGGCGGGCGGCGACGCGGGAGCCGCGCTGGCGTTCGACATCCTCGCAGGCCGCTGGACGCCCGCGCCCGACTCCCGCAACACGAAGCCCGACGACCCGCGGTCGATCCGTTGGATCCAGCCGGGAACGGCCGCCTTCAAGCAACTCATCGAGGAGGTGGTCGCGCACGCGGCACGTCTCCGTGACCTGACGAAGCAGGGGCGGGTGCCGGAATCGCTCTCCGCCCAGAAGGAGCTGCAGGTGCTCTGTGCCCACCGCGCCGGGGCCGCGGGCGTGGCGGGCTGGAACACGCGGGTGGAAGCACGGCTCGGGATCGCCCATGGCGCGCCCTGGTATTCGGGCCGGCCGCTCATGGTGACCCGCAACAACCCGGCGCTCGATCTCTTCAACGGCGACATGGGCCTCGTGGCGGCGGGCGCGGGCGACGGCCTGCGGCATCTCGCGCTGCCGCAGGCGGACGGTCCCCCGCGGCTGGTGTCGGTCGCGCAGCTCGAGGACGTCGAGACGGTCCACGCCCTGACGATCCACAAGAGCCAGGGGTCGGAATATGGCCACGCGGTGGTCGTGCTGCCGGAGCGGCCCAGCCGGATCGTGACGCGGGAACTGCTCTACACGGGCGTCACGCGGGCCAGCGACCAGGTGACGGTCGTCGGCTCCCGCGACGTGATCGAGGCGGCGATCCGCACGCCGATCCGCCGCGCCACCGGCTTGGCCGACCGGCTGAAGGGCGGTTGACGTGAGCGGCTTCCCGATCGGCGCCCAGGCGACAGCCCCGTCCTGCCGAGTCCCCGCCGGGCGAGCCACTGCGTGATCAAATACATCGGCTCGAAACGCACGCTCCTCCCGGCCATCGTCGCGGTCGCGAAAGCGATCCCGGGCGTGCGGTCGGTGCTGGACCTCTTCTCGGGCACGTCCCGCGTGGGGCATGCCTTCAAGCGCGAGGGGTTTCGTGTCGTCGCGAACGACCACAACGCCTACGCCGCGACTCTGGCCCGCTGTTATGTCCAGGCCGATCGCGCCGCGATCCTGCCAGACGCCGAAAAGCTGGTCCGGGAGTTCAATCGGCTCCCCGGAAAGCCCGGATACTTCACGGAGACGTTCTGCGTCCGCAGCCGCTTTTTTCAGCCGGACAATGGCGCGCGGATCGACGCCATTCGCGAGGCCATCGCCAAAAAATCACTGCCGAGCGAGCTCGAATCCGTGATGCTCGTCGCGCTCATGGAGGCCGCCGATCGCGTGGATTCGACGACGGGCGTGCAGATGGCGTATCTCAAATCCTGGGCGGCCCGAGCCTCGAGCGCCCTCGAGCTGCGGATTCCCGATGTCCTGCCCCGGGCCCGCCATGGGAAAGGAAAGGCCTTGCAGCTCGAGGCCGTCGCGGCGGCCCGCAGCGTGTCGACCGATCTGGCGTACGTGGACCCTCCGTACAACCAGCATAAATATCTGGGGAACTACCACATCTGGGAGTCGCTCGTCCTCTGGGACAAGCCGGAAGTGTATGGCACTGCCTGCAAGCGCATCGACTGCCGGACACGTTCCAGTGCCTTCAACTCCAGGCCCCGATTCGAGTCGGCCTTTTCCGAGGTCATCGGAGCCATCCAGGCTCCGTGGATCGTCGTGTCGTTCAACGACGAGGGCTACCTGACTCGCGAGCGTGCCGAGGAGCTTCTCTCCACCCGGGGCTGCGTGACCGTGATCGAGCACGATTACAAACGGTATGTGGGCGCGCAGATCGGCATCTACAACCCATCCGGCGCGAAGGTGGGCACCGTCGGTCACCTCCGCAACACGGAGTTTCTCTACGTCGTCGGCCCGGAAAAGCTCGCCGCCCACTAGTAACTGGACTCGCGTCACCCGTCCGACTTGCCATCCCAGCCGGCCGCGTGCGGCTCGTGGCAGGTCAGGAAGATCACCTGATGACGCGCGGCGAAGCGGCGCACCACCGCCTTGGCCCGCTCGCGGCGGTCGGCATCGAGCTCGACGAAGGGATCGTCGAGGACGATGAATCCTGTGCGGCCGCCGAGATGCGCGTCGGCGAGGGCCAGCCGCAGCGCCAAGGCCAGGGCCGTGCCGGCGCCGTGCGAGAGCATGTCGGCATCGAGCAGCACGGGTCCCCTGACCACCCGCGACGGCAGCTGCCCCTGGAACTCGAGCTGGTCGACGCCTCCGGTGATTGCCCGGAACATCTCGGTGACCGTCGCGGCAAATCCCGCCATCGGATCGACCTTCCGTTCCTGCACCACTTCCTGCAGCGCCGCGAGGATCCGCTCGTAGGCCCGCCCTTCGGAGAGCTTCGCCTCGAAGGCCCGCCGCCGGGCCTCGGCCTCCTCCGCGAGGTCTGCCGCCGACCGCTCGCCGACGGCGTCGCGCAGCTGCTGCTGCGTGGCCGCCAGCTCCCTCACCTTCGCGGGCCGCTCGCGGTTCTCCGTCTCGCGCCGCTCGAGTTCCCACAAAAACTCGTCGGCGGTCGCGAAGCCCTCGGGCGTGTCGGGCAGCCCCTTGAGCTCGGCCTCCGCCTCCGCGACCTGGGTGCGGTTTTTGACGATCAGCTCGAGGAGCGACCCCTGGTCGCCATATTTTTCGACCCACTCCCGGATGTTGGCGTCGTTCACCGCCGCCTTCTGCTGCTCGGTCTTGATCTCGTTTTCGAGGCGGCCGAGTTCCGCGGTGACGGCCGCAAGGTCTCTCGTCTGCGGCAGTTTCGCGATCGCCTCGACGGCCTGCTGCCACTCCTCGAACGTCCGGTCGCGGAGCCGGCTCTCGGAGGTGTTTTTTCGCGCGGCGGCCTCCACCACCAGACCGTCGTGACGCTTGCTCTCGGCCTTCACGTCGACGAGCGACGCTGCCCGGCAGATGGCGAGCAGCTCGGTCTCGCGGGCCAGATCCCGCTCGAGTCCGCGGAACATGGGCTCCACGTCCTCTTCTCCGCTCGTCACCGTCACCGAAACCGGCCCCGCCTCGATCCGCAGCCGCGACTTCGCGATGCCGCAGGCGCCCCCCTCGACCGCGACCTCCCGCGGCGGCTCGGTGCCCTCCGCGATCCGCATGCTGCAGGCCTGCGTGGCGGCGATTTCGTAGGCCAGCTTCTGGGCGTCGATGCGGTTGCGGGCCTGACGGATCCGCTCGACGACCTGCTCGAGCTCGGCGGCGGCCTCCAGCGGCGGCCGAAAGCTCTTCTGCACCGCCTGCTCGGCCTCGAGCCAGGCGGTGCGGGCCGCGAGGATCGCGTCGTATTCGGTCTGCGTCCGGGTCGCCTCGGCCCGCTGCCGGGCCGTCTCCCGCTCGACGTCGAGCTGCTTCTTCTGCGTTTCGAGGCGGTTGAGCGTCTGCCGCGCCACGGCAACTTCAGCCGCCGCCGTGGGCCACTTGCCCGCGATCGCCGCGAGCGGCTTCGCCGCCTCCCGCGCCTGCCCGAGCGAGAGTTCGACGAGCTTTCGCCGGCCCAGTCCGGCGCGGAGCGGCCCGCCCGTCGTGAGGAAGGCGTTGTCGGCGGCGACCTGCGCCTCGAGGTCGGCCAGCTCGCTCGAGACCTTGTGCAGCTGCCGCTCCTGCTCGAGCAGCTCCTTGTGCTCTTCGACTTTTTCCTGCCAGGCGTACCAGGCTTTGACAATCGACCCGGCGAGCTTGAGCCACGGATCCTTGACGCCGCGTTCGCGGCCACCGTCGAGCGCCGGCCGCCCCGTGGTCCGCTCCCAGCGGCCGAAGAAATCCTTGATCTTCTGCTCGAGCGCGGACCGCAGCCGCTCCGGGCCCACGTCCCCGGCGGCCCCGGCCGCGGCCTGCAGCAGGTCGGCCACCGGCGGCAGCTTCTGCGGATCGGCCTTGCCCAAGAGATCGACGGTCCGCGACAGCTCCGCTTGGCCGGTCGAGAGCACGAGCGCGCTCGTCGCCTCGTTGAAGCCGAGGAAGTCGGCGAGCTTCTGCTGCACGGTCGCCGGCTCGCCGATCGTGGTGCCGTCGGCCGACGCCAGCTGCGTTGCGGCCCCCGCGCCCCACCGTTTCGTGAGCGCCCACTCGCAGCCGTCGTGTTCGAAGACGAGCGTCACGACGGCATGGTCGCCGTCCGGCCGCGGATACCACCGGCCGACAGCGGCCGTCGTCGCTTTGGGGGTGAGGTTCGTCGGCGTGAAGAGCGCATGGTGAATCGCCTGCCGGAGCGTGCTTTTGCCCGCCTCATTCGGCCCGAGATAGACCGCCACCTCGCGCTCGAGCCCTCGGGCCCGGTCGGTCGTGCCGCCGAAAGGATGCAGACGGATGCTCTTGAGGATCATCGACGCGGCTCCTTGGTGGCTGGCCGGCCGCCCCCCTGCAGCTGTTGCTGGAACAGCTCGTGGGCGAGCCAGGCGGCGTCGGGATGCTCGGGGTCGTCCAGGAGCTTGGCGAGGACGCGGTGCGAGACGCTGTCGGAGGGATAGATCTCGGCCAGTTCGGCGGCGGTGAGCTCGTGCGCGACCGTCGGCTCGTAGGTCACCGACAGAAACCGTTCCCGCAGATTCGCCACGAGCGTCTCGAGGGCCTGGCGGTCGCCTGCCTTGAGCCGGCCGCCGATCTGCAGGTCGAGGACCGTGTCGGCGGCGGGCAGGGCCTGGCACCGTGCCTGGAGCGTGGCGACATCGGCACCGGTCCGCAGCGTCGCCTCGAGCCGCACGAACCGCACGGCCCCAGTGGCCAACTGCTCGAAGGCCGTCACTCCCTCCGGCGCGACGTCCAGGCACCAGGCATGGCCCGGATGACCGCACTTCACGGAGTCGGGCGTGTGGATGCCGGGCATGAAGAAGGCGGGCCGGCCGCCGGAGCCGGGCGCGGGAAAGGGTACGTGGATGTGACCGAGCAGCCAGGTTGCGACCCCCGCCGCCCGCAGGTCTTCCTGCCGCATGTTGAAGTAGCGGCCCTGCGCATCCTGCCCCAGGCCTTCGACGTTGCCGTGGGCGACGCCAAGGTGGATCGCTCCCGCTTCCTTCGGTGCCCCCGCCACCCAGCCGATCAGCGACTCCTCGCCCAGCTTCGACGGGCATGGGCAGGGATAGAATCGCACGCCCTGCCCCGCGACCTCGAACGCCTCCACTCGCGGCTCGCGAAGCAGATGGATCTCGCGATTCCCGGCCGCGGTGGCGAATGCCTGCCAGAGCTTGCTCGCCGGCCCCTCGTAGAAGTCATGATTGCCCGGCAGCACCAGCACCGCCACACCGGCGAATCCGGCGAGTGCTTCGACCGTGGCCTCGATCTCGCGATGCGGCACGTTCGGCCGGTCGAAGAGGTCGCCGGCGACGACGAGGAAGTGGGCCTCGCGGCGGTTGGCCTGCTCGACGACGCGGCGCAGCGCCGCGACGCGTTCGTCGACCAGCCGCTTCTGCACGTCGGCCTCGCCCTTGAACCGCTGGTAGGTGATGCCGATGTGGTTGTCGGCGGTGTGCACGATGCGGATCGTCATCCTCTGGGTCTCCTGCTCGCGATCTTGTCTCAGCGGCCCGTCGGCGCAGGTCCGCGGCGGCGGTGACGACCATCATGCCCGCTGCCCGTTTCCGCGGGCAAACCTCCCTCGCCCCCGTCGGAAGCCGCGAAAACCGCGTTTCGGCCGATCATGCGGCCCGCCGCCCTGGCAATCTGGCGAAGCTTTCCCGGTGGTGGCGGACGGGGAGACTGCCGCCAATCTGGTCATCGCGGCGAACTCGATCCGTCGATCCTAGAAACGGCGGATGGGATTCGGTGTCGGGAATGCCGCCGGGGCTCGAAAGAAAACAGTCTTTCGGCGCCGGCCGCTCCTGAGTAGGTTTCCCGACCCGATCGACAGGAAGTCGTTCGACAGTTCGCATCAGCGACAGCCCAGCAGCAGGAGGTTGCTTACCATGCGTTTGCACATGAATGCCGCGGACGTGCGGCGGCTCGTCACGCATTACTTCCTCGATCTCGGCCTCGATGCCGCCGAGGTCGATGATGTCCAGGAAAACATCCGGATCGACCGCGGCCGCTGCGTGGCGCGGTGCTACCGGGTGGCCGAGATGTTCGCGATGTGGCTCATCGACGTCGGCGTCCTGCAGTTTTACGACGCGGACGGCGAGATGCTGCACACCGTGAACCTGTTCACGGAGC